>NZ_JBSGWV010000067.1:0-32002 GCF_053609105.1 Streptomyces sp. NPDC054975
GGAGATGTTTATCATCGACCGCCGCCGGTGTGGCTTCCGCCGCGACAACGACCGTCCGTCCGGTGGCTTCCGCCGCGACGACCGTCGTGACGACAACCGTGGTGGCGGCTTCCGCCGCGACGACCGTCCGACCGGCGGCCACCGCGGCAGCGACCGTCCGTTCAACCGCGACCGCCGCGACGACCGTCCCTCGGGCGGCTTCCGCTCGGGTGGCGACCGCCCGTACGGCCGCCGTGACGACCACCGTGGCGGCGACCACCGCGGCACCGGCTCGACGGGTGGCTCCTTCGGCCGCCGCGACGAGAAGCCGCGCTGGAAGCGCAACGGCTGATCTCACGTAGAACCCTGAGCAGGGCCCGTACGACACCCAGGTGTCGTACGGGCCCTGCTTTTTCGAGCCCTTTGAACGGGTTCGAAAAAGGCTTTCGGCGCTGGTGAGTGGCTGTTAGCATCGGCGCAGCGCATGGGGGGCGGTGCGGCCGGGGGGCCGCGAAGCGACGTCTGTTGAGCTCAAGCACCGCTGTCTTCCCCGTGCCTCTACTTTCATCCTCAGGGGAGGACCCGAGTGCCTCGTAGCGCTCTTCTACGCCATTCCATCGCGGCCGTGACCGCCGCGACCCTTCTCGCCGGCGTCGGCCCGCTGGCCGCGCCGGCGACCGCCGCGCCGGCCGGAGCCGCCGCTGCCGCCGCCGCGTCGCTCGACCCGTGGGCGGCGTCCGTGCCGCTGTCGGACGGCGCGTCCATCCACGGAATCGTGGACCTCAAGACGGCCAAGAACGGGGCGGTCGTCGCCCTTTGGTACCGGATTCCGGAGGACCGCAGCAAGCTCGAATACGTCGTGTCCGTCCGCCCGGCGGGCAGTTCCGTCTGGGGCGCGGCGCACGTCCTCGCCACCCCGCCCAGCCAGCGCGGTGAGGCGCGTCTCACCGTCTCGGCCGACGGGGCCGTGGTGGCGTCCTGGATGGAGTTCCCGAACGACGGTGGACCGGGCGACGAGAAGCCCGGCGGAGTCTTCCGGATGTCCACCCTCGCGGCCGGCGCCACGACGTGGTCCGCACCGTCGGACATCGTGGCCGACCCCGGCTGGATGCACAGCGGGCAGCTGGCCGGCTCTCCGTCGGGCGAGCTCGTCGCCGTCTGGCAGGGCGTTTCGGAAGGGCGGAGCGGGGTGTTCTCCTCGGTCCGTACCGCCCCGGGCGCGGCCTGGTCCGAGCCGGTCCGGCTCGACGTGCCCACGGCGGACGCGGGGCTCTCCTCCCCTCCGGAGCTCGTGTATTCGGCGCAGGGCACAGCGACTGTGGCCTACGTCCACGCCGGCCCCGCGATCAGTGAGATCAAGGTCCTCGACCGGGTGGCCGGCGGCACGTGGACCGAGCCGGTCACCGTCTCCACGCCCGGCCAGCACGCGCACAACCCCAAGCTGACGATCGGCCAGGGCGGCCATGCCGCGCTGCTCTGGACCACGTCCGAGTCCGCTACGGCCGAATCGCAGGCCGAGGTGGTCGCTCAGCGCAAGCCCGGAAGCCTGGTCTGGGGAGCCGAGGAGCCGACCAACGGGTTCGTCGGGGGCAGCTGGCGCAAGATCGCCGTCGGTCCGGAAGGCGACGTCACCCTGCTCGGGGTCGTCTTCGTCGACGGATCCGGCTACTCCGCCCGGACCACCACGCGCTCCGCCACCAACGGCACCTGGTCCGCCATGAAGACGATCTCGACGGGCTATGTCCCCGACGACCAGTTCGATCTGACGGCCGGTCCCGACGGCAGCGTCCACGCGGTGTGGACGCAGGGCGACACCGACCGGAAGCTGATGACCTCCTCGCGGGTCAACGGTGCCTGGTCCGCGGCCCCGACGCCGCTCTCCACCAACACCAGCGGCTACGCCCTCGGCCTGGTCACCGTCGACGCCGCCAACCGGCCCGTCGCCGTGTGGCAGCAGTCCACCGGTGACTTCGTCACCCAGCTGCGAGCCGCCACCACCGCGCCCGTACCCGTCAAGCCGCTCCCCAAGTGGCGGGACCACAGCGGTGACGGCAAGGGCGATCTGCTCGGGCTGACCTCGGCCGGTGCGCTGACCGTGCGTACGGGGACGGGGACCGGTGGGCTCGGGACCGGGGCCTCCGCTTCCGGGTGGCCGGCGACGTCGACGGTCGTCCCGTTCGGGGACCTGTCCGGCGACAAGTGCAACGACCTGCTCGTGCGGAACTCGGCGGGTGTGCTGACGCGTCACGACGGCGGCTGCGGCACGGCCTTCGCGCCGGGCGGGCCGAAGGTCGCGCTCGGTTCGGGCTGGAACATCTACGACGTCCTGACCGCGCCCGGCGATCTGACCGGCGACGGCCGGACCGACCTGCTGGCGCGCACCCCGGCCGGTGAGCTCTGGATGTACGCCGACGAGGGCACGGGCAAGTTCAAGGGCCGCGTGAAGCTCGGCGGAGGCTGGCAGATGTTCAACTCGGTCGTCGGTGTCGGTGACCTCAACGGCGACAAGGCCGGCGACCTGCTGGCCCGCGACAAGGCCGGCGTGCTGTGGCGGTACAACGGCAACGGCAAGGGCGCGTTCGGTGCCCGCGTGCAGGTCGGCGGCGGCTGGCAGGTCTACAACGCGCTCGCGGGCGTCGGTGACATCACCGGCGACGGCAAGGCCGACCTCGTCGCCCGGGACTCGGCCGGCGTGCTGTGGCGGTACAACGGCAACGGCTCGGGCACGTTCGCGGGCCGGGTGAAGATCGGCGGCGGCTGGCAGATGTACAAGACGCTGTCGTGAGGTGTGACGCGTAGTTCGGGGCCCGTACGGGAGTTGTTCGCCGTACGGGCCCCGGCTCGTTCAGCGGGGTCGAAAGGGGCGCCGCCCGGGTGGCAAACCCGGCTGCCCGGTGTCCGACGCTGCTGTTACTGTCGGCGCTGTTGACATGGGTGGGGAGCGTCGGCCAGGGGGCCCGGCGCACGGTGTTCCGGCTTCCGCCCTGTTTTCCTCATCTTTCAGGATTCCCGGGGAGGGACCCTCGTTGGCACGCTCTTCACGCGCGCGTGACCGCCGCGCGCGTACGGCCGCCGTGGCCGCCACGCTCATCGCGTCGGTGATCGGCGCGACGCCGGCCACTGCCGTCCCGACGGCCGTCCCGACGGCCGTCCCGACGGCCGCGCCCGCCGCCGTACCGCCCGGTGACCAGCTCGACATCACGCCCAACTGGCGGACCGTCCCGCGGCACGCGGCCGTGAAGGCGGTCAGCCCCGGGGGGTACGTGCACGAGACCGAGGACGCGGACGAACACTTCGGCGGCGAGCTCTTCTGGACCGGCTTCGCGAGCGGCGAGACCGTGTCCCTCGGGTACGGCTCCGGCAATCCGTCCTTCGCCGAGACCGGCGTCGGCGGACGGTACGCGTACGTCCAGCGCGGCGCCGGCGTCCATTACCTGCGCGACCTCGTGACCGGCACCGAGCAGCCGTTCGCCATGCCGCGCGACGCGAGCTACCGGGGTCTGCTCGGCGACACCCTGCTCTTCCAGCAGTACGAGTCCGAGACCTCGTCGCAGACGACCACCGGCTACTACCTGCGGCGCGCCGGGGACGCGACGGAGACCAAGATCCCCGTCACCGGCTTCCCCGAGGGCGCCAACCTGCACATGGCGCGGCTCGTCGCGGGCGACGACAGCGCGGCCGTGATCCGCTTCGGCCGGTCCGCCGACACGTACGACCTCACCGACCTCGGCGTCGTCGACCTGCGGACCGGGCAGATGACCGTGATCGAGGCGCCGACCTCCGTGGGGGAGAGCATCCTCGTCGCGCCGGTGGCCCTGAGCGCCGACCGGATCGCCTGGGTCGACCGCAACCGCCAGGTGCACGTTCGGGAGCGGTCCGCCCTGAACGGCGCCGAGCGGACGTACGCGCTGCCCGAGGGGCTGAGTTCCGCCCGTATCGGCCTGGTCGACGAGTGGGTCCTCGCCGTCGGCGAGGCGTCTGGCACGGACGCCTCGCTGAAGCGGCGGCTGGTCGCGCTGTCGCCCGACGGCGCCCCGCAGACGCTCCTGGAGAATGCCGAGGCGGAGATCAACCAGATCGTCGGCGGGGCCGGAGCGGCCGTCGTCGGCGGCTCCTCCGCCACCGACTGGTACCTGCTGCAGGCCGTCCCGGGCAAGGAGGGTGGCGCGCCGGTCCTGGAGAAGCTGCGCCGCGTGGAACCGCTGGCGACGGCGGTGCAGTCGCTCGCCCTCGGCGCCGGCCGGCTCTCCACCCTGGAGCAGGACGGGCAGATGGGCCGGGGCTTCCACATCCGGAACCTGCCCGTCGGCCCGCTGCACACCGGCCAGTCGGAGCCCGTCTCCGCCGGGTCCGAGGAGCGGCTGGAGAACACGACCCCGCTGTTCGACTCCGGTGACGGCCGCACGGTCCACCTGGCCCGCGGTGTGTCCGGGATCGAGGTGGTCGGGCGGCGCTCCGCGAAGGAGACGACCCGGGCCGCCACGGGCAAGAGCAACGCCCGGCTGGCCGACGCCTCCGGCCGGTGGGCCGTCGTCCAGGGCGGGCGCCCGAGCATGCCCGGCGACCTCGTCGCGGGCGAGGAGACCCTCGTCGTCGACCTGGACGCCGCCACCGGCGCCTCGCCCGTCGTCCGCAGGCAGCCCCAGACGGCGGCCGCCCTGCGCGGCGACACGCTCTTCGCCGGCACGGCCACGGTGGGCCAGATCTCCCGTACGGACCTGGCCACGGGCAAGGACCTCGGCACGGTCGCGACCGGCGCCGACTGCGCGGCCACGGAGCTTCAGGTGGCGGGCCGCTGGCTGTACTGGTCGTGCAGCCAGTTCTCCAAGCAGGGCGTCCTCGACCTCCAGAAGGGCACGAAGATCGCGCTGCCCAGGGGCTCGTACAACGGCGGTCTGCTCGGTGACGGCTTCGTCCTGGACCAGGGCTCCGGCTCGTCCCTCCGGCTGATCGACTTCCACACGGGCACGGCCGCCGCGCCGCGCACGCTGGTGGACACCCCCGTCCAGGGCGCGCGCCGGGAGGCGTGGACCGTGGACCGCTTCGGCGGCGCCGTGGCCTACAAGGACGCCGACAACCGGATCCACGCGGTCTGGACGAGCGTCCCCACCTCCGACCTGACGGCGACGGCGACGAACGCCCCGGCGAGTGCCCGCGCGACGGACGGCTGGAAGGCGGCCTGGTCGCTGTCGAAGCCGTCGTCGTACTGGCAGCTGACGCTGCGCCGGAAGGTCAACGGCGCGCTGGTCCGCACGTGGGACGGCGGCGAGACGCGCGGCCGGATCGCGGTCGGCTGGGACGGCAAGGACGCCGCGGGCCGGCTGGTCACCGACGGCACGTTCCTCTGGACGCTGACCGCCAACACGGCCGACGGCGAGGGCCAGGACCTGTCCGCCTCCGGCACGATCTCCGTGACCGGCGGCAGGGTGGTGCCGTGGCGGGACCTCGCGGGCAACGACGGCTTCGGCGACCTGCTGGTGATGGACTCGGCGGGACTGGTGTCGCTCTACCGGGGCAACGGCTCGGGCGGTCTGGCCGCGCGGACCAACGGCACGGGCGGGAAGCTCCCGACCACGGCGCTCCTGGTGCCGGTCGGTGACCTGACCGGTGACGGCTGCAACGACGTGTACGGGCGGGTCGGCGACGAACTGCGCGCGTACCGTCCGGGCTGCGGGGCGATCGTCTCGGACTCCTCGGCGTACACGCTCGTGGGCAGGGGCTGGGGCCAGTTCGACGTGCTGACGTCGCCGGGCGATGTGAACGGTGACGGTTTCAAGGACCTGATCGCACGCCAGACGACCACCGGTGACATGTACCTCTATCCGGGTACGGAAGAGAGCCGTCTCGGCGCCCGGGTGAGGATCGGTACCAACTGGAAGCTCTACAAGAAGATCGTGGGCGCCGGTGACCTGAACGGTGACGGCCGGGGCGATCTGCTGGGCATGGACGCGTCGGGTGTGCTCTGGCGCTACTACGGCACGGCGAACGGTGGGATGACCGCCCGGGTGAAGCTCGGCGGCGGCTGGGGTGTCTACAACTCCCTGGTGGGCGTCGGCGACATCACCGGTGACGGCCGCGGGGAGCTGCTGGCCCGGGACACGAGCGGCAAGTTGTGGCGGTACACCAACCTGGGCAACGGCGGGTACGCGGGCCGCGTCATGATCGGCTCGGGCGGCTGGAACGGCTTCAAGGGCCTGTACTGACCCTGTACCGGGACTGCCTTCCCTCGGGCCCGCCCGCCGCGCCGGGCGGGCCCGAGGGGGCCTCGGGGAGACGGGGCCGTGTCGGATACCCGATCGGTTCCTGGGAGCGATACGGCTATGCTCGGGGGTGTTGTGCCGAGGGCCGTTAGCTCAATTGGCAGAGCAGCGGACTTTTAATCCGTTGGTTGTGGGTTCGAGTCCCACACGGCCTACGTGTGACGGGGGAGGGGCGACCCTCCGGCCCGCTGGGAGCGCCTCGACCGGTTTCGCCGGTCGGGGCGCTTCGTCGTTGGCAGTTGGCCGGGGCGCCACGTAGCGTCGGGGCATGAGTGCCCCACCGAGCCGCGAGCCGAGCCAGGTCGCAGACCTTGAGGCCAAGGACCTTCAGGTCACGGACCTTCTTCCGGGACAGCGGAAGCCGGCCGGCTCGACGCAGGGGGTGTCCGCTCCTCGCGGCGCCGCCCGGTTCGCGGGGCGGTGGCGTGGAGTCGCCACGGTGATCCTCTGTTTCCTCGTGTGCTTCGCGCTGGGGCTGCAGTCCTGGACGGCGCTGCGGGTGACCGGCTTCGACCTCGGGATCTTCGATCAGGCGGTGCGGGCGTACGCGCACTTCGATCCGCCCCGGTCGCCGATCAAGAGCGTCCACCATGAATTCCCGCCCGACTTCACGCTCTTGGGCGACCACTTCACCCCCCTCCTGGCGCTGCTGGCCCCGCTCTACTGGCTCTGGGACGATCCGCGCTCGCTGATCCTCGCCCAGGCCGTGCTGTTCGCGGCGGGCGTGCCGGTCGTCCGCCGGATCGCGCGGCACTGCTTCGCCGAGGCCGCCCCCGCCGTCGCGCGCCGGGCGGCCGACGTGAGCGGCCTGGTGTACGCGGTGGGCTGGCCGCTCCTCAACTCCTCGTACACCGGCTTCCACGAGGTGGCCTTCGCCGTGCCGCTCACGCTGCTGATGCTGGAGCGGGGCCTTGCGCGGCGCTACGGAGGCGCGGCCCTGTGGGCGGCGGCGCTGTGTCTGGTGAAGGAGGACATGGGGCTGGTCGTCGGGGCGTTCGGGCTGGTGCTGGCCCTGCGCGCCCGCCAGGCCCCCGCGCGGGCGACCGGGCTCGCGAACGGTCGGGCCGTGGGCATCGCCCTGCTCCTGGGTGGACCTCTGGTCGTCGCCCTGGTGGTCGGCTGGTTCCTGCCCGCCATGGGCAGCCCGCCCGGCTACTACTGGAGCTACGGTCGACTCGGCGCGGACGGCGGGGAGGCCGTGCTGCGCGTGCTGACCGAGCCGTGGGTGCTGCCGGCCGTCGCGTTCACGCCGCTCGTCAAGGTCGTGATCCTCGTCTGGCTCCTGGGGACGCTCGCGTTCCTGCCCGTCGGCTCATCGACGCTGCTGCTCGCGGTGCCGCTGATCGCGGAGCGCATGCTGTCCGACAACCCGAACCACTGGCCGGTGGTCAACCATTACGACGCCTTCCTCTGGCCGATCCTGCTGACCGCCGCGCTGGAGACCCTCGCCCGGCTGCACCGCCGGAAGCACCCGCCGTGGCGGGCGTGGGGCGCCCGGCTGTCCGTCGTCGCGGTCACGCTGAGTACGGCGGCGGCCCTCGTCGCCGGCCTCGGCCTGCCGTTCCACCCGGGGTCCTGGCAGCCCCGGCCGGACAAGCGCGCGCTCGCCCGGGCCGCGGAACTCATCCCGGACGGCGCGACGGTGGAGGCCGACAACACCGTGGCCCCCCGCCTGACGTCCCGTACGCACGTGGTCCTCGTCGACGCCACGCCGCGCGGGGCGGACTGGGTCCTGCTCCGCGTGAACGACCGCACCTTCCCCTTCGCCTCGCTCGCCGAACAGCGGCAGCGGATCGCCCTGCTCCTCGCCCACGGGTACGAGGAGGTACGGAACGAGGACGGGGCCGTGCTCCTCCACCGGGTCCGTGACGTCCCGATCCCCGGCATGCGCGTACCCGGCCCGGACAGCACCCCGGTGCGCGAACAGGTGCCCGCCGACGTGGGACGCAATCCGTTCCTGCGCTGACACCGCTCCGGGGCCGAGGCGGCGCGGGTGCCGCCGACAACGAGGCGGTCGCACCGCCGGGTGACCGCCGTCGGCCCGCCCCACGCTCAGGCCGTCAGATGCCCAGCGCCTCCAGCCGCTCCGGGTCCGCGATGATGTCGATCTGCGTGATGCGGTCGCCGACGATGGTGAAGGCCATGAGACCGGCCGCCCGGCCGCCGTCCACGTACGAGACGATGCCGGGCGCGCCGTTGACCAGCACCTTGCGGTACTCGCGGCGGAAGCGGGCGAAGGTGAGCGCCTGGTTGATGACCGCCTCGGCGCCGCGCACCAGCTTCGAGGCCGCCGCGAGCGCCTTGCCGCCGTCCGCGCGCAGGAGCACGTCCGGGTCCAGGACCGCGAGCAGGCCCTCGAAGTCGCCGCCCTGCGAGGCCGCCATGAAGGCGTCGACCACCTCGCGCTGGCGGGTGAGGTCCGGCGCCGGGCCGGGCGCCGCGCCCTGGACGCGACGGCGGGCCCGGCTGGCGAGCTGGCGCGTCGCGGCCGGGCTGCGGTCCACGATCGGGGCGATCTCGTCGAAGGAGACCGCGAACATGTCGTGCAGGACGAAGGCGAGCCGCTCGGCCGGGCCGAGGGTGTCCAGGACCACGAGCAGCGCCAGGCCGACCGAGTCGGTGAGCAGCGCCTCCTCCTCGGGGTCGGTCGTGCCGCTGTCCGCGCCGCGCACCAGCGGATCGGGGACGTAGTACTCCAGCGGGTCCTCGCGGCGCGAGGCGCGCGAGCGCAGCATGTCCAGGCAGACGCGCCCCACGACGGTGGTCAGCCAGCCGCTGAGGTTCCGTACGTCACTGGTGTCGGAACGGCTGAGCTTGAACCACGCCTCCTGGACGGCGTCCTCGGCCTCGCTCAGCGAGCCGAGCATCCGGTAGGCGACCGCCTTGAGGTGGGTGCGGTCGGCGTCGAAGCGCGCGGCCAGCAGGTCCTTGTCGTCCGAGTCCATCGGTGCGTCGTCCCCTCGTATGCGAGCGTGGTGAGCGTCCTGCCGTCATCGGCATGACGGACGGCGCCTGCGGAACGTGACACGTCCGTCCCCGCGGACGTCCGCTGCGTGAGATCCCCTGCCGCCCCCCGCGCACGCCCGGATTTTCCCGGCCGAGCCCTCCCACCGCCGGGTTTTCCCACTTCAGCGCCATGATCTTCGACCGTAGATTTTCATGCATGACGACAACCGCGCAGGTCAATGCCGTACTTCGCACCCCGCCCGCCTCCCCGCAGGCCGCGGCCGCCTACTTCTCCGCCAGCCTCGCCTTCCACGCCGACGTCTCCGACGTCGCGACCGCCCTGGCCGCCGACGGCGACCCCGGCTTCGTGGTCCTCGACTCCCGCTCGACCGCGTCCTGGGACCAGGGCCACGTCCCCGGCGCGATCCACCTGCCGACCGCGCTCATCGCCGAGCAGGCCGAGCAGCTGCTCGACAAGTCCGTCCCCGTGGTCACGTACTGCTGGGGCCCGGGCTGCAACGGCGCCACCCGCGCCGCGCTCGCCCTCGCGCAGCTCGGCTACCAGGTGAAGGAGATGCTCGGCGGCTTCGAGTACTGGGTCCGCGAGGGCTTCGCGTACGCGACGTGGGAAGGCCCCGCGAAGAAGGAGGCGGACCCGCTCACCGCCCCGGTCGACGCCGAGGACTGCGGCTGCTGAGGGCCGGCCGGGAAACCGATTAGGGGATCGGCTCACCATGCCGTAAGGTCATATTCACCGACGCGGGGTGGAGCAGCTCGGTAGCTCGCTGGGCTCATAACCCAGAGGTCGCAGGTTCAAATCCTGTCCCCGCTACTCAGTAGCAACGAAGGCCCGGATCCAGTCACTGGATCCGGGCCTTCGTCGCGTGTGCTCCCGCGCCCTTCGCGCCTTGACCTTTACGTAACGTCAAGATCTAGCGTTCTCGGTATGGAGTGGTCGATCCAGGAGATCGCCAAGAAGGCGGGCACCACCAGTCGCACTCTCCGCCATTACGGAGAGCTCGGACTGCTGGAACCCAGCCGGATCGGCGCCAACGGTTACCGGTACTACGACCAGGCGGCGCTCGTGCGGCTGCAGCGCGTGCTGCTTCTGCGCGAGCTGGGGCTCTCACTGCCCGCGATCGCCGAGGTCCTCGAAGGCCAGCGGGACACGTCCGCCGCGCTGCGCACCCACCTCCTCCTGCTCGAACAGGAGCGGGAGCGGATCGGGCGACAGATCACGGCGGTGCGGACCACTCTCCACAAGACCGAGAAAGGGGAAGAGCTCATGGCCGAGGAAGTGTTCGACGGCTTCGACCACACGCAGTACGAGGAGGAGGTCGGCCGGCGCTGGGGCCGCGACGCCTACGAGCAGGGCGACCGCTGGTGGCGCTCGCTCAGTGCCGAGGAGAAGCAGGACTTCATGGACCGGCAGGCCGACATCGCCCGCGCCTTCGCACAGGCGGCGCGAGACGGCCTGGCGGCCGACAGCGACGAGGTCCAGGCGATCGCGCGACGCCACGTCGAGTGGCTGTCGGTCACGACGACCCCGACGAAGGAGTACGTGATCGGCCTCGGCCGGATGTACGTCGACGATCCGCGCTTCACCGTCAACTACGACAAGCACGGCGAGGGCACCGCCCTTCTCGTACGGGACGCGATGACGGTCTACGCGGAGCGGAATCTGTAGCGGGGCCTGTGGCGGACCTGTGAGCGGTGTCCCCCACATGGCCGAGCGGGGGTCGCCGAGCGGCGCGGCTCCCGCCACCCTGGGGAGGGCGCGGTACCGTCCGTCGCCGTGCCGTGTACGGACCGGGCAGGAGAGCACAGGTGGGGCAGGGCCAGGGCCAGGGGCAGGACCAGGGGCCGAAACAGGGGAGTGCGCACGGTGCGGTGAACGGCGGGGCGAAGAGTGGGGCGAACGGTGCGGTGAACGGGCTCGCGTCGCGCGCGCCGGGCGGGCGCGGGTCGAACGGTGCGGCGAACGGGCACGCGTCACGTGCCCCTGGCGGGAGGGCTCGTCGGTTCATCCGCGCCCTGCCGCCCCTGGTGATCCTCGGCGGTGTGGTCTTCGACCTGTCCACGCCCCCCGCGTACACCGCCTCCCCGATGTTCTCGGCGGCGCCGCTCATCGCCGCCCCCTTCTTCTCCATGCTGACGACGCTGCTCACCGGCATCGCCGCGGTCCTCGCGAGCGTCGGGCTGCACCTGTACAACGACACCGCGACCGACGTCCCCGCCCTCACCGAGACGCTGACGGTCGTCACCGTCTCCGCCCTCGCCCTGCTGATCAACCGGGTCGTACGGCGCAGCGGCGAGCGGCTCGCCTCGGCGCGGGTGATCGCGGAGACCGCGCAGAAGGCCGTGCTGCCGACGCCCGCCGAGCGGATCGGCGGGCTCCAGGTCGCGGCCCGCTACGAGGCCGCGCAGGCGGACGCGTTCATCGGCGGCGACCTGTTCGCCGTCCAGGACACACCGCACGGGGTACGGCTCGTGGTCGGCGACGTGCGCGGCAAGGGGCTCGACGCGGTCGAGGCGGTCGCCGTCGTGATCGGGGCCTTCAGAGAGGCGGCGGAGCAGGAGGCGAGCCTCGAAGGCGTCGCGCAGCGCCTGGAACGGGCGCTCGCCCGCGAGGGCACGCGCCGCTCGGGGCTCGACGCCTTCGAAGGGTTCACCACCGCCGTACTCGCCGAGATCCCGCGCGGGGACGGGCGGGTTCGGATCGTCAACCGGGGCCACCCCGAGCCGCTGCTGCTGTACGCGGACGGGGGCCTGGCGCTCCTGGAGCCGACCGAACCGGCGCTGCCGCTCGGCATGGGCGACCTGGCCGCCTGGCCGGACCGGGCTGACGAGGCCCCGTACCCGCCGGGCGCCACGCTGCTCCTCTACACCGACGGGCTCTCCGAGGCGCGCGACGCCACGGGGGCCTTCTACGAACCGGCCGAGCGGCTCGCCGGGCGGATCTTCCCAGGGCCGGAGGAACTGCTCGACGCCCTCGTCGACGACGTCCGCCGGTTCACGGGCGGGGGATCCACCGACGACATGGCGCTGCTCGCCGTGAGCAGGCCCGCAGCGGGCCAGCCGGCGCGGCGCCGGACGATGCCCGTGGTGCCCTGAGCCGTGCTGTGACCATCCGTAGTGGAAAGGTACCGCTCCGATAACAATTGGCATGCTGTCAGGTTTGAGGTGGCGGCAATGGTCCGTACTGAAGCGGGATCAAATCGGGCTGTACCAGCTCAATCTCGGGAATGATCATCCGGAACGGCTTGGAATCCGGCCCCCGTGTCTATTAACGTTCGATAACGCAGCGCGGTCGTCCCAGCCGTCGCAAGAGACGGCACCGTGCGCACGCGCCGAATCCTGAAAGGGAACCGGGGAACCACCACTTGGGGTGAATCGGGCACCCTCGCACTCGTGCGAACCGCCCGTAGGAGACCTTCCTGCTCCGAACCCGTCAGCTAACCCGGTAGGCGAGAAGGAAGGAAAGGAGCGCGCCTCCGTGGCGTCCAACAGCCCTGCCCCCGAAGGCCTTTCTGACGGGTTCAACGCGTTCGGTGCCCGTGGCGCCGCCGGGACGGACGACGACGCGACGACCTGGGGGGAGTGGAACCCCACCGAGGACTCCCTGCGCCAGCAGGCCCGTTCGGGTGGCCGCCACCGCGTCGTGAAGCAGCGCTCCGGCTTCGCCCGCTCCTCCACCGTCCTCGGTGTCGGTGTCATCGCGGCCGTCGGCGCGGGTGGCATGGCGACCGCCAAGGACAAGCCCCCGGTCTCCATCACGCTCCCCGACCTCAACCTGCCGGACGCCTCCGAGCTGCCCGGCGTCGGCCGGCTCATCGCCGACGAGGACGGCGCGGACGGTACGGGCTCGGGGACGACCAACCCGCAGCCGCTGACGGCCACCCTCGCCCTGCCGGCCGGCGACGTCGAGACGGCCGCGGGCGCCGAGTCCGCCTCCGCCTCGACGGCCGACGCGGGTGAGGCGCTGCGCGCCCGCATCCTCCAGCAGGCCGAGCAGCAGCAGGCCTCCGCCGACGCCGCCGAGAAGGCCGCGGCGGAGAAGGCGGCCGCCGAGAAGGCCGCCGTCGAGGCGGCGGCCCAGGCGGAGCAGGCCGAGAAGGAAGCGGCCGCGGCGAAGAAGAAGGCCGAGGAGGAGGCAGCGGCGAAGGCCGAGGCCGAGCGCCTGGCGAAGCTCGCCGCGAGCTACTCGCTGCCCACGTCCTCGTACACCCTCACCTCCACGTACGGCCAGTCCGGCTCGATGTGGTCCTCCGGCCAGCACACCGGTCTCGACTTCGCGGCGCCCACCGGCACGCCGGTCAAGGCGGTGCACGGCGGCACGATCAAGTCGGCGGGCTGGTCGGGCTCGTACGGCTACCGGATCGTCCTGGAGCTGGAGGACGGTACGGAGATCTGGTACGCGCACCTGTCCTCGATGACGGCGAGCGTCGGCCAGTCCGTGGGCACCGGCGACACGATCGGGCGCGTCGGCGCGACCGGCAACGTGACCGGCCCGCACCTGCACCTGGAGGTCCACACCCCGGGCGGCGCGGGCATGGACCCGGCGGCCTGGCTGGGCAGCAAGGGCCTCTCGGTCTGACGGCCTGAGCGCCCGGCGGGGCTTCCGTGCCCGGCGGCGACAGTCCGGCGGGCCTCGTGACTCCGGCAGTCCTGACGGAACCCCCCCCACGTCAGGGCTGCCGGAATACCCCGCCCCGGGGCGGTCGTTGTACCGTCCCATGACTTCTCTTCGCCCGCTGGGCAACTCCGATCTGCACGTCTTCCCCCTGGCGCTGGGCGGCAACGTCTTCGGCTGGTCCGCCGACCAGGCACAGTCCTTCGCCGTCCTCGACGCCTACACGGCCGCCGGCGGCAACTTCGTCGACACCGCCGACATGTACTCCGCGTGGGCCGAGGGCAACCAGGGCGGCGAGTCCGAGACGCTGATCGGCAAGTGGCTGGCCACCCGGGGCAACCGCTCCGAGGTCGTCATCGCCACGAAGGTCGGCGCGCACCCCCAGTACAAGGGGCTCTCCGCGCCCACGATCAAGGCCGCCGCCGAGGAGTCGCTGCGCCGCCTCGGCACCGACTACATCGACCTGTACTACACGCACTTCGACGACCCGGACGTCCCGGTCGAGGAGATCGTCACCGCGCTCGACCAGCTGGTGAAGGACGGCAAGGTGCGAGCCGTCGCCGCCTCCAACATCTCGCCCGAACGGCTCCAGGCCTCCCTCGACTTCGCCGAGACCGAGGGCCTCGCCCGCTACGTCGCCCTGCAGCCGCACTACAACCTGCTCTCGCGCGACACGTACGAGGGTGAGCTCCTGGCCACCACCGAGCGCGCCGGGCTCGCCGCCGTCCCGTACTTCGCCCTGGCGTCCGGCTTCCTCACGGGCAAGTACCGCGCGGGGAAGACCGTCGACAGCGTCCGCGCCGAGGGCGCCGCCGCGCACGCCGAGACCGAGCGGGGCCGGCGGATCCTCGCCGCGCTCGACACGGTGGCCGAGGCGCACGACGCCGAGGTCGCCACCGTCGCCCTGGCCTGGCTCGCCTCCCGCCCGACCGTCGCCGCCCCGATCGCCTCGGCCCGCACGGCCGAACAGCTCCCGGCCCTGGTGGCGGTCGCGGACCTCCGTCTGACCCCGGCGGAACTGACGCTCCTGACGGAGGCATCCGAGACGGAGGCGTCCGAGGCCTAGACCGGGGCCCGTCCGGGCCGTACCGGAGCCGCTAGCTGCGGTACGGGTTGTAGCCGCTGTAGTCGAGGTACTGCGGCGGGGCCCAGACCCGGCCCGTCGCGCGTGCCGCGTACGTGAGGGCGGGCGAGGCGACGGGCTTGCGCTGCCAGAGGTGGTGGAGCAGCTCCTGCTCGCGCGCCATGAAGTCCGGGTCCGGCGCGCCGCGCTGGGCGCGGTGGCGCAGGAAGGCGAGGGTCGTCGCGAACGCCTCGTACTCCCCGACCGCGGTGGCGGCCGGCCGGCCGTACGTACGGCGGGCGAAGTCGCGGGCCACCGAGCGGGCCCGCATCGAGGAGAGCGCGAGCGGTTCGGTGGGCGAGAGCCAGCCGGCCGCCGCGTACGCCGGGAGCTGCCCGGATATCGTGCGCAGCTCCCGCTGCCTGCTCCATATCGCGAGCCAGGTCAGCAGGCCGAAGGCGGGCACCATGAACATGCCGTAGACCAGGATGAAGCCCAGCGGCCCGAGCATCGTCGCCGAGCCGTTCCACATGGCGTGCATGAGCATGGCGAGGAGCAGTCCGGCCAGCGGCAGGAGCGTCCGGCGCAGCCTCAGGAACTTCCGGCGGGAGGTGGCGAGGGCGGCGAAGGCGAAGCCGAGGCCGGTGAAGACCGTGAAGAGCGGATGCGCGAACGGCGACATCACGATCCGTACGAAGAAGGTGCCCGCGGTCATGGAGCCGAGGCCGCCGGCGCCGAGGTCCTGGTCCTCGCCGAAGGCGTTGCCGAGGTAGAGGATGTTCTCCGTGAAGGCGAAGCCGGTGGCGGTGAAGCCGGCGACCACGACGCCGTCGACCAGGCCGGTGAAGTGCCGTCTGCGGAAGAGGAAGATCAGCAGGATCGCCGCGGCCTTGGCGCTCTCCTCCACGATCGGCGCGACGACCGTCGCGCCGAGGGACTCGGCCGAGGCGGGGTCGGCGGTGGCGGTCGCTATCCAGCGGACCGCGAAGGAGTTGGCGAGGATCGCCACGAGCGTCGCGGCGCAGGCACCCCAGGCGAAGGCGAAGAGCAGGTTCTTCCAGGGGCCCGGCTCGACGCGGTCCAGCCAGCGGAAGGCGGCCATCAGCAGCGGGACGGGCAGGACGGCGAGCCCGAGGCCGACGAGGAAGCCCTCGGTGCCGGTCTGCTCCCGCACGATCGCGAGGATCACCAGCGCGCAGAGCGCGAGCACCGTGATCACGGCGACGGCCCGGACCACCTTGCTGCGCCAGAAGGCGCGACGAGGCCTGTAGCGCCACTGGGCGCGGTCCGGAACGGCCGTGAAGGCCGGCTCCTCGGTGTCCCGGGTGGGGACGGGAACGTGGTTCGACACGCGTTCGACCCTAACGAGGAGGGCTGACACCCGCGACGGAGTTCCCCGACTTCTGCTACTTCCTGTGGAAAAGCAGGTCGTGCACGACATGCCCCTTGTCCAGGCCCTGCCCCTCGAAGCGGGTGAGGGGCCGGAAGTCCGGGCGGGGCGCGTAGCCGCCGTCGGGCAGGGTGTTCTCGAAGTCGGGGTGGGCGGTGAGTACTTCGAGCATCTGCTCGGCGTACTCCTCCCAGTCCGTGGCGCAGTGCAGCACGGCTCCGGGCTTCATCCGGGTCGCGAGCAGCGTCAGGAACTCGGCTTGGATCAGGCGCCGCTTGTGGTGGCGCTTCTTCGGCCAGGGGTCCGGGAAGTAGACGCGGCAGCCGTCGAGGGCGTCGGGGCCGAGCATCTCGCGGAGCAGGATGATCGCGTCGCCGTTGGCGACCCGCACGTTCTCCAGGCCGCCCCGGTCGGCGAGACCGAGGAGGTTGCCCTGACCTGGGGTGTGGACGTCCACGGCGAGGATGCCGGTGCCGGGGTCGGCGGCCGCCATCTGGGCCGTGGCCTCACCCATGCCGAAGCCGATCTCCAGGACGACGGGCAGGCCGCCGAACATCTCGTCCAGGTCGAGGACACGCTTGCCGTCGATGTCGAGACCCCAGTCCGGCCACCGCTTGAGCATCGCCTCGGCCTGACCCGTGGTGACGCGGCTGCGGCGCGGCTGGAAGCTGCGGATCCGCCGCTCGTGGTGCGACCCGGCGGGATCGGGCAGCGGCCCTTCCCCGGCGGCGAACCTCTGACTGCCGCGCTGGAAGACGGGCGGCTCGATACGGGTGGCGGTTTCGCGAGACTCAGACACAATGCGCCAATTCTACGGGCAGCCCCGTCGTGGGCAGTCGTTCCGCCGGGGCGAGGGGGCCCCTGCTCGAGCGAAGCCGGGAGCTTGGGGGAGGGTGGGCACAACGGAACGGCGCCCTTGCGGGCGCGTCCGTCCCCTGTGCCTGTCCACCCCGACGGCCGTGCACCGTCGCAGCGGCCTCGGGGTACGGGCACCGGCAGTGACGCGGGTTACAGAAGGGCCAAGGCCCTGGTGGCCACCTCACGGCCGATCGGCAGGGAAGCCGTCGCCGCCGGCGACGGTGCGTTCAGGACGTGGACCGTCCTGGGCGCCTCCCGGATCAGGAAGTCGTCCACCAGCGTCCCGTCGCGCAGCACCGCCTGCGCCCGCACCCCCGCCGGAGCGCGGCGCAGATCCGTTTCCTCCACGGACGGGAGCAGCCGCCGCACCGCCTCCGTGAAGGCCCGCTTCGACAGCGAGCGGCGCAGCTCACCCGCTCCGTACCGCCAGTGCTCCCGGGCGATCTGCCACGACCCGGGCCACGCCAGCGTCCCGGCCAGGTCGCCGGGCCGGACGACCGACCAGTCGTACCCCTCGCGCGCCAGCGCCGGTACCGCGTTCGGCCCGACGTGCACGCCGCCGTCGACGCCCCGGGTCAGGTGGACGCCCAGGAACGGGAAGGCCGGGTCCGGGACCGGATACACCAGGCCCCGGATCAGCGAGGGGTCCGCCAGCTCGTAGTACTCGCCCCGGAAGGGCACGATCCGCATGTCCGGCTCGTCGCCCGCCAGCCGTGCCACCCGGTCGCAGTGCAGCCCCGCGCAGTTCACCATGACCCGCCCGCGCACCACGGTCCCGGCCGCCGTGCGCACGGCGACGCCCCAGGGCCGCCGGTCGACGGCGGTGACCTCGGAGCCGTACAGGATGCGCGCCCCGGAGGCCTCGGCGAGCTGCGCCGCCACCGCTCCGTAGTCGCAGATCCCCGTCGTGCCGACGTGGATCGCGGCGAGGCCCCGCACCTGCGGTTCGTACGCGGCGATCTGCGCGGGGCCCAGCTCCCGCACCGGGATGCCGTTCTCCCGGCCGCGCTGCACGAGCGCGTGGAGCCGGGGCAGCTCGTCGCGGCCGGTGGCGACGATGAGCTTGCCGGTGACCTCGTGGGGCAGTCCGTACTCGGCGCAGAACTTGACCATCTCGGCCGCGCCCGCGACGGCGAACCGCGCCTTCAGTGAACCCGGCCGGTAGTAGATCCCGCTGTGGATCACTCCGCTGTTGCGCCCGGTCTGGTGACGGGCCGGGCCGTGCTCCTTCTCCAGGACGGTGACGCGGGTGCCGGGAACGGCGCGCGTCAGGGCGTACGCCGTCGACAGACCGACGATCCCGCCGCCGATCACGAGCACGTCGCAGTCGACGTCGTGCGTGGACACCTGCACCACCTCCCACCCCGATAGTGCACTGGCCCACTGACAGAGCGGCTAAACCCCCTGGGACACGCGTCACGCCCGGCTCACCCGCCGGTCATGCCGCGCTCATGCCGGTGCCATCAGGAGCGGCCTGGCCCGCTCCCGCAGCTCCACGACCCTCGGCTCGTCCCCGTACGGTTCGAGCCGGTGCAGCAGGTCCCGTACGTACTCGGTGGTGCGGGCGGACGAGATCCGGCCCGCCACCTCCACCGCGCGCGTGCCGGCCGCGCAGGCCGCGTCCAGGTTGCCCGACTCCAGCTCCGCGACCGCCGACACCACGAGCCGCAGCCCGTGCGAGCGGACGAACTCCTCCGTCGGCCGGGACAGCGCCTGCTCGGTGAAGCGGCGCACCTGGCGGGGCGCCTTCAGGTCCCGGTAGCACTCGGCGGCGTCCGCGCAGAACCGGTCGTACGAGTAGAAGCCCAGCCACGACGGGTCGGCGTCGCCCTCCCGCGAGCGCTCCAGCCACCCCTCGGCCGCCTTGAGCGCGGCCGCCGCCGCCGTGCCGTCGTTGGCCTTCGCGTGCGCGCGGGCCTCGACGAGCCGGAAGAAGGACATGGTGCGGGCGGTCGCGAGCCCGCGGTTGCGCTCCAGGGCGGCCTGGGCGAGGTCCACGCCCTCGTCGGCGAAGCCCCGGTAGGTGGCCTGGAGCGACATGGAGGCGAGGACGTAGCCGCCGAGCGGCACGTCGGCCGCGGCGCGGGCGAGGCGCAGCGCCTGGATGTAGTAGCGCTGGGCGGCCTCCTGCTGCCCCGTGTCGAAGGCCATCCAGCCGGCCAGCCGGGTCAGCTCGGAGGTCGCGCCGAAGAGCGCCCGGCCGACCTCGTCCGAGTACGAGCCGAGCAGCAGCGGTGCCGCGTCGACGCGTAAGCACTCCGGGACCATCGAGGAACGCCAGTCGCCGCCGCCGTACTTGGAGTCCCAGCGGCGCGCGTCCTCGGCGGCCTCCCGCAGCTTGGCGACGTCGCTGTGCCCCACGCGCGTGTGGGGGCCGGTCTCGGGTCCTTCGGCGGCCACCGGTCCTTCGACCGGCTCCAGCAGGCGCTCCACGGAGGAGTCGGCGGGCGTTATCAGCCACCGGGAGGCGGGGGTCGCGTACGCGCTGACCGCGAAGGATCCGGCCAGCGACTGCCAGATCCCGCCGCCGCCGGCCCGGCGGCCGGCGAGATCCAGCCGGTAGAGCTCGGTGGCCGAGCGGACCGCCTCGCCGACGTCGCGCGGGAAGGCGAGCCCCACCTCGGGCGCGGGGTCGGCGTCGGCGAGCCCGATCTCGTGCAGCGGCACGGGGCGGCCGAGCTTCTGGCCGATCGCGGCCGCGATCAGATGCGGGGCCGCGCCTTGGGGCACCATGCCCTTCGACACCCAGCGGGCCACCGACGTCTTGTCGTAACGAAGCGTCAGACCGCGCTGCGCACCCAGGTCGTTGACGCGCCGGGCGAGGCCGGCGTTGCTGATTCCCGCGAGGGCGAGAACCGTGCCGAGCTTTTCGTTCGGCCCGCGTTGCTCCCTGGACATGACGCCACCCCTCGACCACCCAGACGGCCGCCACGACGCCGGGCATAGGCGTGCGGCATTCGTAAACACAGCGTAGTTCGCCGCATCCCTACCGTTAAGGGGCGGAGTTCCGTATGGCGGGATTGTTGTGGGAACAGACGGATGGCCGACAGATGACGTACCGGCGTCGGCCGGCCCGGCGCAGTACGGCGCATCGGGACCCGCGATCGGCCGGGACCGGCGGGGGCCCTCCGGGCCCCGTCAGGGATCGCCCGGGGGGCTCGCGGGGCGCCTTGGGGCGCGTGCTCCGGGTGTGTGGCCGTGCGCCTGGCCGTGCGCTCTCGCCCGGTGGGTGGGGGAGCGCTTCCATGAGTCCTGCGTGGGTCGGCCCATTCGGCTGTGGACCGGTGGGCTGGGGGATACCGTCGCCCCTTTCCCCGCGGGCGGCGGACGGCTCCGGGAGGCGGACAGCGCCTCCCGGACTGCCGACGGCCCGCGGCCGGACTCCGGCGGACCACGGACGGGAGTGTCGAGGCCCGGGGACGGACGTCCGTCGGACTGCCGTCGGCCCGAGGCGCCGCGTCCGCGCCACCAAGAATGGCCGAATGGCGACGCACACCGAACCGCTGCCAACTGGCCCATGCCAGGGGCGCATTCGCATTCGCGCGCGCGACCCCGGAGCCCCCTCCGTGCGCTGTTGTCGTGGCAGCATGTTCCTCCACTGAACAGACGTGGAGGCGCCGATGCGATGGCTGGTGGGCTGGAGCAGTGTCGCCGCGAGCCTCGGCCCGACGACTACCCCCGGGATGACCGGCACGGCCGGTGCCGTGGGAGACCTGGCGTCCGAGGGGCGCACGGTGCAGCCGGTGGGCGCCCAGCTGCTGTGGGGAGACCCCGATCCGCTGTGGGCGGTCGGCGACTGGCGCCCCGACGAGGTCCGCGTGATCAGCATCGACGCGCACACCCGCCTTGCCGTCCTGGGATGTTGCGCCGCGAGCGACGAGGAGCTGAGGGTCGGGCTGCTCACCGCGCGCGGGGGCGCGCTGCGCCATCTCACCGCGTGGGCGGGCAGCTACACGGCGGTCGTACGGGTCGGCCGCCGCGTCACCGTGACGGGTGATCTGGCGGGCGCGCGGCCGGTGTTCCACGCCCCGTGGGCGGGCGGGACGGCGTACGCGACGGCCGCCCTGCCCCTCGCGGACCTCATCGAGGCCCAGCTCGACATCGGGCACCTGGCCGCGCTGCTCGCCTGCCCGGAGACCCCGGAGGCGCTGCGCGACTCGACACCGTACGAAGGGGTGAAGCGGGTGCCGCCCGGTCACGCGCTGATCCTGCGGGAGGGCTCGCGCGAGATCGCCGGGTACGAAGCGGTGGCCTCGCTCGCCGTCGCGGCGGCCCAGGTCGAGCCGCGGCGGGCGGTGGAAGGCGTACGGGACGCGCTGGTCGACGCCGTACGGGCCCGGCTCACCGCGCCCCGGCACGCACCGGAGGCGCCCCTTCCGGACCCGGGTCCCGTGCCCGGCATGGGCCCCGCCGAACGGCGGGCGGCCCGGGGCGGCGGCCCGGCGCCCGGCATCGGCGCGGACCTGTCCGGAGGCAGCGCCTCCGGCACGCTCGCGCTCCTCGCGGCCGGTCTCCCGGGGGTGCCCGGGACGATTCTCGGCCACGGCACGGGCGCGGGGGAGCGGCTGCTGGCCGTCACCTTCAACGACCTGGTGGCCGGGGGCGGTGCGGACCGGGAGGAGGAGCTGGAGCGGGCCCGGGCGATCGCGGCGAACCCGCGGCTGCACCACGTGGTGGTCGCGGCCGGCGAGGAGGCCCTGCCGTACGCGGAGCTGGAGGGGCCGCTGACCGACGAGCCCGGCCCTTCGCTGGTCGTCGCCGGCCGGCACCGGCGGCGGCTCGCGGGCGGCAGCGCGGACCACTTCACGGGCCTGGGTGCCCGCCAGGTCCTGGACGCGCACCCGGCGCGCCTCGCCGACCTGTTGATGGACCGTCGGCGCAGGTCCCTCGTACGGCCGGTGACGGCGCTGGCGAAGGCGACGGGCCCGTCGGCGGGTTCGCTGCTGGTCCCGCTGACGGTCTACCGGGCGGCGCGACGGCTCGCCCGTACGCCGTACCGCTCCGGCCTGGAGGCGGCGGCGACGCTGCTCCTCGACGCGAACCGGCCGGGACCGGGGGCCTACGGCCCGGTGGAGGCGTCGCTCTCCGCCCTGACGTGGTCGCGGCCGGGGCCGGCGGCGCGCTGGCTGACCGGGGAGGCGCTGGCTGAAGTATCGGTTCGCCTGACCCGGGCGGCGACGCTGCCGACGTCGGTGCAGCGGCCGGGGGAGGCCCGCGCGCGTGCGGCGCTCGCCCGCGCGGCGGCCGACAACCGGGTCCTGGAACAGGCGGCCGAGATCCGCGGCCAGCGGCTGCACGCGCCGTTCCTGGACAACCAGGTCGTACGGGCCTGCCGCGACCTCCCCGAATCGCTCCGGGTCCAGCCGGGCGCCCGGGCGTCCGTCCTGCGCACGGTCCTCGCGGGCGCGGGCGTCCACGACCTGCCGCCGGGCTGGGGCGCGCCGAACCCCGCGGTCCCGGCCGCCGCCGTCCGCGCCGGCCTGCGTGCCGCGCTCCCCGACCTGCTGGCCCTCTTCGACGCCCCGCTCCTGGCCGACGCGGGCCTGATCGAGGCCCACGTGGTCCGCAAGGCCCTCCACGCGGCGGCGGACGGCGACCCGATCCCGCTGGACGGCCTCGCCGACCTCGTCTCCACCGAGCTCTGGCTCCGCCGCCTCCTCGCCCGCCGAGGCACCTGCTGGACAGGCACGGCGGCCCCCCGCCAGCGCACACCGGTGGTCGGCCCACTGGTACCGGCGACACGGAGGTCACTTCCGGCGTGAGACCGGGCGGCGGGCCCACCCCTCGGCTTCGACACGTCCGAGGTCTGAGCCGGGGCGCCTCCGTCCGACCGTCGACGAGGTGATCGCCCTGGTGGACGCGTACGTGGCGGGCCTCAGGCGCAGCTGATCCGGGACTGGGCCCAGTCCGCGATCGCCACGCGGCCCCATGACGAGGTCTCCTCCGCCACCAGGCGGATCGTCCTGCGTCCCGCGATCCCCACGTGGACGGGGATGGCGGCGTCGCCCGCCTGGACGAGCGGAGAGCGCCAGAGCCGTTCACCGTCGCCGTAGACGGAGAAGCGGACGCCTCCCAGGCGGAGCGGCGCGGTCAGGTCGTCGATGCCGACGAGCGCGTCGTAGCTGGTGCACTGCCGGTTGAGGTCGATCACCAGCGCGGACGGCGCGTGCACGCTCACCCCGTGCCCGTACCGCGTGCCGCCGATCGACAGGCCTTGGCGTTGCCACATCCAGCTGCTGTCGCCGAGCCGGACCTCGGGCTTCGTGGCGTCGCCGAAGACGCCGTAGTCCAGCTGGTTGACCTGGTAGACGGCCGGTGGTGCGGGTGGCGGCTTCGGGGTGGGCGTCGGCCTCGGCGGGGTGGGCTTCGGCGTGGGGCTCGGCTTCGGCGGTGGCGGCGTGGGGGTGGGGCTGGGCTTCGCCGACGGTGTCGGGGTGGGCGTCGGCGTCGGCTCGGGCTTTTCCACGGCCGGTGGGGCGGGCGGCGGTGTGGGCCTGGGGGTCGGCTTCGGCGACGGCGTCGGCTCGGGCGGTACGACGGGGGCGACGGCCGGCGGCGTGGGTTCGGGCTTCGCGACCGGCTGGGGGTCCCCGGAAAGCGCCCACACCAGACCGGCGGCCGCGGCGACGGCCGCCGCCGCCGCGATGCCCGCCTTCGCGGGCGCGCCGAGCCCCTCGGCCACGGCGGCGGACCCTCCGGCCGTACTCGACGACCCGGCGCCCGTCGCGGCGGCGGCCGCACCGGCGCCGGCGGCGCCCGCGACCCCACCGGCCACGACGCCCGCGGCCTTGAGCGAGAACCCGGCGGCGAACCAGCCGATGACGGCGACCGGCAGCAGCGCGGGGATCCCGGCGTTCACATGCTCCAGCTCACCGGCGGCGAGCCGGCACCGGGCGCACTCCTCCAGGTGCTTGCGCAGCCCGCGCTCGGCCCGCATCCGCAGGCCACCGCGCGCATAGGCGCCGAGCCGGTCGGCATAGCGGGCGCAGTCGCCGCCCGCCGTCAGCGACTCGCTCACGTGCGCCTGGAGGTACGCCTGCTTGAGGCCCTCGCGGGCCCTGCTGGCGAGCACGGCGGTGGCGTTGGCGGTCAGCCCGAAGAGGGGCGCGACATCGCTGGGCGACTCCTCCTCGACGGTGGTGTGCCACAGCACGGCCTGCCACCGCTCGGGCAGCGACCTGAACGCCTGCATGGCCAGGGTCTGTTCGGCCTCGTGCATGGCCAGGACGTCGGCGCCGAGGTCGAGTGTGTCCTGGTCGGAGACCTCGGAGGAACGGGCTGCCTGCGCCGCGAACACGGCGAAGTCCTCGACCAGGTGCTCGCGCTTCTGCGTCCGCGTCCAGTTCGCCGCGACCCGCCGGACCGTGGTCAGCAGATAGGCCCGGACCGCCTGCTCGGGGCCCGCCCCGCCCCGTACGGCCTGGAGCGTGCGGGCGAACACCTCCGCCGTCAGGTCGTCGGCGGTGTGCGCGTCCCGGCAGCAGGTCCTGGCGTAGCGGCGGACGGCCTCGGAGTGGCGACGGAACAGCTCCTCGTACGCGCTGTCGTCGCCGCCCCGCATCAAACCGACGAGATCGGCGTCGGACGGCGGCAGTTCGACCGGAGGAGGCAGGACGGTGTCGGGCTCGTCGGCGCCGTCGGAGGCCACGACGGACGCGGACCGCGCGGCCCTGCCCTCCCGCTGCTGCGGCACGCTCGGCTCGACAGGCCCACCCGCCGCGCCGGCCGCCCCCGCTCCGGCAGGAGCCGAGGCGGCGCCCGAGGAGCCTCCGGGGCCGCCCTGGCTCGGCACGTGCTGGGAAGGAAGGCCCCCGGTCTCCGTGTCACCGCCGATGTCCAGCGGCTCGTCCCGACCGTCACCGCTCATCGCCGGAAGCCCCCGTACGCACGCTCAGACCCGAACACCGGCCAAGAGTGCCACAGAGAGAATGACGCGCTGAACCTCCGCGTCCACTTACCACTCGTCCGGGGCGACTTCCCGTATCCGGGCGTGACCGCTCACCCGTTCGTGCCATGCTCGACGGTCCGCCCGGACCAGCCCCCGGCCGGCCTCCACCCGGCGACTACCGCGAGCGCAGGCCCTCCAGGAGGATGTCGAGGAGCCGCGCCGAGGCCGCCGCCTGCTGGGCCGCGTCCGGCAGCGCGGGCGCCGCCGTGGCTATGACGAGCAGGACATCGGCCACGGTCACGTCCGTCCGCAGCTCGCCCGCCTCACGGGCCCGGTCCACCAGCCGCCCGACGACTTCCAGGAGCTCCGCCGCACCGGCGTCGTCCTGCTCGGCCCCCGGCACCGCGCGCGGCGCGACCACCCGCGGCTCGGTCTGGTCCCCGAAGCCCCGCTGGTACGGCACGCGGGCCGCGTCCTCGGCCGTCTGCGCCGGAAGCAGCAGCTCGTCGGCGTCCACGCCCACCCGCAGGATCTGCGGCGGCAGCAGACGGCCCGCGCCCGACGCCACCGAGGTCCGCAGGAACCGGGAGAGCGCCGACCAGGGCTCGTCCTCCTGCCCGAGGGCGGTGCGGGCCTGCTCGGTCAGCCGGGCGGTCTCCTCCTCGGCTATCCGACGGACCAGCACGTCCTTGCTCGGGAATCGGCGGTACACCGTGCCGACGCCGACCCGGGCCCGCCGGGCCACGTCCTCCATCGGCGCGCCGTAGCCGAGTTCGCCGAAGACCTCGCGCGCCGCGCGCAGCACATGCTCCAGGTTGCGCTGGGCGTCCACCCGCAGCGGCGCCGACCGGCCGATCGACCCCGACGGCCCGATGCCCGCACCGGAAACCGCACCGGCACCCGGCCCCGAAACCGCGCCCGGCCCGGCAATCGCGGCCGTACCTGTGCCCGTACCCGTACTCACTCCTGCACTGCGTCCGTCGAACGAGCCGTCCGTCGTGCCGACGACGGCCTGCCACCGCGAATCCTGCATGTGCATAAGCGTTCCCCCGCTCATGATGTCTCCCCCCGGAGACTCCCCGCTTCGACAGGGGGCCGACCCGCGTGTACGGCGCTGTGGTCTGTGCGCCGCGAGCCGGAAACCCCGACGACGAACATAGTTGAGTCGAGGTCAATTCAGAAGGGGGAGTTCCGCACGGTGCGCCCCCCGATCGGAGCAAGGGCCTGAACTCTCCCGATTCCGCTCTCACGCGCCACCCCACCCGCCCGCTCTGACCTGCGCACTTCCCCCTGTACCCCCGGTGTGCGCCACCCCGCGCCCCCGCGCACCTCCGGTCACACAATTTGCCGGGCCTGTGGACAAACCCCGAACGGCGTTGCGTCATGGGACAGTGACCGAACCTGCGCGCATTCTCGTTGTCGGCGGTGGCTACGTCGGGATGTACACCGCGCTGCGCCTGCAGCGGCAGCTCAAGGCCGAGCTCAGAAGCGGCGCCGTCGAGATCGTCGTGGTCACGCCCGAGCCGTACATGACGTACCAGCCGTTCCTGCCGGAGGCCGCCGCCGGTTCGATCTCCCCGCGCCATGTCGTCGTCCCGCTCCGCCGCGTCCTGGACAAGTGCCGGATCGTCATCGGCGAGGTCCACGCCGTCGACCACGCCAAGCGGACCGCGACGCTCTCCACCCTCGCCACAGAGGAGGAGGGCACCGGGAACGAACAGCTCACCTACGACGAACTGGTCATCGCGCCCGGCTCGATCTCCCGCACCCTCCCGGTCCCCGGCCTCGCCGACTACGGCATCGGCTTCAAGACCGTCGAGGAGGCCATCGGCCTGCGCAACCACGTCATCGAGCAGATGGACATCGCCTCCTCGACCCGCGACCCGGGCCTGCGCGACGCCGCCCTCACCTTCGTCTTCGTCGGCGGCGGCTACGCGGGCGTCGAGGCGCTCGCCGAGCTGGAGGACATGGCCCGCTACACGGCGCGGTACTACCACAACATCAAGCCGCAGGACCTGAAGTGGGTCCTCGTCGAAGCCGCCGGCCGCATCCTGCCCGAGGTCGGCGAGAAGATGGGCCAGTACGCGATCCGTGAGCTGCGCAGCCGCAACATCGACGTACGTCTGGAGACCCGGCTGGAGTCCTGCGAGGACCGTGTCGCCGTCCTCAGCGACGGCAGCCGCTTCCCGACCCGTACGGTCGTCTGGACCGCCGGTGTGAAGCCCGCGCCGGTCCTCGCCGCCACCGACCTGCCGCTCGACGCACGCGGCCGCCTCAAGTGCACCGCCCGCCTGACCGTCGACGGCGTCGACCACGCCTGGGCGGCCGGAGACGCCGCGGCGGTCCCCGACATCACCGCGGACGAGCCGGGCAAGGAGTGCGCGCCGAACGCGCAGCACGCCGTACGCCAGACCAAGGTGCTCGCCGAGAACATCGCCGCCTCCCTGCGCGGACAGCCGCTCAAGGAGTACGCCCACCAGTACGCGGGCTCGGTCGCCTCCCTCGGCCTCCACAAGGGCGTGGCCCACGTCTACGGGCGCAAACTCAAGGGCTACCCCGCCTGGTTCATGCACCGCGCCTACCACCTCAGCCGCGTGCCGACCTTCAACAGAAAGGCCCGCGTACTGGCCGAGTGGACCCTCTCCGGCCTGTTCAAGCGGGAGATCGTCTCGCTCGGCTCCCTGGAACACCCGCGCGCCGAGTTCGAACTCGCCGCCGCACCCCCGCCCCCCAAGAACGGGCCCAAGAACGGGCCCACGCCAGGCTGACACCGATGTCAGTGCGGTCGGTCACACTGGACGTGTGACCATAGGTGGGCTCACACCTGCACAGAGTGACTCAGCACGGCCAACAAACCACGAGGCATACAGATCCGTGAACTTCACCCGTTGGAGCGCCCGACTCCCCGGCACGCAGCGCCGTACGGCGGCGCGGGGGACCGAAGGCTCCGTGCCCGCGGCCCGCGGTGAGTACGAGCAGCAGCATGAGCCCCTCGCCGGCGACGTCCCCACCCTGGAGGACTTCTCCGCCCGGGAGATGATCGGCCGCCTCCCCGGCCTGGTCGCGCTCGCGCACGGCCCCGAGCACCGCATCGCGTACGTCAACGACGCCTACGCCGCCGCCTTCGGCCCCCGCCCCGCCGGGGCCACGGTCGCCGAGGCCTGCCCCGAGGCCGAGGACCTGGGCCTGCTGCCGCTCATGGACCAGGTCCTGCGCAGCGGAAAGCCCCGGACCGTCAAGTCCCGCAAGACCCAGGACGGCGGCTCGTACACGGTCACCTGCCTGCCGGTGGACTCCCCGCGCTTCGAGGGCGGCGCCGTCCTCGTCCACGCCGCCGACGTCACCGACCACGCCGAGGCCGCCGAGCGGCTGCGCGCCAGCGAGCGCCGGCACCGCGAGACCGCCGTCACCCTCCAGCGCTCCCTGCTCCCGCAGGAGCTGGAGCAGCCCGACGACCTGCGGATCGCCGCCACGTACCAGCCCGGCGGCACCGACGCGGCCGTCGGCGGTGACTGGTACGACGTGATCACCCTGGGGGCAGGACGTACGGCCCTGGTCATCGGGGACGTGATGGGCCGCGGGGTGCGCGCCGCCGCCGTCATGGGCCAGCTCCGCACGGCCGTCCGGGCCTACGCCCGGCTCGACCTGCCCCCGCACGAAGTGCTCCAGCTGCTCGACGGCCTCGCCGCCGAGATCGACGCCAGCCAGATCGCCACCTGCGTCTACGCGGTCCACGACCCCAACGAGGGCAAGCTCGTCTACGCCTCCGCCGGCCACCTCCCGATCCTCGTCAGGGACGAGGACGGCTCGGTCCGCAGCGCCGAGGACCCCACCGGGCCCCCGCTGGGCACGGGCGGCTGGCTGCACACCTCCGGCTCGATCGCCCTGCCGCCGGGCTCGACCGCCGTCCTCTACACCGACGGACTCGTCGAGCGCCGCCGCGAGGACATCGACGAGGGCGTCGCCGCCCTGGAGCGCGCGCTCTCCGGAGCCGTCGGCACACCGCAGGTCGTCTGCGACCGGCTGCTGCGCTCGCTGGGCGTCACCGCCGAGCACGACGACGACGTGGCCGTCCTGGTCGTCCAGCACCCCTCCCGCAAGGGACCGGACGCGGAGCTCTTCCACAACGCGGCCCTGGAGCTGCTCGGCGGAGTGGAGGCGGCCCCACGCGCGCGTGCCTTCGCCACGGGCGTCCTGTCCAGCTGGCGCTTCCCGGTCGAACTGCGCGACCTCGGCGTCCTCGCCACCAGCGAACTGGTGGCGAACTCCCTGAAGCACGGCACGCCGCCCATGCGTCTGCGCCTGCGCCGCACCGACCGGCGACTGATCATCGAGGTCACGGACGGCGACGACCATCTGCCGCGCCGCCGCAGGGCGGAGACGGAGGACGAGGCGGGCCGCGGGATCTCGATCATCGCGACGATCGCCTCGTCCTGGGGAAGCCGCCGCACGCCGGGAGGCGGAAAGGCGGTCTGGTGCGAGTTCGCCCTGCCCGACCAGGGGGTGTCCGGCTAGGCGGCGACGGTCGCCTTCTCCGGCTGGTGCCGGGCGACGACCCGCGAGGCCTTGGTGGCCAGGGACGGCTGGTCCTGCACCGGCGTGAGCTGCCTGCCCAACCGCACGGCCAGGTAGGTGATGCCGAGCGAGAAGAGCACGAAGGTCACGATGTACGGTCCGTGCAGCGCGGCCCCCATGGGCCCGCCCACGGCCGGACCGACGGCCAGCGCGAGCTGCTTGACCAGCGCGAACGCCGAGTTGTACTGACCGACCATCGACTCCGGCGCGAGGTCGGCCACCAGCGGCGCCACGGTCGGCGAGAGCATGGCTTCGCCGAGCCCGAAGAGCGCGTACGTGGAGATGAACGCCGCGGTCGCCATCGCCTGGCTGCCGTGCCCGAGCCCCGCGTACCCGGCGATCACCCACGCGACGGCCCAGATCAGACCGACGGCCGCGATCACCCGGCTACGGCGCCGGCGCTCGACGAACTTCAGCACCACGAACTGGGCGACGACGATGACGGCCGTGTTGGCGGCCAGCGCGATCCCCAGCGTCGACGGCTCGATCCCGGCGGCCTCGGTGCCGTAGGCGGCGAGACCCGACTCGAACTGTCCGTAGCAGGCGAAGAAGAGGACGAACCCCAGGACGCACAGCTGCACCATGGCCTTGTGCCCGAGCAGCGCCCGGACGCCGCCCTTCTGCGAGCCGGCCGGACGGGTGTCCTGCAGGGCGGGCGAGCCCGGCATCCTGACGGTCATCACGATGGCGCCGAGCACCAGGAACATGACCGCTTCGATGGAGAACAGCAGCAGGAAGCTGTCGGGCCGGCTCGCGTCGACGAGCTGGCCGCCGATCAGACCACCGACACCGAGCCCGAGGTTCTGCAGGAAGAACTGCATGGCGAATGACCGGGTCCGGGTGGACGGGTCGGAGCACCAGACGATCATCGTGGCGAGCGCCGGCTGCATCACGGCCGTACCGGCACCGAGCAGCGCGGCCGAACCGACGGCGGCGGGCACGCTGCCCGAGAGCCCCATGCCGAGCGCGCCGAGCGACGCGAGCACGGCGGCCACGAGAAGAACGGGGACGGGGCCGCGCCGGTCGATGGCGCGTCCGCTGAAGGGCAGGACGACGAGTGCGGCCATGGCGAAGACGGCGAGCACGATGCCCGCCGTGGTCGCGCCCAGGTCCCGCACCTGAGCGACATACACATAGAGGTACGGAACGGTGAAGCCGAGTCCGAACGCGCTCAGCGCGCTGCCTGCCTGGATCCGGCGCATCGCTGCACCCATCGCCTTGGTCACGCTCACCCACTTCGATCGCGGGTTCACCCCTGTAGGACTGAACCCTGAAGACTTAAACACTAAAGTTAGATGCTTAACAATACACATGGAAGGACTTCAACGCCAACGAGGAGCGTGGGATACTCCCCGCATGTCCGACACACCCGAGCAGTCCGGCCCGCAGTCACCGCAGGAGCCGACCCTCGACGAGCAGATCGCGGCCTACCAGCGCGAGTACCGCGACCTGGACCCCCAGGTCGAGAAGGTCGTCTCCGCCCTCGGCAGGCTGAATCGCCGGATGAACGTGGCGTACGGCCGCCAGCTGGCCGACCTCGGCATCAGCAACGCGGAGTGGGAGGTCCTCAAGACCCTCGTCCTGGCCGGCGCCCCCTACCGCCTGGGTCCGGGTGAGCTGGCCAAGCGCCTCGGCCTGACCCCGGCCGCCATGACCCACCGCATCGACCGCATGGCGGGCGAGGGCCTGGTCACCCGCGACCGCGACGAGAGCAACCGCGTCCGGGTGATCGTGGAGCTGACCGACGAGGGCCGCTCCAAGTGGCTCGAGGCGATGCGCATGGCGACGTACTTCGAGGAGGAGCTCCTCCAGGACCTGACGGTCGACGAACGCGCCGGCCTCGGCGACATGCTGATCCGCCTCCTGCGCAGGGTCGAGCACACCCAGCCGGACGCGGGCGGCCGGCTCACCGACCTCGACTGAGGGGTCACCGGGCGGGGGTTGACACGCCCCTGCCGTATCCGTAGTGTTCTCCGAGTTGTCACGGGGCCGGAACGGTTCTGCGGCAGCCACTCCCGCCGCTTGATGCGGCACCTCAACTCAGCACGATCTCCCGACCGGGACGAATATCGGCATGCCGAAATTCATTTCGAAAGGCTCGATTATGAGCCGCCCGGGAAATCCGCTAGAGTTTGAGCGTCGGAACGGCCCAACAGCCGCGAAGACAACCCCCTCTGACTGGGAATCAGGCCCGAAAGGATCTGATAGAGTCGGAAACGCCGGAAGGCCGAAACGGGAAACCGAAGAAGCCGGAAAGCACCGAGGAAATCGGATCGGAAAGATCTGATAGAGTCGGAAACGCAAGATCGAAGGGAAAAAGCCCGGAGGAAAGCCCGAGAGGGTGAGTACGAAGGAAGCGTCCGTTCCTTGAGAACTCAACAGCGTGCCAAAAATCAACGCCAGATTAGTT
>NZ_JBSGWV010000068.1:0-31658 GCF_053609105.1 Streptomyces sp. NPDC054975
GGAGCTGGCCCATGGCCTTCGTCCAGCTCGCCAAGCTCAGGGCGCCCGTCTCGCTACTGGGATGCCTCACGAGTCGGCGCGATTCCACGCGCTGGGGACGATGCCGGGCATGCGGTGACCGACCTGGTGCTCGCCCTTGGTGCAACCGGCGAATGGGCCGGTGGAGGGGCGGAGTTCGCGCATGCAGGGGTCGAGGTGGTCGCGGTGCCACACCGACGGGCCGGTGTATCCGCAGGTGGCCGGGTCGGTGAGCTCCTGCCAGGCCAGCCACAGCGCGTGCAGTCGGGCGACGGCCACGGGGTGTTCGAACCACAGGGGACACCACCTGGCGTCAGAGCTTGGCTCGGCGAGGTAGCCGGGCACGAGTACGCCCTCGACCCACTCGATCAGGGCGCGCAGCTCGTCGTCGTAGGCCGGGGAGTCCAGCAGCAGGATGAACGGCGGGAACTGCCACTCGCCCTCCTCTGCCGCCGGTCCCTTCTCGGCCCCGCCGCTGGCCTCCGTGAGGTCGTCGGCGAAGGCCTCGCCCGCGGTGGCCTCGGCGCCTTCGGCCAGGGCCTTGACCTGCGCAGTCAGGCGGGTTACTGCGGCTTTGAGGTCCTCCAGGTCCTGGAACAGCCCGACGGGCACCTCGAAGTCGGGCACGTCATCGTCAGCCACGGCGGGAGGCCTGCCTCTCCTCGTACGCGGCGACGGCCCGCTTGGTGATCGCCGCCTCCTCGTCCCTCATCTGCGGCCCGATGTGAGCCATGGCCTTCTCCGCGTACCAGGGGCGCAGGGCGATCTGCGCGACGGGCATGCCGGTGGACATCAGCAGGGCGGTGCCCTTGCGCATAGCACGGATCTCGGCGGGGTCGAGGACCTGCTCGCGCTGCTCGGAGTAGCTGCGGCTGACGCCTTCCTTGCCCTTGGAGTACGAGCCGCGCTCGACATAGTGCGCGCCAGTGAGGGTGGAGACGTCCTGGGCGAACTTCGCGTCGTCCATACCGACACCGATGATCTTCTTGGTGGCGGCGGACCACATGGCGGCCATGCCGGTCTCGCCCCACGACTTCACGCCCTGCTGGTAGCTCTGGAGGATCACCAGCGGCGTGATGCCTCGGCTGCCCAGGTGGCTGTAGAGGTCGGGGAGGTCGGCGATGCGGCAGATGTTCGCGGCCTCGTCCAGGACGGCGCGCATCGGCTCGGGCAGGCGCCCGCCGTGGCGTTCGCCCGCCTCCGCGCCGGCGGTGAACACGGCATCGGCGAGCCCGGCGACAATGGCCGACGCAGGGCCGCCCTTCTTGCTCAGGAGGTAGAGCGTGTCCTTGCTGGTGGCGAAGTGCTCAGGGTCGAAGCGGGGCAGGTCTTTGTCGGGCGTCACCCACGCAAGGACCTTCTCATCACGCAGCGCAGACATGGCCGTACGCGCGTTCTGATAAATGCCGGATTGAGTCTCTTCTGCAATGTTTACAGAGGAATCGACCTGTTCGGCGAGGACCGGCTCACGCTCGTACAGGACCCTGAGCGGTGCTTTCTCCTTGGGGTCGGAGAGCCACTTCATGACGTCGCGGACGGTGCCGCCGTCGTGGTAGGCCGCGCGGAACAGGCCGACGAGGAGGTCTCCGGCGGCCTGGGACCAGAACGGATCGGCCTGCTCGCTGGTGATCTGGGTGACGAAGTGGGAGGCGAGCCGCTCGGCGCCTTCCAGCGTCTCGGCCTGGGCGATCATGTCCCACCACATCGCCCGCTCTGCCTGGGCGACGCCCTGGGTGTCGAGGACCCAGGTCTGCCCGATCCGCGAGCGTGAGGCGAGGGTGGCGGCGTAGACGTCGGACTTGTTGGACGTCATCAGCAGGGCGCCCGGCGCCTCTTCGGCCACCGGGATCGCCAGGGAGGTCGACTTGCCCGCGCGGGGCGCCATGATGGCGACGTAGGTGTCCTCGTCGCTACCGCGCAGCTCCACCTTGGAGGGCATGTGGTCGCCGAGGAGAACGCCCCGGTCCCTGGGCGGGAGTTCCTTGGGCTTGGCGTCCTTCAGGGACGCGCGCAGTCGGGTCGCGGTGCGGGCAGCCGGCTTGGGGGTGAGCTCGCGAACCTGGTGCAAGGTGGCAAGGCTGCTGGGGTTCCTGAACCAACGCAGGGTCACGCGCAAGCTCCACACGACCAGGGCGACAACCGCGACGTCGAGGAGCCCGGCGCCGATCGCGGAGGCGGTCACGGAGTCGGCCCACACCGATCCCCAGTCGGTGGCCATCCGGTAGACCGTCAGCGGGGAGGCGGGTGCGACCTGTTCCCCGGTCAGGGCCGCGCCGGCGGCGGCACCGGCCCAAGTGGAGGCGGACAGGAGCGCTGTTCCCCCGAACAGGATGCCTCCGCCGAGCCAGGCCTTGTCGTTCTCCGTCATCATCGGCTGCCGCCCCCCGTGGTCGTCGCGCGGCGCATGTTGGTGTCGGTGCGGTAGAGCCGCTTCTCGGTGCTGGTCAGTTCCAGGGACGCCGCGATGCCCGGCCTGGTACCGATCTTGATCAGGTATTTGCCGCGGCCGGGGTGCCGGGCGCCTTCCTCCTCGGCCAGTGGCCGGCCCTCGCCGCCTTCGCCGAGGACGGTGGGGTCGATGTCCAGGCCGGTGGAGGTGGCCGAGGACCAGGAGCCGATCATCATGCGCTCCTGCTCGGTGAGCGACCTCTTTCCGGTGACCCGGCGCAGTTCCTCCTCGGAGGAGGCGCCGATCACCCAGGTGTCGCACCGGTCCATCAGGCCACGTGCCTTGGCTCGGTCCTGCTCGGTGGGCAGGGCTTCGACGTCGAGGAGGGAGTGGGTGACGTAGATGGTGACGTCGTCGGTGGTCCGGTTGAGGCGGCTGATCGCGTCCATGGCGTCGACCAGGCCCGGGCCGGAGCGCAGCGCGCGCCACATCTCGTCCATGGGCAACACGAGTTTGCGGTCCATCAGGCCGATGGAGCGGGCGGAGTCGATGGAGCTGTAGGTGTAGGCCCAGGTCGCGATCATCCCGGCGGAGACTACGTCGTTTCCGCGGGCTCGCAGGGCGCTGATGTCGACGGAGACGGCGGGCGCGTTGATGTCGAGAGGGGTGGTGGTCTGCCCGTCGAACAGGCCCTTCAGGGGGCCGCCGATGAGGTTGTCGAGTCCGGCGATGACCGACCGGGTCAGGTCCTGGTAGCGGTCGCCGTCGGCGGCGAGCTTGGTCCGCAGTTCCTCCGGGCCGGCGCGCAGCACCTGGACGACGTCCGCGACGATCGGGTCGCTGCCCGGTTCCTGCCCGGCGGAGGCGAGGTGCACGGCGGTGTCGAGTGCGCTGCGCTCGATCTCGTCCGGCGTCCTCCCCAGTCCGTGTTTGGTGGACAGCAGGGCAACCAAGGTCTCCAGGCGGCGGCCGTTGAGGACGTCGAGCAACGCCTGGCGGCGGTCGAGCGGGAGCGCGGCCACGCGGCCCTTGAGCGGTCCGGAGTCCAACGGGTTGATGCGGCCGATGCCGTCACCGATCCGGACGACGGATCCGCCGAGCTCGCCGATGAGCGTGCTGTACTCGCCCTTGACGTCGCCGGGGACGCACACCATGTGCCCGTACGCCGAGTAGACGAGGCACACGCGCTTGACCAGTGCGGACTTCCCCGCGCCCGGCTGGGACATGACCCACATACCGGGGTTCGTGGTCAGCTTGCCGGTCCAGCCGGACGGGTCGATGCACACCAGTTCGCCGGTGAGGACGTCCCGGCCGACCGGCACGCCGCGGGGCGGCAGCCCGCTCCCGAGGAGGAATGGGTAGATCGAGCCTGCCTGGGTGGTCGGGCCGGTGTAGACGGTGCCGGCGTCCTCGACTGGGGTGCGGCCGCCGAACCGGCCGCCCCACCCCAGACGGGGGGCGAATCGGGCCCGCAGTTTCTTCTCGGCCTGCCGTTCCTGACGGGTCGGTGCCTGGTCGGCTGCCTGGGTCACGCGCTTGGGCGTGGTCACCGGCGGTGGCTTCGGCGTACGCGCCATCGCTTCAGTCCTTCACGAGCGGGTTGTAGCCGAGCGGCAGCCCGGCAGCGAACACGGCGGCCTGCGCGCCGTAGGCGGGGCGCATCCGGATGCTGCGCGTGGCCTTCACGGCGCGCTCCAGTTCCTGGCGCGCGGCGGGCAGTTCGGCGGTGCTGCGGGCGGTCACGGTTACCATCAGGGTCCAGTCGACGACCTGTGAGCCGCTGGCGACCTGGGCGGCGGCTTGCTCCGCTCGTGCCGCGTCGGCACGCTGCGACCACTTCGCGCGGCCCTTGACCTCGGCGGTCGCCTGGGCCCGATGGTGAGCGTGGCTGATCTCCCGCTCCAGCACGGCCTCGCCCTCGTAGGGGTCCAGGACCCGGTAGGCCAGGGTGATCCGCCGCTGGAAGCGTCCCGGGGCCAGCAGAGGAAGCAGCACGCTGTAGGCGATCGGGCGCCGGGGCATTTCCCGCAGGACCCATGAGATGGAGATCCCGCCGTCGTGCGCGTACTCCTCCCAGCCGTCGTCGGCGGCCTGCGGCCCGCATTCCGCCCAGCTCAGGTCCGAGAACTCGGCGTCGCGGGCGTTGAAGACGGCCGGGTCGTAGGCGGAGCGCACCAGGCGGCGCAGGTCGATGTCGGTGGCGCGGCGCTCGATGTCGGTACCGGTGCCGGACAGGTCGAGCGAGTCTACGACCTTCAGCGCCTCGGCGACCTGTTCGGCGAGGTCGGCCGGCGGGTTCGCGGACGCGGTGGGGTCGACCGTGACCGACATCCACGGGGCCACGCTCGCGGTGGCGTGCGGGGTGGTGCGGACCAGTTCGTTGACGATCTGTTTGGCGAGCTGAGGCGCGCGGGGGTCCTGACGCGCCTTCACGTCGTCACCGAGAGCCTCGCCGGCGCCGGGTGTGATCTGGATGGTCACCGACGCACCCATGATCTGGTCGTCCGTACTCATCGCGTCCAGCAAAGACGACCAGGTCTGAAGGCTGCTGTGCACGGCGCCCGTAGGGGCCATCAGGCTGCCCCCGGGAGCCAGCAGCGTGCTGATCGTCATCCGGCCTGTCGCACGGTCGTGGACCACGCCGACCGGCTTGCCAGTGGTCGGGTCGTGCGCCTTGATCAGGGTGGAGGAGGCTCCCACTCCTGGAAGGTCCAGCGCGTAGGGGTGCGGCAGCAGCAGCCGCCGGTAGGAAGTGGCGTCGATCTTCGCCGCCCGCTTCCAGGAGAGCTTGGCCCAGTAGTACGCGAGCGCGGACATGCCGTGGCGGCGGGCCGCCGCCAGCCCGAGCACGACGAGCGTCACCGGCAGCGTGACCAGCAGCGTCACCGGCGCCTGCGTGGCGATCAGGCCGTCCGCGACCAGCACCGCAGCCGCCATCATCGTCGCGCCCTTGGACAGGCCGCCGACCCCGAAGGACCGCCGGGCGCGGAAGCCTTCCACCATCAGCGTCTTGGGCACCTCATGCGCACTCAACTCTGGTCACCCCCACCCATCTGTCCGGCCGCGCCCTGCACCGCGTTGTTGACGCCGTCCAGGACCTGAATGCCCACAGCGGCAACGCCGACGGGAGTGGCCGCAGCCGCCACACCGGCGGCCTGGGTCGTACCGGCCGCAACCTCGCCGACACCGACTCCCGCGCCTTCGGCTCCCACACCGGCCTGTGCCGGGATCTTGGCGGCATCGTTCCGGGCTGCCTGAGCCTGGGCGTCACCGCCCACCCCGCCCTCGTCGCCTGCGCCACCACTCTGGCTGCCCATGGACTTCTGGACGTGCGCGGCGTGATCCACGGGGCTGGCAGGCTCACCGCCGCCACCGCCGTCGCTTCCTCCGCCGCCCATCTTGCCGCCGAGATAATCCGCGGCCGCTCCGAGCGCGCCGCCGGCCCCGCCGGAGGCCATCCCGCCACCGACCGCCGCCCCGAACGGGGCGAAAATCTTCGCCAGCGGGCCGGGAGCAAGGACGCCGAGAACCAGCGTCGCGCAGCCGCGCAGCCACTCCGCAAGCGTCGCGGACTTCCCGAACTCGGCGAACCCCACGCAGATGATGATCGCCAGGATGGGCTTGTAGGTCACGATCACGAGCCCCGCCGTGATGAGCTTGGGCGCCCACTGGCGGGTGGCGTCTCCGCCGACCCGGCCCGCGCCGGCCACGGGCAGCAGCAGGCAGATGATGGGGATGGCGCTCTGCCGCAGAAACACTGTGATCAGCTGGATGAAGCCGACCAGCATCAGCACGGTGACCACGCCCAGCACCATGATCGGGTTGGCGATGGCGGCGGGGAGCATGACCTTGACGACCCGCTCGTAGGCCTGGTCGTCGTTGAAGACCTCGTCGACGAGCCCCTGCGTCATGGCGTCCCCGGCGGTCAGCAGGAGCGCGAACAGGCTGACGCCGATCGCGGACAGGACGATGTTCTCCACCCACCCCGCCATCGCCCGCCCGGCGTGCTTGACCTGGCCGGTGACCGCCATCTTGCCGAGCTGCCACATCATTCCGGCGGCCGCGATCACCAGGCCGAGCCAGACCATCATGCCCGCGAGCGTCGCGTCCTTGCCGAACAGACCGGTGGCCTTCAAGTCCAGGGACGGCCCTTGCAGAGCCACCGTCAGAACCTTCTGCACCATCCACTTACCGACGTCCTCGGAAGACTTGATGACATCGCCCAGAGCGCTGTCCCAGACCGCCTTCCACTCCTCCTCCCACTCCGCCTGAACCGCGTCGCCCAACGCGTCGCAGAAGTCGTAGCCCTCGGGCAGAAAGACGTCATACATGCCGCCGCCGGAGGCATTGCACAAGACCTCGACGCCGCCGCCGACGATGCCGTCGGCGGCGGCCGGCTGTGCCGACAGCCCGGACAGGCCGAGCACGGCGACGAAGGCGAGCAGCAGCGCGGTCAGCCGCTGCTTCACGAGGCCTCCCGGATCGCGGTCCATCCGGCCGCGTTGAACTCGGCGTCGCCCGGCGCGACGATCGCCGGCTTCGTCTGGCCGCTCGCCTTCCTGGCGGCGCTGTGGCCGGCTTGCTTGGTCAGCTTCCAGTCGCCGTCCACCCACTGCGCCCCGATCACCGCGCGCGCGTAGGAGCCGGACTCCTGCTCCATCTCGCCGTTCTTCTGGACGCCACGAGTCAGCAGCCAGAGGGTGACCTCGTCGGCCGACTTGCTGATGATCTTGAAGCCGACCACGTGGGAACGGAAGTAGGCGCCGGACGGCAGCGGGCTGCCCGGGGGCACCGACATACTCCGCGCGATCGTCTCGTCCGTCTTGGTGGCGTTCCGCTCAATGCGTTCGGCATTCTCCGGCGTCTGCTCGGCCTCTGCGGCGTAGGAGTGGTAGAGCCGCAGCTGCTCGTCCACGTTCGACCGGTCCCCCTCGATGGAGGTGGTGCTGGTGGCCGCGAGCATCGCCACCGCACCCTCCGCGGTGTGCGGGAACCCGACTTGGCTGCCCCGCGCGTCGGTGCGCTGCCCCCGCGGCAACGCAGCCCACCGCTCCGGCTCCGTCCAGTCCTCCGGCCTCTCGTAGGTCGCCGACGGACTGGCGGAGGCCGACGCGCTCACGCTCGCCCCGCCCTTCGCCGGCGCATCCGAACCGCCGCCGTCGCCGTCGCCGGTGAACATCGCATAGCCCGTCAGGATGACGACGGCTGCGGCCACGACGCCCGCGGCCCACATGCCCTTGGTGTTCCAGGTCCCCCTCGTCCGCGACATGTCCCTGCCCCTAGCCTGCGATGCCGTTGAGGATCGTGATCAGGGAACCGGCCAGCAGGATGGCCGCGATGCCGCCGCCCATCCATTTGAACGGCTCGGACCCTCCGCCATTGCGGCTCTTGTCCGCCACCGCGAGCTTGTAGACACCGAAACCCGCTCCCCCGACTCCCGCCAGGATCAGCAGCCACAGGCCATAGCCGAAGATTTCGGAGACTGGCCCATCCAAGCCCGGAATCTTCGTCGGCTTGGCACCCGGGATGAGGTCCGCCGCCAATACCATCAGATCGGTCATGCTCAGTTCCCTTCCATCGTGCGCCGCAGCTTCTCCGCCGCGACCCGGACGTCCTTGTACTCAAGAGCCTCATCGGGACCTTTAACGGCACGCAGAACCGGCAGGTACGGCACCCTGGCCACCCCCGCCAGCCGCCCCTCCAGGGCCCGCACCAGATACCGCGCGTCCGCCACCGGACGTGCCGGGGCGTCAGAGACCAGCACCAGCCACGGCTTCGGCAGCCCTCCCCAGTGCAGCAGCATCTCCTCGACACACGTCGCGCCGTACACGGTCGTCTCCGCCACCAGCACCGGCTGCGCCCCGAAAGGAATGGACTCCCCCGGCGCCAGCACCCGGGCATTCGCGCCGGTGGCCCCGCTGTCGAGCATTCGCGCCGCCGTCGCCACCGCAATGCCGAAACCGTGGACGGGAATCAGCGCGTATCGAAGCCCAACTCCAGCACCGCCCGGCGCGGTTAACGCCACCGAATGGGTCATCACGCCCTAACTCCCCCTGTACGCCTCTGTTTGAGCCACGACCTTGGGCTCGTGGGACCACTGAGGCTAGCGTGGAACACTGTCACACCTGAGCCACGTTTTCGCAGTCACGAACAACAGTGCTCGGCTGAAAACCGCCCATTGACCAAATTCAGGTGCTCTGTGGGCCGGACCACCAGCCCAGAGCCCGCCCGACCAGCGTGCGCCCGACCAGCGTGCGCCCGACCCAGCGTGCGCCCGACCCAGCGCAGGCTGACCCGTCTCAATAGCGATGCGATCGCAATTCACTCGTGGTCTAGTACGTCAGATCACCGACCCGCACAGGCCCGATAGCAAAGACACGCAAGCACGGGGGGCAACACGTGAAGGCATTGGGAGCTGGCGCCGCGATCCTCGCGATCGCCTTCGTGGCATTATTCGGCCTGCTCGCCATGGTGCTCATCGAGAGCGCCGCCGAGGCGGACGAGGCAACCGATGGCGGTGGTGGACTCCAGGGAGTCCCCAGCGAATTCCGCCCGTGGATCCTGAAAGCCGACGAGGGCTGCGATCAGCCCGCAATGACACCAGCCCTGCTGGCTGCTCAGCTCTGGCAGGAGTCCAAATTCGAGACCAGCCCCGACAAGGCCACCTCTCCCGCCGGCGCCCAGGGTCCCGCGCAGTTCGTTCCCGGCACCTGGGCCACCTGGGGCCGAGACTACGACGGCAACGGCCGAATCTCCCCCTGGGACATCGGTGACGCCGTGATGGCCCAGGGCCGGCTGATGTGCTCCCTGCTCCGCCAGGCCAAGAACTCTGGCTATCCCGGCGACGTACGGGCGCTCGCACTCGCCGGATACAACGCTGGATGGGGCGCCGTCGAGCGCTTCCGCGGCGTACCCCCCATCTGGTTCTCCCGCGCGGAGGACGAAGCCGAGGGTGAGACCTACAAATACGTGCGGCTGATCATGGCGTCCATCCCTCGCTTCGAGGGCCCGGGCCAACTCGAGGTGTCCGGCTCAGGCAAGGGTCCAGACGCCTTGCGCCGCGCCTCCACCCGCCTCGGCACCCCCTACTCCTGGGGCGGCGGCGGCCCCTCCGGCCCCTCCACCGGCTTCTGCGACGGCCGCAACGGCTACTTGCGCGGGAAGTGCAGCGCTTCCTCCACCGTCGGCTTCGACTGCTCCTCGCTCGTCCAGTACGCCTACTGGCCCTCCACCAAGCTCCCGCGCGTTGCCGCCGCCCAGTACGGCGCCACCTCCCACCACCCCGTCTCCCGCAGCAACCTGCAGCCCGGCGACCTGCTGTTCTGGTCCAAAGGCGGCTCGAGCGCCATCTACCACATCGCGATCTACGCAGGCGACGGCAACGTGTTGCACGCACCGCGCACCGGCCGCAACGTCGAAATCGCCCCGCTCGCCTCCGCCATGCCGGACGCCGACTACTACGGCGCCACCCGCCCCTGAACTCTTGCCTACGCGTAAGACCAGATGCCGCAGAGCCGAGCAAGTCTGCGGCACCTGGGCGTCAATGGGTTACCGGACCTTGCTGCTCCTCGGCGCCGGCTCCCGATGTCTGGTCACCGCAGCCACAGAAGGCGATTGCATCGTTGTCGCCTGCACCTTGCGAGGGAGAACCGTCGACGACCGGGACCGAGCCGCAGTGGCGTTCACTGTCGCCCTCGCCACCCCCAAGGGCCTTCGTAGGGCGTCGACCGCCGCTTCCGCCAGCCGCGCGCCAAGCTGCGATGGAGGCCCTTCCTGCCATGACGCGTCGCTCATCACACGCGTCAGGTGCGCCGTTGCTTGGCCGTCGGTCTCCATCCTGGCCATCCACGCGGCCACCAGCGGCCACTGTTTCGCCGTCACCATAAGATCTGCCTCGCGCTCGCGCCCGGGCATAGCCTCCCGTACCAGCCGGGCGAAGCGCTCGTTCTCCTGCGTGGAGATCGCCAGCTGACGCAGTGCCCGCTCCCGATCTGACAGATCTAGGTTGCTGGGGGTGTTCAGGCCGATCGTGAGCGGACCGTACGACTCCATCGCGTCCCGGGTCGTGGTCGGCGTCGAGCCCCCTGCGAGCACTTTGGCCATCGCCTGGTCGACGCCCAGTCCTTCGTCGTGCGCCGAGGCGAGGATCTGCCGCACGTCGACACCACGCGCGTCCAGCCGCGCCATCGTCGCCGCAATCTCGGGCCACCCCGGCGAGGACAGGATCGCCTCGCGCACAGGGCCCGCCGGCAGCGTCTCACGCAGCAGCTTCTCCCACTCCCCCGTGCCCTCGCGAGCCACTCGCTCCGCGTTCGCCGCAGCCGCCTCCCGTATCGTCGCCGCGATCTCACTGACCCGCGGAAGGAATTCACCCAGATCCACACCGGCGCGCCGAAGGGCCACCAGCTCCTGTGCCATCCGCGGCCAGTCCGCACCCGCCGTCAGGGCCGTGGCGATGTCCAACGGGAACGATTGCTTCAGTTCTCCAGACGCCTCACTCACCGACGGCTCGGAGGGAGGCAGCCGCTCCTCGAGGCCTTTCTGGCGCTGCTGGTGCCGCCGCACGGCGTCTGCGATCGCCAGGACCAGACGCACAGCTGTGACGGCGGTCTCCAACGCTTGACCGGCCGCCTCGGTGAACGGGTCCTGCTCTGGCGTGGGCACTTCCATCTGCTGCTTTCCCCTCGTTCAGCGGCTCTCCTCAAGCCCCCGTACTGCTTGCCACCAGGCTCTGCGAGGGGGCCTCGCCGGGCTACCGAGCGGGACCCCTCCGGTGCCTTCCGGGGGCCATGGTCAAGGGGCCGAGATGACTTCCGTCGCTCCAACCTGGTGCTGCAAGTCGTCCAGCCGCCATGTAAGCACTCTCGAGGTTTGGGTGGCTGAGTTCGAGTCAGTCGGTGGCCAGTTAAGCGACGTTGCACCGCAAGGTGCCAGCCTGTTGTCCCTCGTCTCAGGAGCGGAGCGTTGCACGCTGTCGTTCCGGTGTCCCCAGCAGAGCAGCGTCTCGCCGAACCGCCCCTTCCGCCATCGCCCGCTCGTGTGAACGCCACTAGATCTAGCACCCGGAGCCGCTAGGTCTAGCACCCCGCTAGCAGCCGATCTCTGACCGTGACCAGGCATCTAGCGTCGATCGGCGTGGGCAGGCGACCGGGTCGTGGGATCCCGCGGCACGGCTTGGAACAGTGGTGGCCTATCCGGGTCGGGGTCGGAGGAAGCCGACTCCTGGACGGTGAGCGCGGGAGGCACAGGGGTTGCCGTGGCGGGGTTGAGTCGCCAGGCGGTGGTGAAAGGGAACTCGTTGTTCACCCAGAGCACGCCAGCCAGCTCAGGAGGCATGGTCCAGCGCGGTGGGTTGAACGGGTCGACCTCGACGGGGTGGTGGATGAACGAGTCACCGAAGTCGAACTGCACGCTGATCGTGGCGACGCCCTGAAGCAGGTCATCGAAGTGCTGGAGCTGGAGGCCGGTGAACTTGTCGGCGCCGACCGCCACGATCAGCGGGAGTCCGGCCTCCCGGGCAAGCGCACGGTACTTACTGACCTTCTTCTCGATCCCGGCGGTGACCGGCTGCGCAGAAACGACACCGGCCATGTTGCTCGGGGGGACGAGGATCGTACTCATCCCGGGGGGCTTCATGGCCTGGCCCGTACGCGGGTCGGCCCGCAGCAGGAAGGTGTAGCCCTCGCTCCGGAATACGGCCTGGTGCACAAAGGGGGAGAGCAGCGCCCGGCGGAGATCCTGGGCGATCTTCTTCGAGGTGCGTGCATCAGGGGTGTCGAGCGGCCGGGAGGGGTCACCGTGCACCGTCAAGACGACGGGGACCGGTATCTGCTTGAGGCGCTCGACCAGTCCGTGCCACGCCCTGATCTTCGCGGTCGTCCCCTTCTGGGGACTGTGGGTGAGGACTTCGACCAGGGCGACCGGCTCACCGTTCTCGCTGACGACAGTCCAGTCCGGTGTCTGCGTGCCCCACTGCCGCTCGTACTCAACGCTGAAGCCTCGCTGCCGCAGCGCCGCGCCGGCGGCGAGCTCGATGAAGTCGGGCCAGAAGTTCTGGTCGCGCCAGAGGTTCGTGGCGAAGGCGGAGGCGGCTGCCTCGGGCAGGACGGCGAGCTGCTCGTCCAGCCAGATCCGCCAGGGCTCGTACTCGTCGAGCACCGCCTGGTCGTAGGAGAGCATCCGATTCTCCGGCGGGCGCCTGCCGTAGCGCTGACGCTGTTCGGCGACGAACTGGGGGCCGAAGCGCCGAACGGGCTGTTCCGTGTTCATAGGCCCGGATTCTCCGGCTTCCCGCTAGCACGTGCACCCAGATTGAAGGCCCTGCACTGACGCCACCGCAAAATTTGGACCGAACAGCTGCCCAATCCGGTGCAGCGAAGGGAGTGTCAGCGGGATGCTGACGCTGAGCGATTCAGCGTCCGAGGCGGGGTCCTCTTGCCGGTTCAACCGTCCGGAAAGACGCCGAGACGCCCCGTCGCGCCGGTGTTGGTCACGCATCTCACATCCGCGGCCAACACCGGCGCGGGGCGACGGAGCCCGCGTCAGATCTTCGCGAGGGCGCCGGCCAGGGATTCGGGCGGGAAAGCCATCTCGCTGGCGTCCAGCAGCCGGCGGAGCGAGGGGAACTCGTAGGTGCGGTAGCCGGTGATCACGATCTCCTTGGCGCGGAGGGCGGACATCGCGGACTCCACAGAGCCGATGCTCAGGCCGAGGGCATCCGCAAGGTCGCTCTGGGAGGGGCCTTCAACCATGAAGTCGTACTTCTTACCGGGCACCGCGCAGTGCATGACGAGGTGGCCCAGCAGACCGGCAAGCCGCTGCTCCGACTTGAGGTTGTGCCGGTTGTAGATCCTCTCGGTGGCCTCGATGCGGTCGGTGACCGATATGCCGATGGCCTTCATCAGCGCCGGGGCGGACTCGGCCACGACGCGCATCCGGTCCATTGGCATGTAGACGGTCCAGGTGTCGTTCAGGCAGACCGCGGTCGGGGTGGCCATCTTCTCGTCGAAGACCTCCATGCAGCCGAGGACCGCGCCGGCGCCCAGGATGCGCACCGTGGTGGAGGCGCCGATCTGGGTCCGCTCGGCGACGCAGCCCCGCAGCACTATGTGCACCGCGGTCCCGCCCTGAGGGCCGCGCAGCTCGGCCTGCCGACGGTGCTCGCGGGAGCTGGACTGGGCCAGCTCCTTGAAGCTGGCGCGCAGATCGGCGGGAAGCTCGCGCATGAAGGGGTTGCGCTCGAACACGCTGCTGAGCCGGAAAGGGCGCTTGTCGCGGTCGATGCGGCCGGTGGTGATGTCGATCTCGTAGAAACGGGACCCGACCTGCAGGGGCTCGTTTCGCTTCCAGAACGTCATCACTTCACCGCCGGGACCGTGTTGGGGTTGGCGGGGACGGTCACCGGCGGCTGGGCCTGGGGCTGGAGGGCGTCAAAGGCCTTGGGGAGCGCGATCACGAGGCCGATGATCGCCACGATCACGGTGGCGATGCGCGCGGGGGTGAAGCGCAGCGTGCGGACGGTGTAGGCGATGGTGGCCGCAATGATCGCGACGATCAAAACGGCAGCGACAAGGAACGTCATTATTCCTCTGGATTCGTTGCTATGGGATCGGGTCTGGCGCCATGCAGTTGTTGTGCTGGCGAAGAGGGACCGGATTGGTGAGTTCCGGTCAACTCCTCGCCCCCGGGCTGCTATCAAGCTGTTCGGGGGCATCGACGATATCCCACGGATGGGCGCAACTTGTCACCCACACGGGTGCGTGGCGCCCCTCCCTGCTTCACTGGGTTCCAGAGGGGGCTAATCCCCCAGTGCAGGGGGTTCACGGCCCTACTCTTGGGTAACCCCCAACTTTCGGGGATTCTTCGCACGGCCTAGGCCATACATTGAGGGCGCTGACGTTGCGACTTTGATCGGGTCTGGCGCCAGCAGTCGGGCATGAGCTCCGGGGGGTGGTGCCCTCGGAGCCGCCCGACGCTTGACCAATGGGCCTCTGCGCGGGGTCGCAAAAAATGATCAACATGTCACGACGGGTGGCGGTGCCTCTACCGAGTTGAGGGCGTCGCCACTCTCCTGTTTTTTGGGGACGATCGATCACGTCGTTCGGATTCCGTACCCCGGTAAGGGGTGCAGAGCAGATCACTCACTACGGTCAATACGATTCCCGGGTTCAAAGCTGCGCGCGAGACATGAGTCACATCGACTAAATCCGTTGCGCTTTAACGTTTCTGACCAGCGGTCATGTATCGGGCGGCGCGTCGAAGCGGGGCGTGGCCTCGGCAGACGGAGCTTCGGCAGCGGACACACGCACACACAGTCGAGAGGTCGCACACCTCGTGGCAACGGGCAGGTCGCTCAACGTCCGCGAGACGGGCCGGAGCGGCCCTGGGTCGGCGGCTGGTACCGGTACTCGCTCTGCGCGCGCCGGGCGTTCTCGCGGGACTGCATGGCGGCCTGCTGCCGTGCCTGCTTGATGTACTCGGCGCGCTGCCGGGTCTCAGTGGCGTGCTGGGTGGGAGCCTGGGTCGCCATGCGCGAGCGGAGCGTCTTCTCCTCCTGCAGCTTGCCCGCCGTGGTGGTGTGCTTCTGCGCGATGCCGCGCTGCTCGGTGGCCTGACGCTCGGCAAGGTCGGCCTTGCGGGCGACCTCGCGGTTGGTGACCCGCTCGATCTCCGGGAGGCGTTCGCGCATCGAGGTGAGCCGGCTGCGGAGCTCGTCGACGTCGCGGGGGCCTTCCCGACGGGAGCCCTGCGCCTCGAAGATGCCGATCGTCTCCGGGCTGCGGATCGCGGCCCATGCCTCACGTACGGCGGTCTCGGCGGCCCGTCCGGCACGGAGGGTCTCGTTGTAGGCCTCGCTCTCCTTCTTCGCGTACTCGACGGCGATCTCCATCGTCTCCTTGCGGCTGGTGCCGGCCAGCCGCAGCGCCAGGCGGGACTTCTTCTTGGCCTCCTCGACCTGCCGATTGACCTGCTGCGCCTGCCGCACGGTCTCGTACGCCTGGTGCAGGTTGCCGCGCTCCGTGGCGGCGAGGGCGGCGAGCTCGTCGGCGCGGTCCAGGACCGTGGCGACCTCGCGGGCCCGCTCCTGGCCGGGGGTGACGGGCGCAGCCAGGGCCTCGCGCTTGGCCTCGGCCTGGCGGGTGAGGTCGGCGGCCAGGCGCTCGGCACGGTTGCCCTCGGCGGTGTACTGGGCGATGAGCGAGGTGAGCCGCTGCGCGGACAGGTGCCCGTACTTGCGGTCGCCCCACGGCTCAAACTCCGGCTCCGGCCGCTGCTCCTGCTTCGGCTCGGGGCGCGAGGCGAACCCGGCAGCGAACAGCCGCTCCAGGCGGGCCTTCTGCTCGCCAGTCATCTGCGGGACGTCGCCGTCCTGCAGCCGTTCCCGGGCAGCGTCCAGATGGGCTTGGCGGGCCGCTGCGCGTTCGGCGGCCGCGTCGGGTTCCGCCGGGGCGGGGGCAGCCTGTGTGGCGTCCTCAGCGGGCTCCTGGCGCTGCTGAACCGTGTCGGTGCGCTCCTGCTCACCGTGGCGGTGGGCGGCGGGGGCCTCGACGGTCTGCTCGTGCTCGGGCTGCACCTGGTGCGGGATCAGCGCGGCGGGCGGGGCCTCGGGCGCCGGCGCGAGCTCGTCGGAGACCATCCGGTCGTCGGTGTCGTGCTCCAGGGAGTCGGCGTACGCGGCGACCGTCCGCTCCAGGCGCTCCTGGTCGCTGCGGGCCTCGCCGAGACGCAGGCGGGTCTCCTCGCTCTCGACGACGTCGGCGGGCAGCCACAGGTGAGTGGCGATCCGGTCGCGGGAGATCGCCGGGTACAGGTCGTTCGCGGCCGCGCCCACGCCGTAGACCAGCGTGTAGTCGCAGGTGAGTCCCTGCGCCGACGCGATGGTCATCGCGTAGCCGTGCTGCAGGGCGCCGTCGGCGATCTGGTCGGCGGTGATCCAGGCCCGTTCGACGTCGTATCCGCCGTCGTCGGCGGGGCGCCGCCACTCGACCGAGACGCCGCCCTTGGACGCGTAGGTGACCTGTCCGCGGTAGCCGTTGAGGACGTCGACGTCGCCGCCCCGGCGGGTCCGGTAGTCGTTGCGCTTGATCCGGACGACGTCCCCGGCCGCGAGCTCCAGGCACTCGCCACCGGCCAGCGCGAACGACTGGCCACCAGCGAGCTCACCGTCCTTCTTGCGCAGTTCGCGGGCACCGAGGTTGAGGACCTCGACGTCCGTGTTCCGGGCGGCAAGGACGACCAGGTCCTCGATCTGGTCGTGGACGTCGCCCTCCATGCGGGCGACGGTGTCCTTCCACGCGCCGAGCATCGCGCTGTACGCGTCGTCGGGCGTACGGACCGCGTGGACACGGCCGTGCTCGGCGAGCATCGACAGCGCGGTGCGCCGTCCGCCGTCCAGCCACGCCTCCAGCGCCGCCCGCTCCACCGCGTCGGTCTGCCGGCGGTTCTCGCTGAGCTCCAGGCCGTCGACGATCTCGTGGGCGCGCCGGAAGCCGCCGCCGACGCCGATCGCCTTCAGCTGTGCCCAGTCGCCGATCTGGACGACCTTCACGCCGTACTCGGCGGCCGCGGTGAGCAGCTCGGCGACGTCGCGGTCGTCGACCATGGCGGCCTCTTCGAGGACCAGGACGTCGGCGTCGGCCATGCGGCGACCGCCGTCGCGGATGTCCATCAGCCAGGTCGCCACCGTCGCCGAAGCGATGCCGGATTCGGCCTGCAGCTTGGAGGCGGCGACCGCCGCGGTGGCGGCACCGGCCACGCGAAGGCCGACCGCTTCCCAGCCCATCCGGGCCGCCGACATGATGGTCGTCTTGCCGGTGCCAGCCTTGCCGCGCGTGACGTCGACGCCGTGTCCGGCGGTGAGGAACCGCAGGGTGACGGCGCGCTGCTCGTCGGACATGACGAACGGTCGGAGCGGGTCGGTGGTGCGCTGCGCCTCGAACGCGGCAATAGCGAGCTCGGCCGCGTCCACGGTGAGCTGAGCGGCGCCCTCGTTCAGCCGCTCGACGGCGGTGTCGGTGATGGTCTGCTCGGCCGCCAGGATCGAGGCATGGGTGTAGCGCTGGGGGTTGGTCAGGTGCACCAGGCCCTTGGTGGGCAGTGCGACGGCCTCGCCGTCGACGGCGAGTACGGCGTCGGTGAGGGCCTCGGCGGCGGCGATGTCGGGCACGCCGAACGGGCAGGCGTCGATGACATGGGCCAGGACGTCGGCGCGGGTGACGGACTTCCGCGACTCGGTCAGGCCGCCCTCGCGCCGCCAGATGAACGCGGCGATCTCCTCGGGTGAGGGCATGACCGGGCCGCCGCCCGGGCCCGCGACGGGTGGGCCGTCGGGGCCCTCCGGGCCGGGGATCGCGCGGCGGATCATCGCATCGACGTCATCGACGACGTCATCGGCGCGTGACCGCCAGGCGGCCCGCACGTCCGCCTGGGTGATGGTGGTGTTCTTGCCCTCGGCGAGTTGCCGGGCGATGAGTTTCTGCTCGCCGGTCGTTGCGTCGGCGGCGGCTGCAGTGATCTGAGCGTTGCGGCGGGAGAACGCACGGCGCAGCGTCTCGTCGATGCCCACGACTTCCCAGGCGCCGGTCTCGGCGTGCCGCTCCCAGCGCATCCCGAACCGCTCTCCGGTCACCTGCCGCAACCTTGCCTTCACCAGGGCGTCGGCGGCGTGCGCGTGGCGCATGATGTCGCGGCCGCCGGCCCCGATGGTGCGCCACTTCCCGTCCTCGGCTAGCGCCATGTTCGCCACGTTGCCGTGGACGTGCAGGTGCGGGTCGCCGACCTCGCCTCCGACGGGGCGGGCGGAGTAGTGCACGGTCATCCAGCCGAGGAACCCGCTCGTGCCGACGCGGTCGGCGGTCTTGCCGTTGCCGTGCTCCCCCGCCATCGCGTACGCGGCCCAGCGCTCCATCGCGCCGAACGTCTCCCGGGCCACCTCGAGGAACGCGCCGCGTAGTTCCTCGGATAACTCCTCACCCGCGAGCGCCACGGCGGCGCTGTAACTCTTCGACAGATCCAGCGTCACGTCGTAGCCGCGGTTGCCGACACGGATCCGAGCCTCGGCGTACTGGCGGGCCTCCTCCACGTGCGCGTGCCCGTACAGCTCAGTGAGGTTGATGCCGGCCGCGTCGGCGAGTTCCTCCGCCGCGGGTAAGGGGACGCGGTGGCGGTCGCCCTCGCGGTGCACACCACGCTGCAGGCGGGCGAACCGCTTGGACCGTTTATCGTCGCCGCCGAGCAGCTCGTCGACGCTGACACCGCGCTCGGCGGCGGCCACCTCGATCGCCTCGGCGAGCAGCCGCGCCTGAACCTTGCCGCGCGGGTCGACGGCGACCTTCGGAGTCACCAGCACCTCGCCGGTCCACGGGTGCCGGCCGTCCATCAGCAACCGGGCCTGGTCCTTGTCGACGGCCTGCCCGGCGACCAGACCGACCTCCTGCAGGCCGCCCCCGATCCACTCCAGATCACGCGCTTGACCGAGGCGGTAGTCGACCTGCGCGTCGGTCTTTTCCGTCTCCTGTTCCTGGTGCTCCAGGTCGCATCCGCACTGCCCAGTGAGCCGGTACTCGACCTGCTGCATGTCCGGGCCCAACGTGGTCACCCACGCCATCGCTTCCACCCCCTCCCCCGCTGCTGCTCTCGAATTCTGCCGTATGGCGCAGGCCATACCTTGGTACTTCCCAAGATCCTGTCGTGTGAACGTGCTCAGTCGGGTGCTCGGACCGACGCCGACGCCATCGAGTCCCCCTTTCCGCTTCCTCGTCGACACCGGCGCCCCGGCACTTTCAGCACGGGCACACCTGACGGCGCCACGTTGCTGACTAGACGTGTGTCTTTACTGGGAAGAGGGCGTTGAGCCGAGGTGTGCCGGCCCCTGAGGCGAGCCGGGGTATCCCGCCCCTCGTCGTGGCCCTGCCGGTCTCGTCCTGCGCTTCGCACCCGGCCCCCTCTTGGACGGTGTCCAGGGCGGCGTGGAACGCGTCTCCGCAGTCGTCGTCTTGGCCGGTCAGCTCGTCGAAGACCTCCTGCGCCACGTAGTCGAGCTCCGCTGGACGTCCCCACCCGCCCCCGGCTGGCCGCCTGCATCGGCAGGTCAGTCGACACGGTCGACCGGAGCACGAAGCGCCTCGAGGCCCGTGGTCTTCTCCGTGTCCACCGCCAGGCCGACCCTGACAACCCGAAGCTGATGCTGCCGAGCGAGTACGAACTGCTCGACCACGAGCTGTGGGATCAGCGCGCTGCGGATAGGGCAGCGCGACGGGCTGCCCGCAGCTCTGTCGGAACTTCTACCAGCTCGGAGGGTGGCCGCACCCATGCGGCGGGGGGTGGCCGCATGGGTGCGGCGGTAAAAGAAGGTAGAGAAGTAGAAGAAGAGAAAGGGGGAGAGGAGGCGTCTTCGACGCGTAGCGTCGTGGACGGGCGTAGCCCTTCAACCTCAGGTAGTAGTGCGCGTGAGGCCGAAAGCGGCTCCGCCGCGTCCAGCAAGAAGTCCCCCTCCTCGAAGCCCCAGCACACCCGCGGACAGCTCGCCCGGGTGCGCGCCGTCCGCGCGTACTTCCCCGAGCACTTCCTCAACGGCTGGACGAACCCCGACACCGGCACTGTCCACAAGCCGCTGCCGGACGTACGGGAGCTGTCCCAGGCCATCCTCGACGCCCTCGCCGGCGACGTCCCGGCCGCGGACCGGACCGTGGAGCAGCTCGGCGCCCGTATCGCCCAGAGGTGGCGCGACCACGGCTGGGCCGACAGGTTCTACACCGGCCAGATCCACAGCCCCGTAGGCGCCGCCGTGGCGCTCGTACGCCCGCTGAAGGGATCCGACCGGTACGGGTGCGCCAACCCCCGCTGCGACGCCGGACGGGACGTAGATACCCACCAGGAGTGCCTCGTGTGCCCCGAACGCCTCGCCGCCCGCAGCGCCGCCCGACGTGCGCCCGCACCTGCATCACCTGATCCGGACGTTTCCGCCGAACTGCCTCAGCAGCGAAACCACCGGCCCTACCGTGAGTGTTCGTGCCGCGAGCTCATCCCGAAGGACAGCACCGGCGACCTGTGCCCGGCCTGCCGCCGGGAGGCCGACGACGCCGCGGAGACCGCCCGCATCAGGGCGCAGCTCGCCGCCCAGTACGGCACCGCTGACCAGATCGATGCGTACGTCAGCAACGCCCCGTTCTAACCCGCCCCGGCCCGGCGCCACATCAGGCGTCGGGCCCCAGCTTGCACTCACCAAAGGACGTCACCGTGACCGAAGCACCCGACCTTCACCTTCGCTGGAGCGACAGCGAGGACACATCGGGATACGTGAACGATCTCGCCAGCGCGGCAGAGCAGGTTGCCGACGACGCCCACGAACCGACCGACACAATGGCCCTCGCCGTGACCGCCGCCATCGCCAGCGCAGGCCTCGGAAAGTCCCTGGGACACGAATGGGCCATCTACACACCCCAGGACGCTGCGGTGGTGGCCTCAGCCATCAACGCCACCCTCCAAGACTCTGCGGCCAACCTCCGTCTTCTCGAGCAGGCTGTCCGCAGCATCGCTGCGCGCGGAGAGGTCTCGATCCCCACGCCAACGGAGTCAGGCGAAGACAACCTGGCCGACGCACTGGACCACCTCACCCGTGCCGCAAACGAGATCCAGGCCGGCCTGGATCTGCTTCCTCCCGCCATTCACGCTCTCAACGCCGCACCCTGCAGCTACCGGTCACCCGAAGATGTCCACGCCACTGTTGTCGCTGTGGCAGCGCTACTTGGTGACCAGGCGGAGATCATCACCAAACTCGAGGACTGCCGCGCCGACCAAGGCGACCAGGATGACCCTTGCGGTTGCGTCCTTGAAATCTCGGCGCCGGGTGAGCGGTACTTCTTCGACTACTCGGACAGCGGATGGTCGCTGCTACGTCACAGCGCCGCCGTGACCAACGCAGACGGAAACATGGTCTGGAATGGAACGAACACTCTGGACGTCAAGGAGGCCACCGTTCACCCTCACCAGCTGGTCGAGGAGATCAAGCGGACCATGGATGTCGACGCGGCCCGTGCCTGAATCCGGCAGCCAGTCAGGGTAGGCGCCCGCTACGGTGGCCGGCGGTGGTTCGCCTTCGGGTGAGTGCTTCGTCGGCCCGCCCTCGTGCCCCCGGTCCGCGCTCTGGACGGGGGCACTGGCGGCATTCGCCAGCGCGCTGTCGGCGGTGGCTGCGATGCTTGGCCCGGTAGACCAGCTGACGGGGAGGCACTGATGTCAGGATTCGCACGCGACCCGAAGTATTACGGCGACCGGCTGGTCTACGAACCCCTCGAGAGCAAGTGGTCCCGCTACCACAACACCCACTGCGGCTGCGGGCAGGACTGGCTCACCGCCCACGCCATCCCGGCCGGCTTCACCGTCATCCCGCGCGGCAAGACCGGCTACTACGGCCTGGTCGGCCCGGGCCTGACCGAAGGTGTCGACGAGACCGCGCTCACGGCCAACGCTCTGTGGGAGGCCGTCACCGGGAAGCCCGGGACGCAGACGTGGCACGAGCAGGTCCGCGTCACCTGCCGAAGCCCGGAAGCCGAAGCGGCACGCAAGGCAGCCAATGACGCCTACTACGGCAAGATCCGAGAAGAGAGCGCGAAGCGGCAGGCCGCATCCCAGAAGACGTCGGCCACGGCGAAGCAGCTGAAGTACCTGGCCAGCCTTGCGGAGAAGGTGGGCAAGGAGCGGTTCGACGCCGAGTTCGCGAAGGCGGTCAAGGGGACCGACATCGCGCTGCGGGCACCTCGGGAGCGGACCACTACGGCCTCGAAGCGGCTGACCACCGCAGCGGCCCGGAAGCTGATCGCGGCGCTCTTGGCCTCCTGACCTACCCGCGGCGACTCCAGTGGCCGTCGGACAGCCTGACCCCGTGCCCGGGGCGAGGCTGCTGCGCTAGCCTCGGCGTAGCCGACAACGAGGAGGCCCCGATGGCGCACCTGACCTTCGACGCCGCCGAGCAGCAGCAGCTGCGTGACGCCGCGCGCACGGAGTTCCCCGGGAACCCAGCGCTCGCCTACGTCCTCGAGAACCTCGCCTCCGAAGGCATCGACCTCGACCGGTGCCGCGACTGGGACGACATCCGGGCCGAGAAGGGCCTGCCGCCGCAGAACGGCGAGGCTCCCGAAGTTGCCTAAGCACCCCCGCGGCGGCCGGCGGCCCCGCATCGTGTTCATCGAGCCGGCCGAGACCCAGGTCCGCACCCTCACCACCGTGCAGGTTGCGCAACTCGACGCGGCGCTCAACGAGATCGCCGCCGACCCGGCCGACGTGAAGCCTCACGCCACCGCCACCGCGCTTCGCGACTACCAGCACTCCGGTGTACGGATCGTGTTCTACGCGACCGCGCTCGGCAGCATCCTGATCGTCACCTACATCGAGGTGGACTGACACGACGCCTGCAACCGGATGAGCCGACGAGCGCGGGCGTGCAGGCCCGCGCTCGTCCGGGTCTACGGCTACGGCGCCGGGGTGTAGTGGACGACGGTAGTCTCGCACGGGCCGCCCGCGTAGACCTTGATGGCGTCGATCTCGGCCTGGTCGGCACTCAGCCCCCAGCGGAGCTTGGTCGCGGTCCACTCAGCCAGGTAGCGGCAGGTGGCACCCGGGGCCGGAGGCATCCACGTCGCCGGGTCCTGGTCGGCCTTCTGACGGTTCGTCCGCGCCGTCACCGCGACCAGGCTGGTGGACGCGTCCTGGTCGTTCGCGTACGCCTCGCGACGCTTCGCGTCCCAGACAGAGGCACCGGAGTCCCAGGCCTCGGCGAGCGGGACCATGTGGTCGATATCCAACTTGGCGGGGTCGGTGACTTCCTGCTCGTCGTAGTACGACAGCCACTCCCCCTCGCCGACCTTGCAGCCGGCCGCGACCGGCGGAGCTTCGGTCGCCTCGGCGAGCAGGACCTCGGCGCGGGTGTTGCAACCGTCCGCCGGATCCAGGCCGGTGTTCCAGTGCTTGAACTTGTCCCGGGTGTACCCGGTCCTGCTCTCCTCGGCGACGGGGATCTGGTCGATGCCGTAGGTGAGCGGGAAGGTCTGCGCGGCGGGCGCAGCGTTCGGGGTGGCATGGGCTGAGGCGGGCACGGCGAGCGGGGTCAGGGCGAGGGAGAGCGCGGCGAGGCCGCGAGCAAAGTTCTTGATCACGAACGCTGGATACCGGCGAACCTCGGTCGAGACGAGCGGTTTCGCGTTCGGCTCAGCCAGGCGGGTGAAGAGGTTCACCGCGGAAACGGTCCGCCGTTGCGGCCGTACGGCAGACACTGCCGCAGGGTGCGCGGCAGACTATCCCCGGACACGGCGGGAAGGGGAAGCGATGGCGTCGCGCTCACGGAAGTACACCCGGCCCGGGGCGGACCCAGAGGGCCGCTTCCGTCCCGTCCCCACCCCAGAGCAGGTGCAGCGCGCCGAGGAGATTCAGCGAGCCCTGGCGCCCGTGCCGCCCTCGCGGGTCGTGCGATCGGACGCCTGGTACGGCAGCAGCAGGCAGGACGCGAAGGTCAACCTGCCATTTCGATGGATGCTGATCATCGGCGTCCCCATTCTGATCGTCTGGCTCCTGACGCTCGAGTGAGTCTTGTCCGCCGGGCTCGGCCGTCCTACCGGAACTAGGCCGTTTCCTTCGGATCACATGCCGTCGGTGCCGGTCGCATCCATGCACACCGGACAACGGTCAGAGCTGCGGTCCGCGCTGTGACGGGAAGAACATATGGGCGTTGCTCCCACCACAGGACCTCCTGGCCAGGCAGCTCACGTATGCGGGTGGTGAGCCGACGCCCGCCCCGGCGGCGGTCCCTTTGCATCGAGAGCGCCAGCCAGGGCAAGCGGTACACAGCCACCACCGCGGACTGGTCACCGAGTCCCCAAGTCATTTCTGGGTGAGGAACTGGATGCCGGTCTCGGTGTTGAGGATGTAGCAGCCGACCAGGACGAGAACCCCGAATAGGCCGTTGGCGAACGCTGCGCGGGGCTTCACGTCGTCCGTCCCGGCCATGTAGCCCCATTCCTTCATCGCCCACGGGAAAAGGCCCCACAGCCCGACGAGGGTGACCAGGCACCAGAACCGGGGCGCGGTCGGGCCTGGGAGGTGCTTCGCCAGGATCCCTGCCTGCAGGGCGATCGCGGCCACCAGCAGGTCCAGGCCGAAGGCGAGATCCTCCGGGGACCGTCCACTCGGACGGCTCTGCGCCTTGCCGACCAGCACCCCGAAGGCGCACGCTAACGTGACTAGGACCCCCTCGATAAAATCGGGCATAAGGTGACGCTAGCGACACGTTGGTTGTGAAACCGGACCTGTTACCGCCAACGGAGGACCAGGGCCACTGCAGCACCAGGGAGCGGCATGAAGCGCGCAGACGAGATCATGTCCACCACACCAGCGCTCCTGAGTCCGGAGCAGACGCTGGCCGAAGCTGCCCAGATCCTTTCGCACGATCCCATCGGCGCGGTCCTCATCGGGACTGAAGGCAAGGTCGAAGGCGGGTTGACCGTGCTGAGCGCGCTGAACGCTCTCGGCTCCCACCAGGGCCCGGACACCCCACTCCGTAGCCTCGCCCATGTCACTCCGCTCGTGCACGCACGCGCCGACACCCGAGCTCTGCGCGAGACCTTCCACAGGTTCAAGACCGACCTAGTCGCCGTCGTAGATGCAGCCAAGCACCCCATCGGGCTGATCACCGAAGCCGCACTCGACGCGGCCGAAGGGCAGGACGAGGCGCAAGCCCAGGAGAACGAGCAGGTGGAAGTGGTGGCCGAGCCTGTCGGCCGAGGGGGGAAGCCAATGGCGGAAGACCAGCAGCGACCGCGCTTTAGCGATCGAATGAGATGCCTGTTCCGCGGCGACGGAAGTACCGGAGCCCTCATCCGCAGGTCCACCGTCCTGATCGCCGGATCGCTGCTCGTCCTGGCCGTTGGTGGGGTCCTCGTCCGTAGCCTCTCGGTGAACCCCACGGCTCTGGTCCTCCCCTTTCTCGCAGCGGCTGCCATTCTTACGCTGGTCATGCGCCTGATCTGGGCGGCCTACTATCCCCGTGCCCAGCGCCGCACCAACTCCGAAAAGCCCAGCCGGTGAGCCGCTGGCGACGTTCGACCGTCGGATTCGCCTAGGCGTTTCCTTCGGATCATCTGATCGTTGGTTGATGTGTGTCGTTGACTGATGCCCAGTGGGCACGCATCGAGCCGTTGCTGCCGGATCGGACACCTCGGCGGGGTGGGCGGTGGCGTGATCACCGGCAGGTGATCGACGCGATCGCGTTCAAGTACCGCACCGGGACACCGTGGATGGACCTGCCCGAGCACGTCGGCTCGTGGAAGGCGCCCACAACCGGCTGCGGAAGTGGGCTGCCGACGGAACCTGGGAACGCGTGTTCACTGCCCTGCTCGCCCAGGCCGACGGCGAAGGCAACCTCGACTGGATCGTCTCGGTCGACTCCACCATCGTCCGCGCTCATCAGCACGCCGCCGGGGCCCGTCAAAAGGGGCCCCGGCCGGCGAGCCGGACCACCATGCCCTCGGACGGTCCCGCGGCGGACTGATCACCAAGATCCACCTCGCCGCGGACAGCCACTGCCGTCCGCTCGCGTTTGTCATCACGCCAGGACAGGCCGGTGACGCGCCGGCGTTCCCCGAGGTCATGGCCCGCTTACGGGTGCCACGGCCAATCGGCCGACCCAGGACCACCCCGGACGTCGTGCTTGCCGACAAGGCCTACTCGTCCCGCGCAATTCGCACTCATCTGCGCCGGCGCGGATCCGGGCGGTGATCCCGCAGCCCTCCGACCAGACCGCGAACCGCAAGCGACGGGGGCGCCACGGTGGCCGTCCGCCAGCCTTCGACCGCGAGGCCTACAAGCAGCGGAACACCGTCGAGCGGTGCATCAACAGGCTCAAGCAATGGCGCGGTCTCGCCACCCGCTACGACAAGACCGCCACCATCTACCTCGCCGGACTCCACATCGCCGCCATCTTCATCTGGTCGGCAAGATGATCCGAAAGAATCCGCCTAGCGCCGCGCAGTGTCCGGCGCGGTACGCATCACGTTCCGAGCCGCAGCCATGAAGGCGCACGCTCTTCATCCGCCTTGTCCCTGGCAGTCCAGTACAGCTGGAGCTGGGACGTAGAGACCTCACCGTCGAGCGGGAAGTTGTGGGCGATGGCGACGCTCACCTCCTCTGCTGCGGCCAGCATGGCAAAGACGCGCTGGTCGACCTCGTCGGGCCCGACAAGGTGGAGCGGCTCGGCCGCCCTCCGGATGCCTTCCACCGTGGCGTGAAGTTCCTCGCTGGCCAGGTCAGTGACCTCATCCAAGGTCCCGCCTGGGAAGGTGTGCCACTCACCCAGCCGACCAACGAAGTCGCTGAACTTGGCTTGCGCCTGATCCCACGCAGCCAGAAACACCACATACGTCTCCTGACGTTGCCCGCGGAGCCACTGCCCATGCTCGACGTGCGCCTGGTCGCGGACTGTACGCCGGCCGACCCACACGCCGATGAAGGCTCCAAATAGCGCAACGACGGCTGCTACTCCAGCCGCTATGACGGCCGCCCACCCCTGGTCCATGAGCGTCATCCTGCCGCACTCGTTCCCCTATCTATAACCTATTGCGTACGCAATAGGTTATAGATAGGATGAGGGGCACCCCGAAGACGTCATAGACCCGGGAGAATGACGCGCCGAAACCGCGCAACGCTAGAACCCCTCCCCCTTCCCGAGGAGCCGCACATGCCGGACACCCCTCGCACCGGGCACCCCGCCCTCGCCGACGCGTTGAACGACCTCGCAGACCGCATGGACGCCCACGCGGGCCCTCTCAGCCACGTAGGCCTCGCGAACCTCCTGGCCCGGGTCATCGACGGCCCCCAGGCCACCGGCTCGACGCGCATCACCCAGCCCGAGCTGATGAAAGAAGCAACCAAGGCCGTCGTCACCCACGGCTTCCTCAGCCCCGTCCCGGACGCCCGCCAGGTGCGCGCAGCCGCGGCCGCAGCCCGGGGCGACCAGTGACCGTCCCCCTGCTCCCGCCCACCACCGGCAGCACTGATGGCGATATTCCCCACCCGTGGTCAGAGTCTCCCCAGACCTGCTCGCCTTGGCTCCCCACCCACAGCGCCGCCGAAGGCACCCTTGACGGCTCGACAGGGTGACGCCCCGCCGTTGTAGGCCGTCAGGGCCCGACAAAACCGATCGACAGTCTGATCTTGATTGGATTGGCTGGATGGCATGCCAGACCTGCGTACCGATCGTCTTCTGCTCCGCCAGTGGCGGGAGTCCGACCTCCGGCCATGGGCGGCTATGAACGCCGACCCCGAAGTCCGAGAACATCTCGGGGAAGTGCTGACGCGAGAGCAAAGCGATGCCGCGGTGGCAGGCATGCAGGCCGACTTCGACGAGCGGGGGTTTGGGTGGTGGGCGCTCGAAGCGCGGCAGACTGGTGAGTTCATCGGCCGTGCCGGCCTGGACGAGGTGGGCGAAGACATGCCGTTCGCGGGGGTGGACATCGGTTGGCGGTTGACGCGTTCGGCATGGGGCCACGGTTACGCCACTGAGGCCGCCCTAGCCTGCCTGGCTTTCGGCTTCGAGGCCCTCGGGCTGCCGGAAGTGGTTGCGTCGACGACCGTCAACAACCTTCGCTCGCAGGCAGTGATGCGCCGGATCGGCATGACCCGGGATCCGGCCGACGACTTTGAGGATCCGAGCGTTCCCGAGGGGCCGCTGCGCCAGTGTGTGCTGTACCGGATCCCCTGCAGACATGCTCGCGGCCCACGCCAGCCGGCGGGACACACCCCCCAGCACGGCTCGCACACTCCACGGGCGGCCGGCCCGAGCCACCGTTGACCGCGCAACAGTCCGGGGAACGAAGAGCGGACCGGGTGATTCTCAAGAATCCCCATCAGCACCGTCACCCTCGACATCGAACCCCTCACCAACGGCCCCCGATTCCTCCGCACCCGCCGCATGTCCCGCTGGCACCGCCCCCGCAGCGGCACCCGATACCCCCGCGGACGCGACTGTTTCACCGCCTGGTGCGGCTACTCGATAGGCAGCAGCGACCGTGCCCCCGCCCTCACCACGGAGGAAGTCCCCGACGGCGAGCTGGTGTGCGCGACGTGCGAGGGCCGGGCGATCGGCGCCGGCCAAGAAGAGCAGAACCCTGCAGGCCGCCAGCTGGTGTTCGGCCCCAGGGAGCAGCAGCGGCCCAAGACGTGCCCCGGCTCCCGCCGCGCCCTCCTGGCCCCTCTCCGGGGCGGCACGACGGCCCGCTGCCTGGTCTGCGGGGACACGCACCCCGTTCGCGCCATGGGCGGGCCGCACAACCCGCGCATCGCGATCATCCAGCACCCGCCCGGCGACGCGCTGGTCCAACCGTGTCCGTTCCACCGGTGGCGCCAGCCCACCGTTACCGACAACACCATCCACAGCACCTGCGGCCGCCCCATGCCCGCCCCGTGAGGAGACGCCCCATGTCCTACCCCCAGCTACTCACCCCCGAGGAAAAGCTCGCCGACGCCAAGAAGAGCCTCGCCATCCCGGAGATCGTCGTCATCTGCGGCTCCACCCGTTTCATGGAGGAGATGGCGGACGTCGACCGCGAGCTGACGTTCGCCGGCCACATCGTCGTCAAGCCCGGCTGCGACATGAAGACCCCGCACCCCCTGTGGGCCGACCCGGCGGACGCGGAGGACCTGAAGTCCCGCCTCGACGACCTGCACCGGGCGAAGATCCGGCTCGCCGACCGCGTCCTCGTCGTCGGCGATTACATTGGCGACAGCACCCGCGCCGAGATCGCCTACGCCCGCTCCCTCGGCAAGCCCGTCGACTTCACCCACCCCGAGGTCGACCCCACGAGGCAGCCGTGACCACGGTTCTCACGCCTGACCGGCGTTGGCCTGCAAGGGCGGCATCGGCGTCGCCCACCAGGGTCCGACAGCCACCACCGACTCCCTGACCGTCGCACTCGCCACCGTCCTCGACGCCCAGACCCGAACCCGGGCTGCCGCCGTGGCCGACACGATGCGCACCGACGGAGCCACCGTCGCCGCACATCTGCTCCTCGATGCGGCTGGCACGCAATGGCCGCCCGCCACCGGCCTCGGGGAGTGACCGGTCGGCACGTCGGACGTGTCCATGCGGCAACCTGTAGCGCGCACCGACGTGAAGCCGAAGGAGAAGGACATGGCGCGGGGGCACATCCACAGGCCGGCTGACGTGGCCCCGGGCACGGTCACCCTGTGTGCGACGAGGGAGCTGCCGGGCGGACTTCAGTGGGCACATCTGCCCGTGTACCAGTCCTTATGGGCCGACGAGGAGCTGCGCGAGGGCTTCCGTGTCCGGGTGCGGCGCACGGTGGGCGACCCATCGGCGCCGGTCGAGGTCGTCGAAGGCGCGTAACGCGGTCGCGCGAAGAGCCTCGTTCGGGTGACCAGGCGCCGGGAGAGGTCCGCCGCGGAGATCACGAAGAGGGCGCGCCGCATATGCCGACGGTTCTTTCATGCACACCTCTGTTGCCCAGGCAGGGCGCGGTGACAGGGTGTGCGCACGCGCGGTCCTCGCAGACCACCCCCGGAGAGGGATCGCGCACTTGGTTGGCCCCGTCTGCCGCCCAGCGGGCGGGGCCGCGCCGCCCCTTCCCGGCTCCCCACGGGAAGGGTCCAGGCGTGCCCTCGGACCGAGAACAGCACAGCTGGATTGAAGCTCCTATAGATCGTCAAGCCGGGCTGCGAGGTCCATAGGATGCGGTCGTGGCTCGGTTTGATGAGGTTAAGGCGACGTTCTGGGGCGAGGGCCTGTATGGGGTTCAACCACCACTGACGGGCGCGGTCGTTCAGGATGCCGAGCGTCAGCTCGGCGTCCGCCTGCCGGGTTCGTTGCTGGAGATCCTGCGGGTCCAGAACGGCGGCCTGGTGGCGGAGTTGTGGAACGCGTTCCCGACCGATGTGCCGACCTCGTGGAGCGAGAATCACGTCCCGCTCGACGACATGATGGGCATCGGGCGTCACGATGGCCGGCTGTCATTGCTGGACACGGCCTACTTGGTCGAAGAGTGGGGTCTTCCGTCTCCCATAGTTCTGCTTTCCGGTGACGGCCACTGCTGGATCGCGCTCGACTACCGGGCATGTGGGGAGCACGGGGAGCCGTCCGTGACGTGGTTCGACGTGGACACCGACACGGAGCTCCCGTTGGCCGCGGACTTCCAGTCGTTCGTCGAGCGGCTGACTGCGGCTGGGTCGTTCGACCTTTGATGACGCGGACGGCAGCCGATCGGCGTCATGATCTGGCTCCGGCCAAGCCCGCCGTGTTCAGGATGCTCGTGCTCCTGAGGTGCCTGTAGACCTCGCGGGCAACGAACCTCTTGAGTTCGTTTCGAACGGCTGCGTGTCCAGGTGGCGGCGACCGAGTCGATCACTGCCGTTTGGTGGACGTCCGTGTGCGTGTCGATCCCGCCGATCACCGCTATCTCGGGCGCTGTCATGCTCGGCTCTGCCGTCCTTCCGTATGGGTACTGGATCGCCGTGTGCTGCCAGGTCGACGGACAAGACAGTGATGAAGCTGGTGGCCAAGCTCCTATGAGGTCACGGACACCCGCGAGCACACGCGATGGCGTCGTCCGGTGGCCGACGATTCAATCCACGGACAGTCAAAACGTCAGTCAGACCCAGAGTCAGACCCCCGAACGACGCCAAGGACATCCTCACTGTCAGACCCCCCTCGTAGCGTCGTGACCGACGGCCGGACCACGCCGGCCCCACGAAGCACGGGAGCGGCCATGGGTGAGATCAGCGTCGACCGGCAGCACCTCGACCATCTGCTGGCCGACAGCACGAGCGCATACGGCGCCCCCTATCAAGAAGCGTTCGCCGCACTCGCCGCCTCGCACCGCGGCAGGCCGACGTCGGAGATCCTGCCGCTACTCCGGGCCGCTGCCGACCGGGCCCTCCTCGGCTTCACCCCGGCCGATCTCCGCGAGCAGGCCGAAGCCATCAGCACCGGCGCGCCCTACACCCTGCGGATCATCGTGACCGGATGACCGAGGGCGTGCGATCACGCGCGGAGTCTGCATAGCCTGAGCCCAGGATCCCAGGGGGGCACCTGGAGGACGCGATGCCCGGTCGTACGCTCTGGAGCGGCGCCATCAGCTTTGGATTGGTCACCGTGCTTATCTAGAGGTGGTTCTCGGGTGTGAGGGACGTGAGGCCAGGGTTCCTTCGTCTGCGTGACTGATGGATATCTGATAGGTCGCTGAGCTGTTTG
>NZ_JBSGWV010000069.1:0-29611 GCF_053609105.1 Streptomyces sp. NPDC054975
GGCGTGTGCCCGTCCGGGGCCTCTCCAGGCATGCCGACGTGCGCGCGGCTCTGCCGACGCTACTCCGAGCTCTTGCTCGCCGAACCCGACGGCTTGACGGAGGCCTTGTCCGAGGGGGTGGAGCCCGCCTTCGGGGAGGTCGCGGCGGGCGACGGGGTGGCCTTCTGGCAGCCCGGCTGCTTCGCCATGGCCGTGCCCAGCTCCCCGGACTGCAGCTTGGCCAGCGCGTCCTGGTCCATCTTCTCGATCTTCTTCAGGCCGTCGGCGACGCCCTGGAGACCGTCCGCGAACTTCTGCTGGTTGTTCGGGTCGAGCTCGTCGACCTGCTTCTTCAGCCCCAGGTACGCGACCGCCGTGGCGTTGAGCTCCCTGACCGCGTCCTGCTGGAGCTTCTCGCCGTTGTCGACCGGCGGCACCCCCGCGCCCTCGATGGACTTGGCGAGGGCCCGGTCCGCGTCGGCGATGTCCTGGAAGGCCTTCGAGTCGGCGGCCTGGATGTCCGCAGGCTTGCCGTCGGCAGCCGTCGAGATGATCAGCTGCTGGGCGTCGGCCCGCTTCTGGATCTGGGGCTTCGCCTGGTCGCAGACCGTCTTGGCCCAGTCGTTCACCTTGTCGCCGTCGTCGCTGCAGCCGGACAGCGTGAGCACCAGCACAGCGGCGCCTGACAGCGCGACAGCAAGCTTCTTGTTCACCGGATCGGTCCCTTCCAAGGCTCTCGGCCCCGGAACATACACGCCGAGCGGGCGCCATCCACCTTTCGTGCGACGGATTCATCCCTTATTGCAGCCGATTGCACCAAGGGAGACACGTCTCACGCCGGACGCGCGACGGGCGGACAACACGTCAGAGCATGCTGTCCGCCCGCCTTCTGACCTGGTGTTACGAAATCACCGGAGCATCCGGTGAGTGCGCCGAGCGCCGCGCGGCGTTGCCTTCGTCACCCAGGTCGTCGTCCGCGTCGTCGCCCACCACCACGGAGCGCCGCTTGGAGACGTAGACCGCGGCGACGATGACGACGATCGCGAGGATCGCGATCAGGGACCGCATGCCGCCGCTCGCGTCGTCGCCGTAGCTGAACTGCACGACCGCCGGCGCGATCAGCAGGGCGACCAGGTTCATCACCTTCAGCAGCGGGTTGATGGCCGGTCCGGCGGTGTCCTTGAACGGGTCGCCGACGGTGTCGCCGATGACCGTCGCGGCGTGCGCCTCGCTGCCCTTGCCGCCGTGGTGGCCGTCCTCGACCAGCTTCTTGGCGTTGTCCCAGGCACCGCCGGAGTTGGCGAGGAAGACAGCCATCAGGGTGCCGGTCGCGATGGCACCGGCGAGGTACGAACCGAGCGCGCCGACGCCGAGCGTGAAGCCGACCGCGATCGGCGCCATCACGGCGAGCAGCCCGGGCGTGGCGAGCTCGCGCAGCGCGTCCTTGGTGCAGATGTCGACGACGCGCCCGTACTCCGGCTTCTCGGTGTAGTCCATGATCCCGGGGTGCTCGCGGAACTGGCGTCGCACCTCGTAGACCACCGCGCCGGCCGAGCGCGACACCGCGTTGATCGCGAGCCCCGAGAAGAGGAAGACGACCGCCGCGCCGAGGACCATGCCGAAGAGGTTGTTGGGCTGCGAGATGTCCATCGAGAGGTTCATCTCGGAGGCCTTGGCCCCGACGTCGGAGACCGCGGTGGCGATGGCGTCGCGGTACGAGCCGAAGAGCGCGGCCGCCGCCAGGACGGCGGTGGCGATGGCGATGCCCTTGGTGATGGCCTTGGTGGTGTTGCCGACGGCGTCGAGGTCGGTGAGGACCTGCGCGCCCGCGCCCTGGACGTCACCCGACATCTCGGCGATGCCCTGCGCGTTGTCGGAGACCGGGCCGAAGGTGTCCATGGCGACGATCACGCCGACCGTGGTGAGCAGCCCGGTGCCGGCCAGGGCGACCGCGAACAGCGCCAGCATGATCGACGTACCGCCGAGCAGGAACGCACCGTAGACCCCGAGGCCGATCAGCAGGGCCGTGTACACGGCGGACTCCAGGCCGATGGAGATGCCTGCGAGGACCACGGTGGCGGGCCCGGTGAGCGAGGACTTGCCGATGTCCTTGACCGGGCGCCGGGTCGTCTCCGTGAAGTAGCCGGTGAGCTGCTGGATCAGCGCGGCCAGGACGATTCCGATGGCGACGGCGACCAGGGCGAGGATCCGCGGGTCGCCGGGGTGGTTCTGGATCCCGGCCTCGGTGACGCCCTTGAGGTCGGCGTACGAGGACGGCAGGTAGGCGAAGACCGCGACGGCGACCAGGGCGAGGGAGATCACGGCGGAGATGAAGAAGCCGCGGTTGATGGCGGACATTCCGCTGCGGTCGGTGCGCCGTGGGGCGACCGCGAAGATGCCGATCATCGCGGTGATCACGCCGATCGCCGGGACGATCAGCGGGAAGGCGAGGCCGAGGTCACCGAAGGCCGCCTTGCCGAGGATGAGGGCGGCGACGAGCGTGACGGCGTACGACTCGAAGAGGTCGGCGGCCATGCCCGCGCAGTCGCCGACGTTGTCGCCCACGTTGTCGGCGATGGTCGCGGCGTTTCGGGGATCGTCCTCGGGGATGCCCTGCTCGACCTTGCCGACGAGGTCGGCGCCGACGTCGGCGGCCTTGGTGAAGATGCCGCCGCCGACACGCATGAACATGGCGATGAGCGCCGCTCCCAGGCCGAAGCCCTCCAGCACCTTGGGCGCGTCGGCCGCGTAGACGAGGACGACGCAGGAGGCACCGAGCAGGCCGAGGCCCACGGTGAACATGCCGACCACTCCGCCCGTACGGAAAGCGATCTTCATGGCCTTGTGCGAGACGGCCGTCAGATCCTTTTCCGGTTCACCCGGTGCCGGGGTCGCCTCTCGCGCGGCTGCGGCCACTCGTACATTTGCCCGTACGGCGAGCCGCATGCCGATGTAACCGGTGGCCGCCGAGAAAAGGGCACCCACCAGGAAGAACAGAGAACGCCCGGCGCGCTGCGACCAGTTGTCCGCAGGAAGCAGCATCAGCAGGAAGAACACGACGACGGCGAAGATCCCGAGGGTGCGCAACTGCCGTGCGAGATAGGCGTTGGCGCCTTCCTGCACGGCGGCGGCGATCTTCTTCATCGAGTCGGTGCCCTCACCGGCGGCCAGCACCTGACGGGTCAGCACCTGGGCGACGAGCAGGGCCGCGAGTGCGACGGCCGCGATGACGATCACGATCGTACGGTTCTCGTCCGTGAGTACCGCTGCGGCGAGAGAAGTGGGGTGTCCGGTCAGTTCTGGGTTGAAGAGCCCCGCCATTCGTCCTCCTTGACGTTGCGAGCTCAAGATGTGGACGGATTGTAGGGAGCAGAACCTGATCAAAACAGGGCGCCGCAAACGGAATTCACCATTGCCACGATCTTCCCACCGAATGCGGTAATGGGCCAAAAGCATTGACACATGATCGATGATCTAGAGAAATGAAAAGAGGCCCTGCTCGGCAGGGCCTCTTTTCATGATCTCGAATTGTTCGACCGGAGCGGCCGCAGTGACCGCGGTGACCGCAGTGGCCGGATGGGATCGGTCAGGGGAGCGCGACCGCCTGAGCGATCGGCCAGCTCATCCTGATGACTCCACCCTCCTCGCCCGCCCGCACCTCGACGTCGTCGACGAGCCCGCGGATCACCGCGAGACCCATCTCGTCCTCGCCGTCGGCGTCGTCGAACTCCTCGGCCGGAGCCTCGTCCCGCGCGCCGGGCACACCGGCGGCATCGGCCGCCGCCACACCCGCGCCCGGCACCTCGTCGCCGACCTCGATGGAGAACGTCTTCTCCTCCTCCGTCAGCACGACCCGGACGGGCGTGGTGACGTCGTTGCTGCGGTGCAGCCCGACCGCGCGGGAGCACGCCTCACCGACGGCGAGTCTGACCTCGTCGAGGACCGCCTCGTCCACACCGGCCCGGCGCGCCACCGCGGCCGCCACGAGGCGGGCCGTGCGGACGTGCTCGGGCTGGGCGCTGAAGCGGAGTTCAACGGTGGCCATGCGGTCCCCCTGGAGACATCTGGGCGGGCAACTCGGAGGACCGGGCGTGTCGGGCCCGGTTCTCCACTCCTTCTTCCGGCCTCGGCCGACCGTCAGTCGGTGGCGTTGACGGCCTCGTCGACCGTGGTGTGGATGGGGAACACCTTGGTCAGACCAGTGATCCGGAAGATCTTGAGAATGCGCTCCTGGTTGCAGACCAGGCGCAGCGAGCCCTCGTGCGCGCGCACGCGCTTCAGGCCGCCCACCAGCACGCCGAGGCCGGTCGAGTCCAGGAAGTCCACGCCTTCCATGTCGACAACCAGGTGGTAGCTGCCGTCGTTCACCAACTCGACCAACTGCTCGCGCAGCTTGGGCGCGGTATACACATCAATCTCGCCACCGACCTCGACGACCGTACGGTCGCCACTCGGGCCGGACACATTGCGAGTCGACAGGGCCAGGTCCACGGATCCTCCAGCACCTTGCTATCGAGCGGTCGCCCCTCAAGTCTCCCCGGCGGAGTCGGGGGACGGATCGCCAGCCGCGATGGCATTCAATCACTTACCAGCAGCCATGCACGACGCCTTGGGGGCATTGTCCGTCACGCCAGTGACACACTCGGTGCCGATGGCCAAGAATCACCACCCCAGTCGTCCAGCCGGGGACATGGGCAGCCGCCCCTCCCCCGGCATGGTCCTCGACCGGCTCTCCTCGGGCGAGAGCCGGGCCGCGCGCATCACTCATACGGAGCACTTGCCCGCCCGAGAGGGTCGCCATGCAGTCTGGCCGCATCGCATCCGGCCGGAGGTGATCAGCGCGATCCGGACAGCCGGGATCGAGCACCCCTGGGCCCACCAGGCGGAGGCCGCCGAGCACGCCCTGGACGGCCGATCGGTGGTGATCGCGACGGGCACCGCCTCGGGCAAGTCGCTGGCCTACCTCGCCCCGGTCCTGTCGACCCTCCTGGACGGCTCCGAGGCCGCCAACGGCCGGGGGACCACCGCGCTGTACCTGTCGCCCACCAAGGCCCTCGCCGCCGACCAGCGCCGCGCGGTCCGTGAGCTGGCGGCCCCGCTCGGCAACCGGATCCGGCCCGCCGTCTACGACGGCGACACGCCCGTCGAGGAACGCGAGTGGGTCCGCCAGTACGCGAACTACGTGCTAACCAACCCCGACATGCTGCACCGGGGCATACTCCCCTCCCACCCCAGGTGGTCCTCCTTCCTGCGCTCCCTGCGCTACGTCGTGATCGACGAGTGCCACACCTACCGGGGCGTCTTCGGCTCCCACGTCGCCCAGGTGCTCCGCCGGCTCCGGCGTGTCTGCGCCCGGTACGGCGCGGATCCCGTCTTCCTGCTCGCCTCCGCCACCTCCGCCGAGCCGGCCCTCGCCGCCCGCCGGCTGACCGGCCTGCCGGTCACGGAGGTCTCCGACGACGCCTCCCCGCGCGGCGAACTGGTCTTCGCCCTCTGGGAGCCGCCGCTGACCGAGCTGCAGGGCGAGCAGGGGGCTCCGGTACGCCGCACGGCCACCGCGGAGACCGCCGACCTGCTGACCGACCTGACCGTCCAGGGCGTCCGCTCCGTCGCCTTCGTCCGCTCCCGGCGCGGCGCCGAGCTGATCTCGGTCATCGCGCAGGAGCGCCTCGCCGAGGTCGACCGCTCCCTGGCCCGCCGGGTCGCCGCCTACCGGGGCGGCTACCTGCCCGAGGAGCGCCGGGCCCTGGAGCGCGCCCTGCACTCGGGCGAGCTCCTCGGCCTGGCCGCCACGACGGCCCTGGAGCTGGGCGTGGACGTCTCAGGCCTGGACGCCGTGGTGATCGCCGGGTACCCGGGCACCCGGGCCTCCCTGTGGCAGCAGGCGGGCCGCGCCGGGCGCTCGGGCGAGGGCGCCCTGGCGATCCTGGTCGCCCGGGACGACCCGCTCGACACCTTCCTGGTCCACCACCCCGAGGCGCTCTTCCAGCAGCCGGTCGAGTCGACCGTCCTCGACCCCGACAACCCCTACGTCCTCGCCCCGCATCTGTGCGCCGCCGCCGCAGAGCTGCCGCTGACCGACGCCGACCTGGCCCTCTTCGGCCCGGCCGTCACCGACCTGCTGCCCCAGCTGGAGGCCGCCGGACTGCTCCGGAAGCGCTCCGCCGGCTGGTACTGGACCCGCCGCGAGCGGGCCGCCGACCTGACGGACATCCGGGGCGGGGGCGGCAGCCCGGTCCAGATCGTGGAGGACGCCACCGGCCGCCTCCTCGGCACGGTCGACGAGGCCGCCTCGCACACCGCCGTCCACGAGGGCGCCGTCCACCTCCACCAGGGCCGTACGTACCTGGTCAAGACCCTCGACCTGAAGGACTCCGTGGCCCTGGTGGAGGAGGCCGCCCCGCCGTACTCGACCACCGCCCGGGACACCACCTCCGTCTCCGTCCTCGACACCGACACCGAGATCCCCTGGGGAGCCGGCCGCCTCTGCTACGGCTCCGTCGAGGTCACCAACCAGGTCGTCTCCTTCCTGCGCCGACGTCTGATCACCGGCGAGGTGCTCGGCGAGACCAAGCTCGACCTGCCGCCCCGCACCCTGCGCACCCGGGCCGTGTGGTGGACGGTCACCGAGGACCAGCTCGACGCCGCCCGGATCAACCCGGAGATCCTCGGCGGCGCCCTGCACGCCGCCGAACACGCCTCCATCGGCATGCTGCCGCTCTTCGCCACCTGCGACCGCTGGGACATCGGCGGGGTGTCCGTGCCGCTCCACCCCGACACCCTGCTGCCCACCGTCTTCGTCTACGACGGGCATCCGGGCGGCGCGGGCTTCGCCGAGCGGGCCTTCCACACCGCGCGCGCCTGGCTGACGGCCACCCGGGAGGCGATCGCCTCCTGCGAGTGCGAGGCGGGCTGCCCCTCGTGCATCCAGTCCCCCAAGTGCGGCAACGGCAACGACCCGCTCCACAAGCGCGGCGCCGTGCGCCTGCTCACGGAACTGCTGCGGGAAGCCCCGGCAGAGCCCCAGGAGGCCCCGCCCGCGCCCTGACCGCCGGTGCGTACGGCCCGAGGCGCACCGCCGCCGTCACGTCCGCGAGGTCGCCCCGCACCGAGCACCGCAGCACGGCCGCCCCCTGCGCGGCCGCCACCCGGGCCGCCGCCGCGCAGGCGGCCTTGTCGCCCCACAGAGCCCGGTCGGCGGCGGCGAGCGCGGCCAGGTCCGCCGCCCCGCCCGCCCGGTGCCGGGCCGCCACCGCCTGCCCCAGCGCGAGCACGGCCCCGAACACCACGCACAGGACGCAGGCCGCGAAGGCCGTCCACACCGTCGCCACGCCCCGATCGCGCCCGGCGCCCCGCACCCGGGCCACCCCCGTCCTTGCGGCATCTCCGGCCGGGGTGCCGCTCATGGCGCCGTCACCCCCACCGTGTCCTCGGCGAGCGCCGCCGCTCCGGCGCGCAGCGTCAGGCCCATCCCGCCCGGCCCGGGCGCCGGGGCCTCCACGGTCACCCGCCACAGCTCGGCCGAACGGGTGACGGAGACCCGGGCGCCCTCCGGCGCGGCGGCCCGGGCGGCGGCCTCGGCGCCGGAGACCGGCTCCGACCTGGCCACCGCCCGCGCACCGGCCCGCGCCGCGTCCACGCACTGGATCTGCGCCGCCGCGGCGGCGAGCGCCCAGACGAGGGCCATGGTGAAGACCACCAGCGCGGGCAGGACCATCGCCGCCTCCACGGTCACGGCGCCCCGGTCGTCAGAACGGCGCATCGAGCGCCTTGCCGATCACGGACTCCAGCGCTCCGGAGACCGAACCGCTGGTCACGATCTTGTACAGGATCGTCGCGAACCCGGCCGCCGCGATGGTCCCCATCGCGTACTCCGACGTGGTCATCCCCGCGTCGCCCCGGGCAGCGGCCCGCCGGGCCCGCCACCAGGCACCCGCCCACCGCCGCTGCTGCCTCTGCGTCCTCGCCATGCCAACCCCCATGCGTCATCGTTGTTTTCGTCTTCTTCGGACATGTCTTCTGGTTCGTCTTCGGTCAGTTCCGCAGCAGGCCCGTCGCGAGGCCGATCACCACCGGGGCGACTCCCACCGCCAGGAAGGCGGGCAGGAAGCAGAGCCCCACGGGGGCGGTGATCAGTACCTGGGCCCGCTGGGCCCGTGCCGCCGCCTTGCGGGCCCGGTCCGCGCGCAGGTCGGCCGCGTGTCGTGAGACGGCCTCGGCGGCGGGCGCCCCGGAGGAGCCAGCCCGTTCCAGGCAGCGGGCCAGGCCCTCCGCGCCGGGTATCTCGCCGAACCTCCGCCACACATCGGCCGGTTCGCCGCCGAGCCGCAGCTCCGCGGCCGTGCGCGTCAGCCGCTCGCCGACCGGTCCGCCCAGCGACCTCCCCACCGCCTCCGCCGCCTCGCCCGGCCCCGCTCCCGCGGACGCGCAGGCCGCCAACAGGTCGGCCGCGAGTGGAAGCTGCCGTGCGGCCTCCTCCTCGTCACCGCTCGCCGGAGCGCGGCGCACACGCCACCGCCGTACGCCCCAGCCCGCAGCGGCACCCGCGAAGATCCCCAACAGCCCACCGACGAGGGCCCAGCCGACGGCCGCCGCCACCAGGGGGACCGCCCAGGTCCGCAGCCAGGACGGGCATCGGCTGCCGAGCCGTCGACCGCGCGCGGGCCGGAGGTCCAGCAGGGCCTCGATCCGTTTCCGGGTCCGCCGCTCGCGCCGCCGGTCGGCCACCGCCCAGGCCGCCCAGGCGAGCGAGGCGACCACCACGACCGCCACCCACAGCCTGTGGACGAACTCCCCGCCCAGGCCCGCAAGCAACGCCGCCGCGCTCACACGCGCTCCCCTCCTCGGACGATCCGGGCCGCCCACCACAAGCCGGCTGCTTCCAGGGCCGCTCCGACGGCCAGACATCCGAGACCCACCGGCGTGTGCAGCAGCACGTACAGCGGGCGCGCCCCGAGCGCCGAACCGAGCACGAGCCCGACGGCCGGGAGTACGGCGAGGACGGCCACCGTCGCCCAGGCCCCGGCCAGTTGGGCCCTCAGCCGCTCCCGCTGGTCCCGGTGTTCCCGCAGCGCGGCCTCCAGCCGGTCGAGCCCGGCGGCCAGTCCCGCGCCGCCGTCCACCGCGACCTGCCAGCAGGCCGCCAGGCCGGCCAGCCCGTCCGCCCCGTCCTGACGCGCCGCCCTCCGCAATGCCTGGGCCACATCGCCGCCGAACCGGGCCGCCGCGAGGACCTCCGCCTCCTCCTGCGGCCCGAGCGCCCCGGTGGCCCTGACCGCGAACAGCAAGGCCCGAGCGGGCTGCCGGCCCGCCCTCAGCTCGGCCGCGACGGTGCCGCAGAGGCCCACCACCGCGTCGGACCGCGCCTCCCGCTCCTTGCGGAGCGCCACGGCCCGCAGTCGGCGCCCCACCAGCGGCACCGCCAGCACCCCCGCCACCAAGGGCAGCGGCGACTCCCCGAGAACCGCCAGAACCGCCGCCACCGGCAGACAGAGCCAGGCGCGCCGCCCCCGCACGGCGGCCCACCAGCGCTCCCCGACCGCCCGCCACGACGGCCCCGTCCGCTCCATGACCCCCCGGTCCCCCGCGGCCCCCGGCACCCCGACGCCCGCGAGCACCACGCGCGCCCGACGGAGGCCCCGCTCCCGCTCGGCCACCCGCCACAGCGCGGCCCCGGCGCACAGCACCGCCGCACCCTGGGCCACCACCCACTGGTCACCGCTCATGACCCGCCCCCGATCAGCGACCGCAGCCGCTCCCAGCCGCGCTCGCGCTCGAACCCGGCCGCTCCCCAGCGCAGCGCGGGCACGGTCACCACCAGCCCCTCCCGGTCCCGCTCCAGGACATGGATCTCCGCGATCCGCCGACGGCCCGCCCGGTCCCGTACGAGATGCAGCACCGCCGACAGCCCCGCCCCCAACTGGCTGTGCAGCGCCGCCCGGTCCAGTCCGGCGGCCGTCCCGAGGGCTTCGAGGCGCGCCGGTACGTCCGCCGCCGTATTGGCATGGAGCGTCCCCGAGCCACCCTCATGGCCCGTGTTGAGAGCGGCCAGCAGATCGACGGCCTCCCCGCCGCGCACCTCTCCGACCACGAGCCGGTCCGGCCGCATCCGCAGCGCCTGGCGGACCAGGTCCCGCAGGGTCACCAGACCCGCGCCCTCCTGGTTCGCCGGACGCGCCTCCAGGCGCACCACGTGCGGATGGTCCGGCCGCAGCTCGGCCGAGTCCTCGGCGAGGACGATCCGCTCCTTCTCGCCGACCAGGCCGAGCAGCGTGGACAGGAGTGTCGTCTTCCCCGAGCCCGTCCCACCGGAGATCAGATACGAGACCCGGGCCTCGATCAGGGCGCGCAGGATCCGCTCCCCGCCGGGCGGCACCGTGCCCGCCCGGGTCAGCTCCTCCACGGAGAAGGCCCGGGGCCGCACCACCCGCAGCGACAGGCACGTCGAGCCGACGGCCACCGGTGGCAGCACCGCGTGCATCCGGGTCCCGTCCGGGAGCCGGGCGTCCACCCACGGCCGGGCGTCGTCCAGGCGCCGCCCGGCGACCGCCGCGAGCCGCTGCGCCAGCCGGCGCACGGCCGGAGCGTCCGGGAAGCGGACCCCGGTCAGTTCGAGTCCGGCGCCCCGGTCGACCCAGACCTGGTCGGGGCCGGAGACCAGCACGTCGGTGACGGCGGGGTCGGCGAGCAGCGGCTCCAGCGGTCCGGTGCCGACGAGTTCGCTGCGCAACGCCTCGGCGGCGCCGAGGACTTCCGCGTCGCCCAGGAGCCGGCCCTGCGCCCGCAGCGCCGCCGCGACCCTGGCCGGTGTCGGCTCGGCCCCGCTCTCGGCGAGCCGCTGCCGCACGGCCTCCAGGAGCCCCGCACCGCCCTCGTACGCCGTGGCGGTCATGAGACGGCCTCGGGGGCCAGCGCGCGCTCCCAGAACGCGGCACAGAACCGGCCGAGCGGTCCGCGCGCCTCGTCGCCGGGCGGAGCCCCGCTGTCGAGGGCGGCCAGGAGGCCCGGATCGTGCGGGAGTTCCCCCGCGAGCGGCAGCCCCAAGGTGTCAGCGACCCACTGCTCGTCGATCCCGGGCGCATACGGTCCGCGCACCACGGCACGCAGGTCGCTCAGCACCCCGCCCGCGAGGGAGGCGACCCGGTGGGCCGCGGCGACGGCCCGCAACTCGCCGGGCACGACGAGGAGTCCGAGATCGAGCTGGGCCAGCGCCTCCGTCCCCGCCTCGTCGATCCGGCGGGGCAGGTCCACGACGACGATGCCGCCCCTCCTGCGCGCCGCGGCGAGCACCGCGCGCATGGCCTCGGCCGGGACGAGGACCGTGTCCCCCCGGTCCCAGCTGAGCACCCGCAGCCCGCGCACCGAGGGCAGCGACTCCTCCAGGGCGCCGCCGCCGACCCGCCCCTTGGAGGCGACGAAGTCGGGCCACCGCCGGCCTTCGACGCGCTCCCCGCCGAGCAGGACGTCGAGCCCGCCGCCGAGCGGGTCGCCGTCCACGAGCAGGGTGCGCCGCCCGGTCCTTGCTGCGGCCAGCGCGAGCGCGCAGGCCAGTGTGGAGGCCCCGGCTCCGCCGCGTCCGCCGATGACGCCGACGGTCAGGGCCGGCCGGCCCGCGCCCTCGGCCGCGTCGGCGATGCGGTCGACGAGCCAGCTCTCGGCGTCCGGCAGCCGCAGCACACAGTCGGCGCCGAGCTCGACGGCGCGCCGCCACACCTCGGGGTCGTCGGGATCGTCACGGTCCCGCCCGACGAGGATCACCCCCTGCCTGCGCGCCGCCCCACGGCAGCGGGCCGCGGCGTCGTCGCCGACCAGGACGAGCGGCGCCTCACCCCAGCTCGCACGGTGCTCCGGCACCGTGTGGTGCACCTCCGGCTCGGCTCCCGCGGCGGCGCACAGCCGCAAGAGGTCGTCGAGGAGTGCGAGGTCCTCGGTCACGATCAGGGGCCCGGCCGCACGGCCGGAACCGGACGCCCCCTCCGCCCTGCCCGTCCGCGAAGCCCGGCCCGCTCCCGAGGCCCTGCCCACTTCCGAGGTCCTGCCCGCCCTCCAGGCCCCGTCCGTCCTCCAGGCCCGGTCCGACCTCGGACCCCGCGCCGTTCCGTAAGTCATGGTTCCCGCCACAGCACACGCCCCCTGTCGATGCGATCCCGCCCTCGCCCGTAGCGCGGCCGAGATCGGTGATTCCTTCCGTCCGCGGAGTTCGCGGTCGGAATCACCGTGGCGCCGTCCCGGAAATCGTGTGGATCTTGCTCGAAAACTGTGGATAACCCAGCGTCTGTGAATATCCCCGTGCCCCATACCGGGGATGCCCGGAGAGCAGCGCGACCGCTACGCTGAGTGACGAACCGAGGGCATCACGCCATCGCGGCCACTCGGCCGCGGAGAGGGGGAGAGATGAAGATCCGAAGGGCGAAAACGCGTCCGGACATGCGACGACCCCCGCCGGGGGGGAGAGCGGGGGTCGTCTCTCCGGCCGACTCGGGGGGGGAGGAGCCGGACCGGGTTAGCACGGTCGCGAACGATCCGTGACTTCCATGGTGTACCCGAGAGCCTTCTCAGGCAAACCCACACGCCCGAGCGTACGCCGAATGGCGGGCACCTATGCTCAGCTCGTGGAAAACCACTCGTTGCCGCGCACAGCCGCCTTCTTTGACCTGGACAAGACGGTCATTGCGAAGTCCTCGACGCTGACCTTCAGCAAGTCCTTCTACCAAGGCGGACTGATCAACCGCCGCGCCGTCCTGCGGACGGCCTACATCCAGTTCGTCTTCCTCGTGGGCGGCGCCGACCACGATCAGATGGAGCGGATGCGGGAATACCTTTCCGCGCTCTGCAAAGGATGGAACGTCTCGCAGGTCAAGGAGCTCGTCGCCGAGACCCTGCACGAGCTGATCGACCCGATCATCTACGACGAGGCCGCGTCCCTCATCGAGGAGCACCACGCCGCCGGCCGGGACGTCGTGATCGTCTCGACCTCGGGCGCCGAGGTGGTGGAGCCGATCGGTGAGATGCTCGGCGCCGACCGGGTCGTCGCCACGCGGATGGTCGTCGGCGACGACGGCTGCTTCACCGGCGAGGTGGAGTACTACGCCTACGGCCCCACCAAGGCGGAGGCTATCCGCGAGCTCGCGGAGTCGGAGGGCTACGACCTCTCCCGCTGCTACGCGTACAGCGACTCGGCGACGGACGTACCGATGCTGGAGTCCGTGGGCCACCCCTACGCGGTCAATCCCGACCGCACGCTCCGACGGGAGGCCATCGCCCGGGACTGGCCGATCCTGTCCTTCGAGAAGCCGGTCCGGCTCAAGCAGCGGCTGCCCGCGTTCCGGATGCCGCCGCGCCCCGCGCTCCTCGCCGCCGCCGCCGTGGGCGCGGCCGCGGCGACGGCCGGACTGGTCTGGTACGCGAACCGGCGGCGGCACTCCGCTCTTGCCGATCGCTTTGCCCGGATTTGATACGAAAGTAAAGAAGTGGGGCCAGGGCTTTCGCATCCCACTCGACAGGAGTAGAAAGGAATCAGGCCCGCGAGACCTAGGACATCCGAGAGGATCACCTGTTGAGCAAGAAGGCCCCACGGACCACGCACAGAAGCTGAGCACCCACGCGACGTCGACCCGTCGATTACGGGCCAGCCGCACCAGGCGACGGGCAAAGTTCCCCGCCTGATGGGCACATATCGAGGACGCTTGGTAACTCGGCAGACGTGCCAGCGGCGGTACCAGGACTGGTACCGCCGCAACCCTTGTGTGGGGGATTTTCAGGCCGCGCCGCGCTGCAGCGCCTCGCAGACCGCCGTCGACTCCCGGACCCCGAGCTCCACGGCCCGCCCGCAGTGGGCGATCCAGGCGGCCATGCCCTCCGGAGTCCCCGAGAGGTACCCCTCGAACGCGGCGACGTACGCCGCCCGCCCCTGCTCGGCGTGACCGACCTCGGCCGGGCAGATCGACTTGGGGTCGAGCCCGCTGCCGATCAGCACGATCCGCTCGGCGGCCCGGGCGATCAGGCCGTTGTACGAGGTGAAGGGGCGCAGCGCGAGCAGTTCGCCGTGCACCACGGCCGCCGTCACCAGCGCCGGGGCCGTACCGCCCGCGATGATCAGCTCGGAGAGTCCGTCGAGCCGCCCCGCGACCTCCGCCGGGTCCGGCAGGGGCGCCTCGATCAGGGGCTCGTCGACCGCTTCGCCGAGCTGCCGGGGCCTGCCGACCGAATCGGCCACGTCGCCCGGGGCCGTCCCGAGCGCCGCGTCACCGACCGCGACCAGGTGCAGCCGGGCGAGCACCCGCAGCGGCGACTGGCGCCAGATGGAGAGCAGCTGGCCCGCCTCGGCGCCCAGCCGCAGGGCGGCGCCCACGGTCCGCGCCTCGGCGTCGCCTCCGAAGTCGGTGCGCCGGCGAACCTCCTCCAGCGCCCAGTCGGCGCCGGACAGCGCGGCCGAACCGCGCGCCCCGCGCAGGGCGGCCTCGGAGGTGATCTCGTTGCTGCGGCGCCGCATCACGCGGTGTCCGTAGACCCGGTCGACGGCCTTGCGTACGGAGTCCACCGAGTCGGCGACGCCCGGCAGGGAGCCGAGGGCGGCCAGGGGGTCAGAGGCGTGCGTACTCATAAGTAGCGAGGCTACGCGCCCCGGCCGCCCACCCCACCTTGGAGTGGTCTTCTTCACGGACCTTGACCACATGGAGCAATCATGACGCTACGCTTCGTGAACATGAAGATCGCTTTCGTAGGGAAGGGCGGCAGCGGCAAGACCACGCTGTCCTCGCTCTTCATCCGCCATCTCGCCGCCAACGAGGCCGCCGTCGTCGCGGTGGACGCCGACATCAACCAGCATCTCGGGACCGCGCTCGGGCTCGACGAGGCCCAGGCGGCGGCGCTGCCCGCGATGGGCGCGCATCTGCCGATGATCAAGGAGTACCTGCGGGGCTCCAACCCGCGGATCACCTCGGCGGACTCGATGATCAAGACGACCCCGCCGGGGGAGGGTTCACGGTTGCTGCGGGTCCGTGAGGACAACCCCGTGTACGACGCCTGCGCGCGGACCGTGCGCCTCGACGACGGCGACATCCGGCTGATGGCGACGGGGCCGTTCACGGAGTCGGACCTGGGGGTGGCCTGCTACCACTCCAAGGTGGGAGCGGTGGAGCTGTGCCTGAACCACCTGGTCGACGGGGTGGACGAGTACGTGGTCGTCGACATGACGGCGGGCTCGGACTCGTTCGCCTCCGGGATGTTCACCCGCTTCGACATGACGTTCCTGGTCGCCGAGCCGACTCGTAAGGGCGTGTCGGTCTACCGCCAGTACAAAGAGTACGCACGGGACTTCGACGTCTCGCTCAAGGTCGTCGGCAACAAGGTGCAGGGCCCGGACGACGTGGACTTCCTGCGCGCGGAGGTGGGCGACGACCTGCTGGTGACGGTGGGCCACTCGGACTGGGTCCGCGCGATGGAGAAGGGCCGCGCCTCCCGCTTCGAACTCCTGGAGGCGGACAACCGGATGGCGCTCCAGGCCCTCCAGGACGCGGCGGACGACTCGTACGCCCATCGCGACTGGGAGCGGTACACGCGCCAGATGGTCCACTTCCACCTGAGGAACGCGGAGAGCTGGGGCAACGCCAAGACCGGGGCCGACCTGGCGGCGCAGGTCGACCCCGGTTTCGTTCTCCGCGAGGAGCTTGCCGTCCCTCAGCCCACCTGAGGGACGCCCCGACGAGCCCCGCGCGTCAGTGCTGTTCGGGCTTCCGGAGAGCAGGCGTCGACGGGGCCGGCGGCTGGGGCGCCAGGAAGGTCGCCCAGCCGCCCTTCGGGGCCTCGCCGACCTTCAGGGTCCGCATCTTCGCGATCACCGCCGGGTCCTGGGCGTCGAGCCAGTCCGCGAGCTGCCGGAAGGACACGCACTTCACGTCCTTCTGCACGCACACCGTGGCGATGGTCTCCTCGATGGCGCGCATGTACGTGCCGCCGTTCCAGGACTCGAAGTGGTTGCCGATGATCACCGGCGCCCGGTTGCCGTGGTACGAGCGGTTGAAGGCCTGCACCAGGCCGTCCCGCATCTGGTTGCCCCAGTACGCGTGCTGGGACGGGTCGCCCTGGGTCCTGGTACCCGACTGGTTGACCATGAAGTTGTAGTCCATCGACAGCGTCTGGAACGCCCGGCCGGGCATCGGCACCAGGTGCATCGACAGATCCCACAGGCCGTGGTCCTTCTTCGGCCAGATCTGGTCGTTGACGCCGCTGGTGTCGTAGCGGAAGCCCAGCTGGGAGGCGGCCTTCACGAAGTTCTCGCGGCCCTCCAGGCACGGCGTGCGCGCGCCGACCAGCTCCTTGTCGTAGTCGAACGGCAGCGGCTGCTCGCCGGCCAGGCCGGAGTTCGACTTCCAGTTCTTCACGAAGGACTTGGCCTGCTTGATCTCGCTCTTCCAGTCCTCGACCGACCAGGTGCCGACGCCCCTCCCCGGCCCGCAGAAGTGACCGTTGAAGTGCGTGCCGATCTCGTTGCCCTCCTGCCAGGCGCCGCGGAGCTCGCGGACGGTGGCACGGATGCCCTCGGCGTCGTTGAAGCCGATGTCCGAGCTGCCGGCGGCGTGGCCCGGCGGGTCGTAGAGCGTGCGCTTGTCCTCGGGCAACAGGTACACGCCGCTGAGGAAGTAGGTCATGGTCGCGTCGTACTTCTTGCCCACCTCGCGGAAGTGGGAGAAGAGCTTCTGGCTGTCCTCGCCCGCGCCGTCCCAGGAGAACACCACGAACTGCGGCGGCTGCTGGCCCGGCTTCAGCTTCTGCCAGACGGGCTGGCGCGGCTGTGCGCCGGTGTAGGCGGTGGAGCCGTCGCCGATCAGGCGCACCGTGTTCGGCGGGGCCCCGGCGGGTTCCTTCGCCCCTGGGGCGCCCTTGGGCGTGGCCGTCCCCGACGGGTCCGAGCAACCGGCCAGGCCGGTCAACAGGGCTACGACGAGGGCACCGGCGCCGAGTGCCCTCCTGCGGACAGTGGTCCTTCTCCCGGCGGCTGACATCCGCCCACCTCTCCTCGGTTCCGTACGACGTGCGAGCGGCGTCAACGTCGCACCACGGACACCGGAAAGATGAAACGACAAGCGGCATGGCGACCGGCTGTCACTCCAACCGGTGAATCATTGCCCTGTTTGCCCCGAAAATAATGCCGCAGTCTTTACTCTCCATTACGATCCATTTACCGAGCGTTGAGAATCGCCCGGTCATCCCGCCACTGCACGCCGTGACCCACGGCCGCGACCCCCACGTTCGTCCCGACGAGCCGCGACCGCGCTGCCCCGGAGAAGACGGGAACACATGACTCTCTGCACACCCCTTCGCCGCACCCCCGACCAACGACCGCACAGCCCGCCCGGCGGCCCCGGGCGCCGCTTCCGCATCGCGGGCGCCGACGTGTCCGCCTCGATCGCCGTCTTCCTGATCGCGCTGCCGCTCTCCCTCGGCATCGCGCTCGCGACCGGAGCCCCGCTCCAGGCCGGCCTGGTGGCCGCCGCCGTCGGCGGCATCGTCGCCGGCCGGTTCGGCGGGTCGCCGCTCCAGGTCAGCGGCCCCGCCGCAGGCCTCACGGTGGTCACCGCCGAACTGATCCAGCGCTACGGCTGGCGCACCACCTGCGCCATCACCGTCCTCGCCGGGCTCGCCCAACTAGGGCTCTCCGCCCTGCGGGTGGCCCGCTCCGCACTCGCGGTCTCCCCCGCGATCGTGCACGGCATGCTCGCCGGCATCGGTGTGACCATCGCCCTCGCGCAGCTCCACATCGTGCTCGGCGGCACGCCCCAGAGCTCCGCCGTGGACAACGTCCTCGGACTGCCCGCCCAGTTGGCCGACGTCCACCCGGCCGCCCTGGTCATCAGCGCCCTCACCGTCGGCCTGCTCCTGCTGTGGCCGCGCCTGCCCGGCCGTACGGGACGGCTGCTGCGCAAGGTCCCGGCGGCCCTCGCCGCCGTGGCCGTGGCGACGGCGGCCGCCACGCTCGCCGGGCTCGCGGTCCCGCGCGTCGACCTGCCCTCCTGGAGCAGTCACGCGCTGCCCGGCCTCCCGGAGGGCCCCGTCCTCGGCATCGCGGCGGGCGTGCTCACCATCACGCTGGTGACCAGCGTCCAGTCGCTGCTCTCCGCCGTCGCCGTGGACAAGCTGGTGGCCGCCCGCCCGGACCACGGCCACGGCGTGCCCCGCTCCCGGCTCGACCGCGAACTGGCCGGCCAGGGAGCGGCGAACGTCGTCTCCGGCGCCCTCGGCGGGCTCCCGGTCGCCGGAGTCGCGGTGCGCAGCGTCGCCAACGTCTCCGCCGGTGCCGTGAGCCGTAACTCCACGATGCTGCACGGCCTGTGGATCGTGCTGGCCGCGCTCTTCCTCGTCCCCGTCCTCGATCTGATCCCGCTGCCCGCGCTCGCCGCGCTCGTCATGGTGGTCGGCGTCCAGATGGTGAGCATCACCCACATCCGTAGCGTCACCCGGCACCGCGAGGTCCTCGTCTACGCGGTGACGCTCAGCGGAGTCGTCCTCGTCGGCATCCTCGAAGGGGTCGCGCTCGGCATCGCGGTGGCCACCGGCGTCGCCATGCACCGTCTCACCAAGACCCGCATCACCCGCGAGGAGCGGGACGGCAGCCACCTGGTGCGCGTCCGCGGGCAGTTGACCTTCCTCGCCGTCCCCCGACTGAGCCGGGCCCTTCACCAACTACCCCAAGGGGCCCGGGTGGTCGTCGAACTGGACGGGTCCTTCATGGACCACGCGGCGTACGAGACCCTGCACGACTGGCAGGCGACCCATGTACGGCACGGCGGCGCGGTCGAGATGACCGGCCCGTCCGGCGCGCGAATCGCCGAACCCGACACGACGTCCCACGCCTGTTGCCGCCCGTGGACACCCTGGCGCAACCACTGCGGCGGCCACCACCACGCCACCGACGAGCGGCGCCGCGCGACCGGTCACCAACTGGCGAGCGGTATCGGCAAGTTCCAGCGCAACACCGCCCCGCTGGTGCGCGACGAGCTGGCGCGGCTCGCCCGCGAGGGCCAGCGTCCCTCGCAGCTCTTCCTCACCTGCGCCGACTCCCGCCTGGTCACGAGCATGATCACCTCCAGCGGCCCGGGCGACCTGTTCACCGTACGGAACGTGGGCAATCTCGTCCCGCTGCCCGGCGAGGAGAGCGGCGACGACTCGGTGGCGGCGGCGATCGAGTACGCGGTGGAGGTGCTGCGGGTCCAGTCGATCACCATCTGCGGACACTCCGGCTGCGGCGCGATGCAGGCCCTCATGAACAGCACGCCGGACACTCCGCAGACCCCGCTGCGGCGCTGGCTGCGCCACGGGATGCCGAGCCTGGAGCGGATGGCCAGCCGCAGACACGCCTGGGCGCGGATCTCGGGGCGGTTGCCGGCCGACGCGGTGGAACAGCTCTGTCTGACCAACGTGGTCCAGCAGTTGGAGCACCTGCGGGCGTACGAGTCGGTGGCGCGGCGGCTCGCCGAGGGCACCCTGACGCTCCACGGGATGTACTTCCACGTGGGCGAGGCCCAGGCGTACCTGCTGGCCGGGCCGGACGAACAGCACCGCTACGAGGACGTCTTCGACCGGGTCGCGCCGTCCGAGTCCTCCGGGCCGTCCGAGTCCTCCGAGCCCTCCCGGCCGTCCGAGTCCTCGGGGCCGTCCGAGCCCTCCCGGCCGCCCGAGCCGTCCGAGTCCTCCGGGCCGTCCGAGCCCTCCCGGCCGCCCGAGCCGTCCGAGTCCTCCGGGCCGTCCGACGACCGCAGTACGCCGTCCTTCGTCGAGGCCCGGAGCAAGGACGGGACCGACGACCGGATCGCGCCGTCCATGATCGAGGATCGGACGGAGGTCCGCGCGTCCTGAACCTTCCCGCCCTCGCGTCCGTGAGACTGGGTGGCCCCTTCGTCCCTCCGCTCGGGACGGAGGGGCCACCGCGCACCCTCGTCATCTCACAGGTCTAAACCAATTGCCTGGAGACTCTTGTCACCCGGCTCTCCGACTGATGAGCTATGGCGCGGGACACATAGGCACATAGGACGCCCTGGGAAAGGGAGATGTCGTGAGCAACGAAAGCCTGGCCAACCTGCTCAAGGAGGAGCGGCGGTTCGCGCCGCCCGCCGAGCTGGCCGCGCACGCCAACGTGACGGCGGAGGCCTACGAGCAGGCCGCGGCGGACAGGCTTGGCTTCTGGGCCGAGCAGGCGAAGCGCCTCACCTGGGCCACCGAGCCGACCGAGACCCTCGACTGGTCGAACCCGCCGTTCGCCAAGTGGTTCGCCGACGGCGCGCTCAACGTGGCGTACAACTGCGTGGACCGCCATGTCGAGGCCGGCAACGGCGACCGGGTCGCCATCCACTTCGAGGGCGAGCCCGGCGACAGCCGCGCCATCACCTACGCCGAGCTCAAGGACGAGGTCTCCCGGGCCGCCAACGCCCTGACCGAGCTGGGCGTCACCAAGGGCGACCGGGTCGCCATCTACCTCCCGATGATCCCCGAGGCCGTCGTCTCGATGCTGGCCTGTGCCCGCATCGGCGCCGCGCACTCCGTGGTCTTCGGCGGTTTCTCGGCCGACGCCATCGCCACCCGTGTCGAGGACGCCGACGCCAAGCTGGTGATCACCGCCGACGGTGGCTACCGCCGCGGCAAGCCCAGCGCCCTCAAGCCCGCCGTCGACGAGGCCCTCACGCGGACGGACAAGGTGGGCAAGGTCCTGGTCGTCCGCCGCACCGGCCAGGACGTGGCCTGGACCGAGGGCCGGGACGTGTGGTGGGACGACGTCGTCGCCCGCCAGTCCGCCGAGCACACCCCCGAGGCGTTCGAGGCGGAGCACCCGCTCTTCATCCTCTACACCTCCGGTACGACGGGTAAGCCCAAGGGCATCCTGCACACCTCCGGCGGCTACCTCACCCAGGCGGCCTACACCCACCACGCCGTCTTCGACCTCAAGCCGGAGACCGACGTCTACTGGTGCACCGCCGACATCGGCTGGGTGACCGGGCACTCGTACATCACGTACGGCCCGCTGGCCAACGGCGCGACGCAGGTCATGTACGAGGGCACGCCGGACACCCCGCACCAGGGCCGCTTCTGGGAGATCGTCCAGAAGTACGGCGTCACGATCCTCTACACGGCGCCCACCGCGATCCGCACGTTCATGAAGTGGGGCGACGACATCCCCGCGAAGTTCGACCTGTCGAGCCTGCGTGTGCTCGGCTCGGTCGGCGAGCCGATCAACCCCGAGGCCTGGGTCTGGTACCGCGAGCACATCGGCGCCGGGAAGACCCCGATCGTGGACACCTGGTGGCAGACCGAGACCGGCGCGATGATGATCTCGCCGCTGCCGGGCGTCACCGAGACCAAGCCGGGCTCCGCCCAGCGTCCGCTCCCCGGCATCTCCGCCACCGTCGTCGACGACGAGGCCAACGAGGTCCCGAACGGAGGCGGCGGCTACCTGGTCCTGACCGAGCCGTGGCCGTCGATGCTCCGCACGATCTGGGGCGACGACCAGCGGTTCCTCGACACGTACTGGTCGCGCTTCGAGGGCAAGTACTTCGCCGGCGACGGCGCGAAGAAGGACGAGGACGGCGACATCTGGCTGCTGGGCCGGGTCGACGACGTCATGCTCGTCTCCGGGCACAACATCTCCACCACCGAGGTCGAGTCGGCGCTCGTCTCGCACCCGTCCGTCGCCGAGGCGGCGGTCGTCGGCGCGGCCGACGAGACGACCGGCCAGGCGATCGTCGCCTTCGTGATCCTGCGCGGCACGGCGAGCGAGGACGACAGCCTCGTCACCGAGCTGCGCAACCACGTCGGCACGACGCTCGGCCCGATCGCGAAGCCGAAGCGGATCCTGCCGGTGGCGGAGCTGCCGAAGACCCGTTCCGGCAAGATCATGCGCCGCCTGCTGCGGGACGTGGCGGAGAACCGGGAGCTGGGCGATGTGACGACGCTCACGGACTCCTCGGTCATGGACCTCATCCAGACCAAGCTGCCGAGCGCGTCCAGCGAGGACTGAGACCCCGCTCTTCCAGGGCGCCCACTCCAGGTCACCGGAGTGGGCGCCCTTTTCGTCCATAACGGGCCGGAGTGGGGTCTTGTCCCTAAAGTGAAGATCACCGGACACAGCCCCCGCTCGTTAGGTAGGGTAAAGATCGCGTCAGAGACGCGACAGAAACACCTAGGTGCGCCGGGAAGTCTGGTCGGCATGTGTTTTGTGCTGCCTACCCGACCGGAGGTCACCCGCCGTGCCCGCGCCCACCCCCACCGCCCGTAAGCTCCTCGGCCGTCTGTCTCTGCCCGAGCGGCAGTACGTGGCCGACGCGCTGCGGGCCGAGACCGTCGGTGGCGTGCTCCTGCTCGTGGCCGCCGTCGCCGCGCTCGTCTGGGCGAACACCCCCCTCAACGACAGCTACGAGACGGTCCGGAACTTCCACATAGGGCCCGCCGCCCTGGGCCTTGACCTCTCCATCCAGCACTGGGCGGCCGACGGCCTCCTCGCGATCTTCTTCTTCGTGGCCGGCATCGAGCTCAAGCGTGAGCTCGTCGCGGGCGAGCTGCGCGACCCCAAGGCCGCCGCCCTCCCGGTCATCGCCGCGATCTGCGGCATGGCCGCCCCGGCCCTCGTCTACGCCCTGACCAACATCATCGGCGGCGGTTCCATGGACGGCTGGGCCGTGCCCACCGCCACCGACATCGCCTTCGCGCTCGCGGTCCTCGCGGTCATCGGCACCTCGCTGCCCTCCGCGCTCCGCGCGTTCCTGCTCACGCTCGCCGTCGTCGACGACCTCTTCGCGATCCTGATCATCGCGATCTTCTTCACGAACGACCTGAACTTCCCCGCCCTCGGCGGCGCCTTCGCCGGCCTGGCCGTCTTCTGGCTGCTGCTGCGCAAGGGCGTCCGCGGCTGGTACGTGTACGTCCCGCTCGCGCTGGTCATCTGGGGCCTGATGTACAACAGCGGCATCCACGCCACCATCGCCGGTGTCGCCATGGGCCTGATGCTGCGCTGCACCAGGCGCGAGGGGGAGGCCCACTCCCCCGGCGAGCACATCGAGCACCTGGTCCGGCCCTTCTCCGCCGGTCTGGCCGTGCCGCTGTTCGCCCTGTTCTCGGCCGGTGTCAGCATCACGGGGAAGACCATCGCCGACATCTCCCACAACCCGGTCACCCTCGGTGTGATCCTCGGCCTCGTCGTCGGCAAGACCCTCGGCATCTTCGGCGGCACCTGGCTCGCCGCCCGCTTCACCCGCGCGGAGCTCAACAGCGACCTGGCCTGGCCGGACGTCTTCGCCGTCGCCTGCCTCGCCGGCATCGGCTTCACCGTCTCCCTCCTCATCGGCGAGCTGGCCTTCGAAGGCGACGCGGCACTGACCGAGGAGGTCAAGGCGGCCGTCCTGATCGGCTCGCTCACCGCCGCCATCCTCGCCACGATCCTGCTCAAGATGCGCGTCCGCCGATACGAGGCTCTGATGGCGGACGAGGACCGCGACGAGGACCAGGACGGCATCCCGGACATCTACGAGGAGGACAACCCGGACTACCACCTCCGGATGGCCGCGATCTACGAGAAGAAGGCCGCCGAACACCGTGAGCGCGCCCAACTGGCGGGGGCATCGCGCGATGACGGCGACAGTCCGGCATGATCTGAGGTCGGACCGTAGAAGAGAAGAGGGAGCAGCGATGAGCGACCCGATCAACGGAGCCGAGCGCAGCCTCGGTCAGCTGGTCGCCTCGGCGACCGCCGAGATGTCCGCGCTGGTGCACGACGAGATCGCCCTGGCCAAGGCCGAGATCCGGCAGGACGTCAAGCGGGGCGCCATCGGTGGCGCGGCCGGCGCGGCGGCCGCCACGGTGCTGCTCTTCTCGCTGCCGATGCTGAGTTTCGCGCTCGCGTACGGCATCAACGCCTGGACGGGCGGCCACAACGGCGAGGGCGGCTGGAACCTCGCCTGGTGCTTCCTGCTCTCCTTCGCGGCGAACGTGCTGCTCGCGGGGCTGCTCGGGCTGCTCGCCTACGCCAAGTTCAAGAAGGTCAAGCCGCCGGAGAAGTCCATCGCCTCGGCCAAGCAGACCGCCGCGGTCCTGCAGAACGCCAAGCCGCACCCCCGCCCCGAACGGGCGGCTCTGCCCGGCGCGGTCCAGGACAAGGCCGCGGCTGTGGGACGCTCGTCCGTATGACCGTCCCCGAAAGCAGCAGCGGAAGTCCTGTCGGCAGTCCCGTACGGATCGACGGCCCCTGGACCCACCGTGACGTGGCCGCCAACGGCGCACGCTTCCACATCGCCGAGATGGGCGACGGGCCGCTCGTCCTGCTGCTGCACGGCTTCCCGCAGTTCTGGTGGACCTGGCGCCACCAGCTGCCCGCTCTCGCGGACGCCGGCTTCCGGGCCGTGGCCATGGACCTGCGCGGGGTCGGCGGCAGCGACCGTACGCCCCGGGGTTACGACCCCGCCAACCTGGCGCTCGACATCACCGGTGTCATCCGCTCCCTCGGCGAGCCGGACGCCGCGCTGGTCGGCCACGACCTGGGAGGGTACCTCGCCTGGACGGCGGCGGTCATGCGGCCGAAGCTGGTACGCCGGCTCGCGGTCTCCTCGATGCCGCACCCGCGCCGCTGGCGCTCGGCGATGCTCTCGGACGTCTCGCAGTCCCGCGCCGGATCGTACGTCTGGGGCTTCCAGCGCCCGTGGCTGCCGGAGCGTCAGCTCGTCGCGGACGAGGCGGCCCTGGTGGGCCGGCTGATCGAGGACTGGTCCGGCCCCGGCCTGCCGGACGAGGAGGCGCTCGCGGTGTACCGGCGGGCGATGTGCATCCCGTCGACGGCGCACTGCTCGATCGAGCCGTACCGGTGGATGGTGCGGTCCATGGCGCGGCCCGACGGCATCCAGTTCAACCGGCGCATGAAGCGCCCGGTGCGGGTGCCCACGCTGCATCTGCACGGCTCGACGGACCCGGTGATGCGGACGCGCAGCGCGGCAGGTTCCGGGGAGTACGTGGAGGCGCCGTACCGCTGGCGGCTCTTCGACGGTCTCGGGCACTTCCCCCACGAGGAGGACCCGGTGGCGTTCTCCACGGAGCTGATCAACTGGCTCAAGGACCCCGAGCCCGACCGCTGACACCCCGCCACCGTACGGCCGTTCCACGACCGGCCATGTGCCCGACGCATACTCCAATTGGCGGGCCCCGGGGCGGTTACCGACCTTGGGCCCCGGGCAGACGTCGGGGTATGGGCTGGACGCACGACTACGGTGACACAGCACGCAACCGCCGCTCGGCCGCCAGGCCGGGCTCGCACGAGAGGAGCGGCCCGCAGGAACAAGGCCGCTCACATCCCGTGCAGGACATCGGGATTCCGCACATCCTGCGCCGCCGTGCCCGCTGGGTCTCGGCCCGGCTCAGGCACACCCGGGACTGATCCCGGGCGTACCGCCCGCCCTCCCCCGGGCCACGCACCCGACCGAAGCCCCCGGCCACAGCACCCGGCCGAAGCTCCCGGCCATGCGCCCGGGCCACGGCCTCTAGAGCGCGCACCCCTGACTGTCGACCTGCTGGGTCGCCGCACGGCCCTGGGCGATGTCCTCACGGATCTCGTCGACGGTCAGGGCGTAGCCGGTGTTCTTGTCGTCGAGGGAGCGGGCGAAGATCACGCCGGACACCTTGCCGTCCGCGGTGAGCAGCGGTCCGCCGGAGTTGCCCTGACGGACCGTCGCGTACAGGGAGTACACGTCCCTGCGCACCTCGCCGCGGTGGTAGATGTCCGGGCCCTGGGCGTTGATACGGCCCCGGACACGCGCCGAGCGGACGTCGTACGAGCCGTTCTCGGGGAAGCCCGCGACGATGGCGCTGTCGCCGCTGCGGGCGTCCTGGTCGGTGAACTGGAGCGGCTTGACGTCCAGGTCCGGCACGTCCAGCACCGCGATGTCGCGCTGCCAGTCGTAGAGGACGACCTTGGCGTCGTACAGCTTGCCCTCGCCGCCTATCTGGACCGTGGGCTCGTCCACGCCGCCGACCACATGGGCGTTGGTCATGACGCGGCGCTCGTCGAAGACGAAGCCGGTGCCTTCGAGGACCTTGCCGCAACTCGGGGCCGTACCGACGACCTTGACGATGGCCCGCTTCGCCTGGGCGGCGACCGGGCTGCCGGCGAGCGCCGGGTCCGGCGGCCGGACCTCGGTGATGGGCTCGTTGGCGAACGGGCTGAAGACCTGCGGGAAGCCGTTCTGGGCGAGGGTCGAGGTGAAGTTCGTGAACCAGGTGGACGCCTGATCGGGCATCACCTGCTCCACCCCGAGCAGCACCTTCGAGTTGCGCACCTCCTTGCCCAGCGTGGGCATCGAGGTGCCGGCGAGGGCGGAGCCGAGCAGCCAGGCCACGAGCAGCATGGCGACCACGTTGACCAGCGCGCCGCCGGTGGCGTCCAGGGCGCGCGCCGGTGACCAGGTGATGTGGCGGCGCAGCTTGTTCCCGAGGTGGGTGGTGAAGGCCTGGCCGACGGAGGCGCAGACGATCACGACGACGACGAAGACGACGGTCGCCGTGGTCGAGACCTCGGCGTTGTCCGTCAGCTGGTCCCAGATGATCGGGAGCAGCAGGACGGCGACGAGACCGCCGCCGAGGAAGCCGATGACCGACAGGATGCCGACCACGAAGCCCTGGCGGTAACCGATGATCGCGAACCACACGGCGGCGAGCAGCAACAGGATGTCCAGCACGTTCACCGTCAATAGCCTCGCAGATTCGTCTTCGGTCACCGCAGACCGGCCCTCGCCACGGGTCGGCCTGATCAGCCTGTCATGAGCGCCAGTCGAGCGGGACCTGCTTGGCCCGGTCCCATGGCTGCTCCCAGCCGGCGTAGTGCAGCAGCCGGTCGATCACTCCGGCGGTAAAACCCCAGACCAGAGCGGATGCGACGAGGAACGCCGGGCCGTGGTGGCCGCTGGGGTGGACGGCGGTCGCGCGGTTGGCGGGATCCGTGAGATCCGCCACGGGCACGGTGAAGACCCGGGCGGTCTCGGCGGGATCGACGACCCCGACCGGCGTCGGGGTCCGCCACCAGCCGAGGACGGGGGTGACGACGAAGCCGCTGACCGGGATGTAGAGCTGGGGCAGCACGCCGAAGAGCTGGACGCCCGAGGGGTCGAGGCCGGTCTCCTCCTCGGCCTCGCGCAGGGCGGCCCGCAGCAGGCCTCCGTCGGCCGGGTCGCCGTCCTCGGGGTCCAGGGCGCCGCCGGGGAAGGAGGGCTGGCCGGCGTGGGAGCGGAGCGAGCCGGAGCGCTCCATGAGCAGCAGCTCGGGGCCGCGCTCGCCCTCGCCGAAGAGGATGAGCACGGCGGACTGCCGTCCGGCGCCGCTCGCGGGCGGCAGGAAGCGGCTGAGCTGCTCGGGCTCGACGGTCCGTGCGGCCCGGTCGACGGGCCCGAGCCACTCGGGCAGCCCCTCGCGCCGCACCAGCCCGCCCGTACCGACCCCGCGCGGCACACCGGCGGCCGACACGCGGCCGGCCCTCAGGTCGTCGCTCGTCAGCCCGTCGCTCGTCAGCCCGTCGGCCGCCATGCGGCCGGCCGTCGGCCCGTTCTCCGCTTCCGTCTCTTCTTCCGTGCGTGTCATAGGCAGGCACCCCCGTGTTTCACAACGCGATCCGTGCGTGGGTTCGTTCCCCCCGGGTCGGGGCTCACTCGGCCCCCGGTGCCACGCCGGGGGCGGGGGCGGCCGGGCGGCCGGGGTAGTCCGGCGGCGGGTTGAGGCGCTGGCCCGGGAAGCCGCCCTTCTCGTACTTCAGGAGCTTCTTCGCCTTCTCCGGGTCCGTCTCGCCCTCTCCGTACGCCGGGCAGAGCGGGGCGATCGGGCAGGCGCCGCAGGCGGGCTTACGGGAGTGGCAGATCCGGCGGCCGTGGAAGATCACCCGGTGCGAGAGCATCGTCCACTCGCTCTTCGGGAAGATCTCCGCGACCTCGGCCTCGATCTTGACCGGGTCGTCACTCTCGGTCCACTTCCAGCGGCGCGCGAGGCGCATGAAGTGGGTGTCGACGGTGATCCCGGGCACCCCGAAGGCGTTCCCGAGCACGACGAAGGCCGTCTTGCGGCCCACGCCGGGCAGCTTGACCAGGTCGGCGAGGCGGCCGGGGACCTCGCCGCCGAAGTCGTCCCTGAGGGCCGTGGCGAGGCCCATGATCGACTTGGTCTTGGCGCGGAAGAAGCCGGTGGGCCTGATCAGCTCCTCGACCTCCTCCGGAACGGCCGCGGCCAGGTCCTCGGGCGTCGGATACGCGGCGAAGAGCGCGGGGGTGGTCTGGTTGACCCGCAGGTCGGTGGTCTGGGCGGAGAGGACCGTCGCGACGAGCAGCTCGAAGGGGTTCCGGAAGTCCAGCTCCGGGTGGGCGTACGGATAGACCTCGGCCAGCTCCCGGTTGATCTTCCGGGCCCGGCGGACCATCCCGAGCCGGGATTCCGGTTTCGCGGGCTTCACGGCCTTCACGGCGGGCTTCGCGGCCGCCTTCGCGGCCGGGGCCTTCCCGCCCGCCGCCTTGCCTGCCTTCGCCGCGGGCTTCTGGGCGGCCTTCGCCGTGCGTTTCGCGGCATTTGTACGCTTCGGCGCACCCTGTTCGCCCACAGCGGAATTACCCTTGGCGGACACTCTTCCAGCCCCCTTGGCCTGCGCTCTCACCGGCGAGTTGGACACCCGGCCAGCCTAAGCGCCACCACTGACATCCGCCCCGATCACGGCCGATGAGGACTCAATCGGGCCCTGGCGTACGGACGGGCGGTTCGGTACGTCAAACTTGTTGTGATTGATCGCACTGTTTTGTGCGTCCGGCATCATGGGATCAAGGTCCCCTGAGCAGGTCGACATAGGAGAGAACTCGTGGACGACGTTCTGCGGCGCGCCCCGCTCTTCGCGGCGCTCGATGACGAGCAGGCCGCGGAGCTGCGCGCCTCGATGAGTGAAGCGACGCTCGCCCGTGGCGACGCGCTCTTCCACGAGGGAGACCCCGGCGACCGCCTGTACGTGGTCACCGAGGGGAAGGTGAAGCTCCACCGCACCTCGCCCGACGGCCGCGAGAACATGCTGGCCGTCCTCGGCCCCGGCGAGCTCATCGGTGAGCTCTCGCTCTTCGACCCGGGCCCGCGCACCGCCACCGCGACCGCGCTGACCGAGGTCAAGCTGCTGGGCCTGGGCCACGGCGACCTCCAGCCCTGGCTGAACGCCCGCCCCGAGGTGGCCACCGCCCTGCTGCGCGCGGTCGCCCGCCGGCTCCGCAAGACCAACGACCAGATGTCCGACCTGGTCTTCTCCGACGTGCCGGGCCGTGTCGCCCGCGCGCTCCTCGACCTGTCGCGCCGCTTCGGCGTGCAGTCCGAGGAGGGCATCCACGTCGTCCACGACCTCACCCAGGAGGAGCTGGCCCAGCTGGTCGGCGCCTCCCGCGAGACGGTCAACAAGGCCCTGGCGGACTTCGCCCAGCGCGGCTGGCTCCGCCTGGAGGCCCGCGCCGTGATCCTGCTGGACGTGGAGCGGCTCGCGAAGCGCTCGCGGTAGGCAGTTCGGTACGTACGAGGAAGGCCGCCCGGTCATGGACCGGGCGGCCTTCCGCGTAGCGCGCCTTCCTCGTAGCGCGCCGTCCGCGTAGCGCGCCTTCCTCGC
>NZ_JBSGWV010000070.1:0-29192 GCF_053609105.1 Streptomyces sp. NPDC054975
TGGTCCAGCACCGCACGCCCCGTCGCCAGTGTCCAGGCCACGTCCACGGGGTTTGTGGCGGTGGTCTCGGCGTACTCCAGCAGTCGGCCCGCCTGGGCCTCCAGTGCTGCCGGTGTCTTGGCCGACAGCACCCACGGCACCACCGGCACCGGGACAGTGGGAGCCGTGGCTTCCTGGGTGATTTCCTCTGGCTCTTCGATGATCACGTGGGCGTTGGTGCCGCTGATGCCGAAGGAGGAGATGCCCGCGCGTCGGACGCGGCCGTCGGCCTGCCATGCGCGGGGCTCGGTGAGTAGTTCGACCTCGCCTGCGGACCAGTCGACGTGTCCCGTCGGCTCGTCCACGTGCAGGGTCTTCGGCAGCATGCCGTGCCGCATGGCCTGCACCATCTTGATCACACCGCCGACACCGGCCGCCGCCTGGGTGTGCCCGATGTTCGACTTCAGCGAGCCGAGGTAGAGCGGGCGGTCCTCCGGGCGTTCCTGGCCGTACGTCGCCAGCAACGCCTGTGCCTCGATGGGATCGCCGAGGCGGGTGCCGGTGCCGTGGGCCTCGACGGCGTCGATGTCCGCCGGGGTAAGGCCGGAGTTGGCCAGGGCCTGGCGGATCACCCGCTCCTGGGACGGGCCGTTCGGGGCGGTCAGGCCGTTGGAGGCGCCGTCCTGGTTGATGGCGGAGCCGCGCACGACGGCGAGGATGTTGTGGCCGTTCTTCCGGGCGTCGGAGAGGCGCTCTACCAGGAGCAGGCCGACACCTTCCGACCAGCCCGTGCCGTCGGCTCCGGCGGCGAACGGCTTGCACCGGCCGTCGGCGGCGAGACCACGCTGACGCGAGAACTCCACGAACGCGGTAGGGGTCGACATGACCGCCACACCACCCGCGAGGGCCAGGTCGCATTCGCCGCTGCGGAGCGCGTTTGCCGCCCAGTGCAGGGCGACCAGGGAGGACGAGCAGGCCGTGTCGACCGTGACCGCGGGGCCTTCAAGGCCGAACGTGTAGGACAGGCGGCCCGAGATCACGCTGGAGAGGTTCCCCGTCATGAGGAAGCCCTCGTACTCCTCAGGCGTGCTGCTGAGTCGGGATGCGTAGTCGTCGTACATCGCGCCGGTGAAGACGCCGGTGTTGGTGCCGCGTACGGTCGCCGGGTCGATTCCGGCGCTTTCGAAGGTCTCCCACGCGGTTTCGAGGAGGAGTCGCTGCTGCGGGTCGGTCGCGGTCGCCTCGCGCGGCGACATCCCGAAGAACTCCGGGTCGAACTGGTCCGCCTCGTGCAGGAAACCGCCCTGCCGGACGTACGTCGTACCAGCGGTGTCCGGGTCGGGGTCGTACAGCTTCTCGATGTCCCACCCACGGTTGGAGGGGAAGTCGGTGATGGCGTCGGTGCCTTCGGCGACGAGTCGCCACAGATCCTCCGGGGAGGACACGCCGCCGGGGTAGTGGCACGCCATGCCGACGATGGCGATCGGTTCGTCGGCGGCCGAGGTCGTGGTCGTCTGGACGACAGCCTTGGCTGTCGTCGTGCCGGCGATCTCCTGGCCGAGGTGGGCGGCGAGTGCGGCGGGTGTGGGGTAGTCGAAGATGAGCGTGGTGGGGAGCCGTAGGCCCGTGGCGGTGTTGAGCTGGTTGCGGAGTTCGACGGCGGTGAGGGAGTCGAAGCCGAGTTCCTGGAAGGCCCGGTCGGCGTCGATCGCGGTGTGATCGGCGTGGCCGAGGACCGATGCCACGTGCGTGCGTACGAGGTCTACGAGCGCCTTCTCCCGCTCCGATGCGGAGAGTCCCGCCAGTGCTGAGCCGGCGCTTGTCGCCGCAGCGACAACGGTTGCGGCGCGGCGAGGGGCTGCCGGGACGAGGCCGCGCAGCATGGCCAGGGCTTCGCCACCGCGCGCCCGGAGGGCTGCGGTGTCGATGCCGGTTGCGGCGAGGACCGCGTCGCCCGTGGTGTGTGCGGCGTCGAACAGCTCCATGGCGTGGGTGGAGCTGAGCGGGCGCAGGCCTGCGCGTGCCATGCGCTTGAGGTCGACGTCTGCCAGTCCGCCGGTGATGTCGCTGGTCTCTTCCCACAGGCCCCATGCGAGAGAGGTGGCGGGGAGGCCTTGGGCGCGGCGGTGTTGGGCGAGGGCGTCGAGGAAGGTGTTGCCCGCCGCGTAGTTCGCCTGGCCTGCCGTACCGACCAGGCCGGCGAGAGAGGAGTACAGGACGAAGGCGGAGAGGTCGTGCTCGCGGGTGAGGTCGTGCAGGTTCCACGCAGCGTCGACCTTCGGGCGCATGACGGCGGCCAGTCGGTCCGCTGTCAGGGATCCGACCAGCCCGTCGTCCAGCACGCCTGCGGTGTGGATGACGGCGGTCAGCGGGCGGTCTGCGGGTATCTTCCGCACGACCCGGCCGAGCGCCTCGCGGTCTGCGGCGTCACAGGCGACGACGTCCACGTCGGCGGCGCCCAGTGCGGTGAGTTCCTCGCGGAGTTCGGTCGCGCCGGGGGCGTCGGGGCCTCGTCGGCTGAGGAGCAGGAGATGGCGTGCGCCGTGTTCGGTGACCAGGTGGCGTGCGAGTACGCCGCCGAGCGCCCCGGTCGCGCCGGTGATCAGGACGGTGCCTTCCGCAGCCCAGCGCGGCTGCTCGCTCACCGGGTCGGTCGTGCTCTGGAGCGCTCGGGCGAGGCGGGGTACCCGCAGTTCACCTGACCGGACCGCAAGCTGCGGCTCGCCGGAGGCGAGGGCGGCCGTGATCCAGCGCGGCAGCGCGTCCGCGCCGGTGCCTTCGGTGGTGTCGGTGTCCAGGAGGGTGATGCGGTCGGGGTGTTCCGTCTGGGCCGCGCGCAGCAGGCCCCATACACCAGCGTGGGCCAGGTCTGTTACGTCTTCGTCGGCGCCGGCTGCCACGGCACCTGCTGTCACGACGACCAGCCGGGAGTCGGCGAACCGTTCCTCCGCCAACCAGCCCTGCACCAGGCCGAGTACCTCAGCGGTCAGTTCATGGACGGCCTCGGCCACGTCGCCGCGGTGGGCGTCGGAGAACAGTGGAAGCAGGAGGACCGGCGGGGCGTCGGCCTCGGTCCCGACCGTGCCGGCCACCGTACGGAGATCCGGGTACGACTGGCCGGAAGAGCCGGACGACTCCGGGCTGGAGATCCGCTTCCACTCCACCCGGTACAGGCCGTCGCCGGCGCCCGACCCTGCTGCACGAAGGGCGTCCTTCGACAGAGGACGCAGCGCCAGTTCGTCGACGCGGGCGACCGGGGTGCCCGTGCCGTCGGCCAGGTCCAGGGTCACCGATTCCGGGCCCGTCCGGGTCAGACGTACCCGCAGCATCGAGGCACCCACGGCGTACACGTTCACGCCCGACCAGGCGAACGGGAATCCGGCCTGGCCCGCCGCGTCGGCCACCCCGGGCAGGAGGGCGTGCAGCGAGGCGTCGAGGAGGGCGGGGTGAAGGATGAAGTCCGCAGAGCCCGCACGCAACTCGTCCCCAAGGGCGACCTCGGCGAACACCTCGCTCTCGTTCGCCCCCTTCCACACGCGGCGCAGGCCCTGGAAGGCAGGGCCGTAGCCGTACTCCTGCTCGGCCAGGCGCTCGTATACGCCGTCCAGTTCCACCTCTACGGCCCCGGCGGGCGGCCACGCCAGCAGGTCGCTGGAGACCGCTGCGGAGTCGTCGATCTCGGTGAGGAAGCCGGATGCGTGAAGGGTCCAGGGAGCGTCGCTGTCGTTGTCGGGGCGCGAGTGGATGTCGATCGTGTGGCGTCCGGCTCCGTCGGGAGCGCCGACACGGACCTGGAGCTGGACGCCGCCCTGCTCGGGGAGCACCAGAGGTGAGGCCAGGGTCAGGTCCTCGACCTGACCGACACCGAACTCCTGGCCTGCACGTGCGGCCAGTTCCACGAAGCCCGTACCGGGGAACAGCACATGGCCCAGAACGGCGTGGTCGGTGAGCCAGGGATGGGTGTGGAGGGAGAGGCGGCTGGTGAAGATGTGCTCGTCGCGGTCGGCGATCGCCACTGCCGCGCCCAAGAGGGGGTGGCCGGTGTCGGTGAGACCGAGGCCGGCTGCGTCGGCTGTGGCCTGGGCCGCTGCGAGCCAGAACCGTTGGCGCTGGAAGGCGTAGGTGGGGATGTCAGCGTGCCTGGCGCCGGATCGGGCCAGGTAGGTCTGCCAGTCCACGGGGGTGTTTCCCTGGGTGTGGAGCTGGGCGAGGGCCGCGACGAGTGTGTCCGGTTCCGCGCGGTCGCGCCGCAGGAGCGGGATGGCGGTGGTGTTGTCGGTGGTGTTTTGGACCATGGCGGAGAGGACTCCGTCGGGTCCGGCTTCGATGATGGTCGTGGCGCCGAGACCCGTTAGGGCCGTCGTGGCGTCCGCGAAGCGGACGGCTCCTCGGACCTGGTCGGTCCAGTACTGGGCCGTGCGGAGGTCGTGGCCCTCCGCGAGCTGGCCGGTCAGGGTGGAGACCACCGGGATGGTGGGTGCCTGGTATGTCAGTTGGGCTGCGATGGTGTGGAACTCGTCCAGCATCGGGTCGATGTGAGGGGAGTGGAAGGCGTGCGAGACCGTGAGTCGCTTTGTCTTCCTGCCCTGCTGTTCCATCGTGGCAGCGATGTTCTGGACGGCGTCTTCGTCGCCGGAAATGACCAGGGAGGTGGGGCTGTTGATGGCTGCGATCGCCACCCGCTCGGTCAGGAGAGCGGTGATCTCGTCTTCGGTTGCTTCCACCGCTGCCATGGCTCCGCCGGTGGGCAGGGCCTGCATGAGCCGGGCCCTGGCCGTGACCAGTTGCGCTGCGTCGCTCAGGTTCAGGATGCCGGCGACGTGGGCGGCGGTCAGTTCGCCGATGGAGTGTCCGGCCACCAGGTCTGCTGTGACGCCCCAGGAGGAGACGAGTCGGTAGAGGGCGACTTCGGTGGCGAAGAGTGCGGGCTGCGTCCAGCCGGTGTCGTCCAGCCCGGCGCCCGACGCAATGACGTCGCGCAGAGGCCGGTCCAGATGCGCGTCGAGCGCGGCTGCGACCTCGTCGAAGGCGGCGGCGTAGGCGGGGAAGGCTTCGTAGAGTTCCAGGCCCATGTTGATCCGCTGGGCACCCTGGCCCGTGAAGACGAACGCCGTCTTCCCACCCGTTCGCGCGCCCCGGACCACACCCGGGCCGGTCTGGCCGCTGGCGAGCGCCCGCAGGCCGGTGAGGAGTTGCTCGCGGTCCCGGCCGGTGATCACGGCGCGGTGGTCCAGCACCGCACGCCCCGTCGCCAGCGTCCAGGCCACGTCCACCGGGTCGGAGGCAGTGGTCTCCGCGTACTCCAGCAGTCGGCCCGCCTGAGCCTCAAGCGCTGCCGGCGTCTTGGCCGACAGCACCCACGGCACCACCGACACCGGAACCACCGGGTCAGAGGCCGAAGCCACCGGAGCAACCGGGTCAGAGGCCGAAGCCACCGGAGCAACCGGGTCAGAGGCCGAAGCCACCGGAGCAACCGGGTCGGAGGCCGCAGCCGCGGCCTCCTCGGTGACCTCCTCCGGCTCCTCGATGATCACGTGCGCGTTCGTGCCGCCGAAGCCGAAGGACGAGACACCGGCCCGGCGGGGCTCTCCGGTCTCGGGCCAGGGCAGGTGCTCCCGGAGGAGTTCGACGGCGCCTGAGTCCCACTCCACGTGGGGGGTCGGCTCGTCGACGTGCAGCGTCTTCGGCAGCATGCCGTGCCGCATCGCCTGCACCATCTTGATCACACCACCGACACCAGCCGCAGCCTGCGCGTGGCCGATGTTCGACTTCAGCGAGCCCAGGTACAGCGGGCGGTCCTCAGGCCGCTCCTGGCCGTACGTCGCCAGCAGCGCCTGCGCCTCGATCGGGTCACCCAGGGCCGTTCCGGTGCCGTGGGCCTCCACGGCGTCGACCTCGGCGGCCGTCAGGCCCGCACTGGTGAGGGCCTGACGGATCACGCGCTCCTGCGAGGGGCCGTTCGGCGCGGTGAGGCCGTTCGACGCGCCGTCCTGGTTCACCGCCGAACCGCGGATCACCGCCAGCACCTGGTGCCCGTTCCTCCGCGCGTCCGACAGCCGCTCCACCAGCAGCAGGCCCACACCCTCGGCCCAGCCGGTGCCGTCGGCGCCGGCCGAGAACGACTTGCAGCGCCCGTCGGCGGCGAGGCCGCGCAGCCGGGAGAACTCGATGAAGGCGACGGGCGTCGACATGACGGTCGCGCCGCCCGCGAGCGCCAGGTCGCACTCGCCGCGGCGCAGGGCCCCCGCCGCCAGGTGGAGCGCCACCAGGGAGGACGAGCAGGCCGTGTCGACCGTGACGGCCGGGCCTTCGAGACCGTACGTGTAGGACAGCCGGCCGGACGCGATGCTGCCCGCGCTGCCACTGAACAGATAGCCCTCGTTGCCGTCGGCCGGAAGGTTCGGGCGGGAGCCGTAGTCGTTGTACATGACGCCCGTGAAGACACCCGTACGGCTGCCCTTCAGGGAGCCGGGGTCGATGCCGGCGCGCTCGAAGGTCTCCCAGGCGGTCTCGAGGAGGAGCCGTTGCTGCGGATCGACGGCGAGAGCCTCGCGCGGTGACATCCCGAAGAGCTCGGGGTCGAACTGGTCGGCGTCGTGCAGGAAGCCGCCTTCGCGGGCGTACGACGTGCCGGCCTGCTCCGGGTCGGGGTCGTACAGCTTCTCGATGTCCCAGCCGCGGTTGTCGGGGAACTCCGTCACCGCGTCCACGCCGTCGGTCACGAGCTGCCACAGGTCCTCCGGAGAGGACACGCCCCCGGGGTAGCGGCAGGCCATCGCGACGATCGCGATCGGCTCCTGCTGTTTGTCCTCGACCTCACGCAGCCGCTTGCGTGCGTCACGGGCATCCGCGATCGCCCGCTTGAGGTAGTCGCGGAGTTGTTCCTCGCCCGCCATGATGCTCTCAGCTCCCCGCTGTGTTGACGTGGTGACTTGTCGTGAAGGTGTGTGGTCCCGGCCCCGGCCGGGCGTGGTCCTACTCCAGGTCGTCGAGCAGCGCGAAGAGCTCCTCGTCGCTTGCCGCGTCGAGATCCTGGTCCGGGCTGTCGGCGGACGGCTTGCCCGCCGCCTCGTCGGCGATGTCCAGCAGTTCCCTCAGCCGGGCCGTGACCTGGCCGTGCGCGCTCTCGTCCGAGGCGAGGGCCTTGATCGCCGACTTGAGCTTGGCGAGCTCCGCGAGAACGGGGCCGGCCGACGGTGCGCCGTCCGTTCCGAGTTGCTCACCCAGGTATGTGGCGAGAGCCGCGAGGTTCGGGTGGTCGAAGATGAGGGTCGTGGGCAGACGCAGGCCGGTGGTCGTGTTGAGCTGGTTGCGGAGTTCGACGGCGGTGAGGGAGTCGAAGCCGAGTTCCTGGAACGCCCGGTCGGCGTCGATGGCCGTGGGGTCGGCGTGACCGAGGACGGACGCCACGTGCGTGCGTACCAGGTCGATCAGCACCTTCTCCCGCTCCGCGGCAGGCAGTCCTGCCAGCCGGTCCGCCAGCGACGAAACACCGCCCGTTGCCGCGGCGCTTCCCGCCCGGCGGGGTGCTGCGGGGACGAGGCCGCGGAGCATGGCCAGGGCATCGTCGCCGCGCGCCCGCAGGGCGGCGGTGTCGATGCCGGTCGCGGCGAGCACCGCGTCCCCCGTGGCGTGCGCGGCGTCGAAGAGGGCCATGGCCTCCTTCGAAGCCAGCGCACGCAGGCCGGTACGAGCAAGCCGTTTCCGGTCCACGTCGGCCAGCCCATCGGTGATGTCGCTGGTCTCCTCCCACAGGCCCCATGCGAGGGAGGTGGCCGGAAGGCCTTGGGCAGCACGGTGTTGGGCGAGGGCGTCGAGGAAGGTGTTGCCGGCCGCGTAGTTCGCCTGGCCCGCCGTGCCGAGGAGGCCGGCGAGAGAGGAGTACAGGACGAAGGCGGAGAGGTCGTGCTCGCGGGTGAGGTCGTGCAGGTTCCACGCCGCGTCGACCTTCGGGCGCATGACCGCGGCCAGCCTCTCCGCCGTCAGCGATCCGACCAGCCCGTCGTCCAGCACACCCGCCGTATGGACGACGGCGGTCAGGGGGCGGTCCGCGGGTATCTCCCGCACGACCCGGCCGAGCGCTTCGCGGTCCGCCGCGTCGCACGCCACGACGTCCACGCCGATGGCTCCCAGTGCCATGAGCTCGTCACGGAGTTCGGTCGCACCGGGGGCGTCGGGACCTCGTCGGCTGAGGAGGAGGAAGTGGCGGGCGCCGTGTTCGGTGACCAGGTGGCGTGCCAGTACGCCGCCGAGTGCGCCCGTCGCCCCAGTCACCAGGACCGTACCTTCGGCCCAGCGCGGCTGCCCGCTCACCGGGCCCGTGCTCTGCGCCGCGCGGGTGAGGCGGGGTACGCGCAGTTCACCCGACCGGACCGCAAGCTGCGGCTCGCCGGAGGCCACCGCAGCCGCGACCGACTGGGGCAGCCCCTCCGCGTCGTCGACGTCCAGGAGCACGATGCGGTCGGGGTGTTCGGTCTGGGCGGCGCGCAGCAGGCCCCATACGCCCGCGCGGATCAAGTCCGTTACGTCTTCGTCGGCGCCGGCTGCCACGGCACCTGCTGTCACGACGACCAGCCGGGAGTCGGCGAACCGTTCTTCCGCCAACCAGCCCTGCACCAGGGCCAGTACCTCAGCGGTCACCTCGTGCACCTTGCCCGCCACATCGCCCCCGTGGGCGTAGGAGAGCCCGGAAGGCTCGGAGTGCTCGGGCAGCAGCGGAAGCAGGAGGACCGGCGGAGCGTCGGCTTCGGTCCCGACCGTGTCGGCCACCGTACGCAGGTCCGGGTACGACTGCCCGGAAGCAGCGGCAGAAGCAGCGGCAGAAGCGGCGGTGGAAGCCGACGTCGACGCCGGTGTGGGGAGCGGCCTCCACTCCACCCGGTACAGGCCGTCTCCGGCGCCCGAACCGGCCACTCGGAGGGCGTCCTTCGACAGCGGTCGGTAGGCCATGGACGCGACGGTGGCGACCGGTGCGCCGGTGCCGTCGGCCAGGTCCAGGGCCACCGACTCCGGGCCGGTCCGGGTCAGGCGCACCCGCAGCACCGAGGCGCCCACCGCGTGCACGCTCACCCCGGCCCACGTGAACGGGAGCACCGCGACGCGGTCCTCGTCCACGACACCCGGCAGGAGCAGATGCAAGGCCGAGTCGAGCAGCACGGGGTGGAGGCTGAAGACGCCCGCCTCGGTGCGCTGTTCGTCGGCGAGGGCGACTTCGGCGAAGAGTTCGCCCTCGTTCGTGCCCTTCCAGGCGCGGCGCAGGCCTTGGAAGGCGGGCCCGTAGGTGTACTCCTGCTCGGCCAGGCGCTCGTAGGCGCCGTCGAGTTCGACCTCTGCGGCTCCGGTGGGCGGCCACGTTGTGAGGTCGGCCTGGTCCGTGGATACGGGGGTGGTGGTGAGGGTGCCGGTGGCATGGGTGGTCCAGGGGCGGGTGTCGTCGTCCGTGTCGGGGCGCGCGTGTATCTGGAGCGTGCGGTGGCCGGAGTCGTCGGCGGGGCCGGCGACGACCTGGAGCTGGACGCCGCCGCGTTCCGGCAGGACCAGCGGCGCCGCCAGCGTCAACTCCTCCACCCCCACCGCACCGACATGGTGGGCGGCGTGCAGGGCGAGTTCCAGCAGGCCCGCTCCCGGCACCAGCACCACGTCCGCGACGGCGTGCTCGGTGAGCCAGGGGTGGCTGCGTCGCGACAGGCGACCGGTGAGGACGTACTCGTCGCGGTCGGCGATCGTCACCGCCGCGCCCAGCAGGGCGTGACCGGCCTCGCTCAGGCCGAGGCCCGCCGCGTCACCGGCGGTCTCCGGGGCGTCGAGCCAGTAGCGGCCGTGCTGGAAGGCGTAGGTGGGCAGGTCGTCGACGCGCCGGGCACCGGGGAAGACCGCGGTCCAGTCGGGCGCGACGCCTCGTACCGCCAGCCGCCCCAGCGCCGTACCGACCGTGTCGGCCTCGGGCCGGTCCTTGCGCAGCGCGGGCGCGAGCGAGCCGGCGTCGTCCGTCAGGCACTCCTCGACGAGGGCGGTGAGCACCCCGTCGGGGCCGAGCTCCAGCCAGTCGGTGACGCCCAGCTCCTCCAGGTGACGCACACCGTCGGCGAAGCGGACCGCCTCGCGGATGTGGCGCGCCCAGTAGTCGGGCGAGGTGAGCTGGTCGGGCGTGGCCGTCGTGCCGGTGACGTTCGAGACGACCGGGATCGTGGGGGAGTGGAAGGTGAGTCCTTCGGCGATGGACCTGAACTCCTCCAGGACGGCGTCCATGTGGGGCGAGTGGAAGGCGTGCGAGACCGGCAGGAGCTTGGTCTTGACGCCGACCTCACGCCACCGTGCGACGACCTCGTTGACCAGCAGCTCGTCACCTGAGATCACCGTCGAGCGGGGACCGTTGACCCCGGCGACGACGACGGCGTCGCCGAAGTCGGTGAGCGACTCGCGGACCTCCGCCTCGCTCGCCTGGACGGCGGCCATGGTGCCGTCCTCGCGCGCGGCCTGCATCAGTCTGCCGCGCTCGGCGACCAGGACGCAGGCGTCCGCCAGGTCCAGGACACCGGCCAGGTGGGCCGCGGTGACTTCCCCGATCGAGTGGCCGAGGAGGTAGTCGGGGGTGATCCCGTGGTGCTCGAAGAACCGGAACAGCGCGGTCTCCAGCGCGAAGAGGGCGGCCTGCGTCATGACGGTCTGCCCAAGGAGCGCGGAGTCGGCGCTGCCCTCGGGGGCGAACACGACCTCCTTCACCGACCGGAACAGCTCCCGGTCGAGCTGTGCGCACACCGCGTCGAAGGCGGCGGCGAAGACCGGGGACGTGGCGTAGAGCTCCCGGCCCATGCCGAGGCGCTGCGACCCCTGCCCCGTGAGCAGGAACGCGAGCTTGCCGCGTCGAGCGGTGTTCCCGTGGACGATCGCCCAGGTTCCGGGCCCGGTGTCCGAGGCACCGTGCCCGGTCGCCGACGTTCCCTCCCCGGTCGTCGAGCCACCCTGCCCGGTCGCAGAGGCGCCGTCCGCCAGGGTTGCCAGGGCGCGTACGAGAGCGTCCCGGTCGGTGCCGAGGACGGCCGTACGGTGTTCCAGGGTGCCGCGCGTCGTGACCAGCGACCAGCCGATGTCCGCCGCCGTGGCGTCCGGGTTGCCGACGGCGTACGCGTGCAGGCGTCGGGCCTGGGCGCGCAGCGCCGTGTCGTCGTGGGCGGAGAGCAGCCAGGGGACGGGCAGGCCGGTGGCGCCGGGGCCGTCGGTGTCGGGTGCCGAGGGCGTCGGCTCGGTACGGGCCGGCTCTTCGATGATCACGTGGGCGTTGGTGCCGCTGATGCCGAAGGAGGAGATGCCCGCCCGCCGGACGCGGCCCTCCGCCGCCTCCCACTCGCGCGGCTCGGTGAGCAGCTCGACCTCGCCGGTGGACCAGTCGATGTGCGGTGAGGGTTCCTCGGCGTGCAGGGTCCTCGGCAGGACACCGTGGTCCATCGCCTTGATCATCTTGATGATGCCGCCGACACCGGCCGCCGCCTGGGTATGCCCGATGTTCGACTTCAGCGAGCCGAGGTAGAGCGGGCGGTCCTCCGGGCGTTCCTGGCCGTACGTCGCCAGCAGCGCCTGTGCCTCGATGGGATCGCCCAGGCGGGTGCCGGTGCCGTGGGCCTCGACGGCGTCCACGTCAGCCGCGCTCAGGCCGGAGTTGGCCAGGGCCTGGCGGATCACCCGCTCCTGGGACGGGCCGTTCGGGGCGGTGAGCCCGTTGGAGGCGCCGTCCTGATTCACCGCCGAACCACGTACGACGGCGAGGACCTTGTGACCGTTCTTGCGCGCGTCCGACAAGCGCTCCACGAGCAGCAGACCGACCCCCTCCGACCAGCCGGTGCCGTCGGCCTCGGCCGAGAAGGACTTGCACCGGCCGTCCGACGCGAGACCACGCTGCCGCGAGAACTCCACGAAGACGTTCGGCGAGGACATCACCGTGACGCCACCCGCCAGCGCGAGGTCGCACTCTCCGCTCCTCAGCGCGTTCGCCGCCAGGTGCAGGGCGACCAGGGAGGACGAGCACGCCGTGTCGACCGTGACGGCCGGCCCTTCGAGGCCGTACGTGTACGACAGACGGCCCGACACCACACTCGACAGGCTGCCGGCGAGGGTGAAGCCCTCGAACTCGGGCGGGGTGCTGCTGAGTCGGGATGCGTAGTCGTCGTACATCGCGCCGGTGAAGACGCCGGTGTTGGTGCCGCGTACGGTCGCCGGGTCGATTCCGGCGCTTTCGAAGGTCTCCCACGCGGTTTCGAGCAGGAGTCGCTGCTGCGGGTCGGTCGCGGTCGCCTCGCGCGGCGACATCCCGAAGAACTCCGGGTCGAACTGGTCCGCCTCGTGCAGGAAACCGCCGTGGCGGACGTACGAGGTGCCGATGCGGTCCGGGTCGGGGTCGTACAGCTTCTCGATGTCCCAGCCCCGGTTGGACGGGAACTCGCTGATCGCGTCACCGCTCTCGGCAACGAGTCGCCACAGGTCCTCCGGCGAGGACACGCCGCCGGGGTAGCGGCAGGCCATGCCGACGATGGCGATCGGCTCGTCCGCCGTGGCGGCCTTCGTCTCCACGACCGGCCTCCGCGCCGCCGTGCCCGCCACCCGGCTCAGCAGGTGGGCCGCGAGCGCGGCGGGGGAGGGGTGGTCGAAGACGGCGGTCGCGGGCAGACGGAGGCCGGTGGCCGTGTTGAGCTGGTTACGCAGCTCCACCCCGGCCAGGGAGTCGAAGCCGAGCTCCTTGAAGGGGCGTTCCGGGTCGACCGTCGCGGAGCCGGAATGGCCGAGGACCGCCGCGACGACGCCGCGCACGAACTCCCGTACGGCGTCGAGGCGCTCGTCCTCCGGCAGTGCGGCGATGCCCTGTGCCCAGTCGCCACCCGCCGGGGTGGCGCCGCCGCTCCGCTGCGCGCGGCGCGGCCGGGTGCGGACCAGGCCGCGCAGCAGGGCGGGGACCAGGCCGTCGGCACCGGTGCGGGCCTTCGCCGGGTTCATGGCGGCCGGGGCCAGCAGGGGGCTGTCGGCGGAGAGGGCCGTGTCGAAGAGGGCGAGGCCCTGCTCGGGGGTCAGCGGGGCCACACCGATGCGGGCCCAGCGGGCCAGGTCGGCGTCACCGAGCGTGCCGCCCATGCCGAACGTGCCGTCCCACAGCCCCCACGCCAGGGAGGTCGCGGGCAGGCCGGCGGCGCGGCGGTACGCGGCCAGGGCGTCGAGGAACGCGTTGGCGGCGGCGTAGTTGGCCTGGCCCGCCGTGCCGGTGAGGCCCGACAGGGAGGAGAAGACGACGAACGCGCCGAGGTCGAGGCCGCGTTCCCGCGTGAGCGCGTCCAGATGCCACGCGGCATCGGCCTTCGGGCGCAGCACGGACTCCAACTGCCCTGCGGTGAGGTTCTCCACGGTGGCGTCGTCGAGCACTCCGGCGGTGTGCACGACGGCGGTCAGCGGCCGCTCGGACGGGATGGCGTCGAGGACGGCCGCGAGGGCCTCCCGGTCGCCGGCGTCACAGGCGACGAGCTGCGCCTCGGCGCCGAACTCGACGAGCTCCGCACGGAGTTCGTCCGCACCCGGGGCCTGCGGGCCGCGGCGGCTGAGCAGCAGCAGATGCCGTACGCCGTGCCGCTGGGCCAGGTGGCGCGCGATGAGACCGCCGAGTCCTCCGGTGCCTCCGGTGATGAGGACGGTGCCCTCGGGGTCGAATCGCGGGGTGCTCTCCGTTGCGGTGGCCTCGGGGGCCAGGGCGTACGTGGGGTCGGTGGCCGTGGCGTCCGCGTGCGTGGGGTCGCTGGTCGTGGTGTCGGCGGCGGGCGTCATCGTGGTGCGGGCCAGGCGGGGGGCGTGGAGCTGCCCGGCGCGTACGGCGAGCTGCGGCTCCTCACCGGACACGGCGGCGGCGATCAGGCCCTCCGTGGCGTCCGAGGCACCGGCCTCCGTGTCGACGTCGACGAGCAGCAGGCGCCCGGGGTGCTCGGTCTGCGCCGAGCGCACCAGACCCCATACGGGGGCGGTGGCGAGGGCGCCGATCCCGTCGCCCGGGAGCGCCGCCACCGCGCCACGCGTGACGAAGGCCAGCCGTGCGTCCTGGAAGCGGTCGTCGGAGAGGAAGCGCTGGACGAGACCGAGGGCGCGGCGGGCGGCGTCGTGCGCGGCGCTCACCGGGTCGGCGTCCTCCAGGGCCCAGCGGTCGGTACGTACGACGACGGTGTCGGCGCCGACGACACTGCCGAGGCCGAAGTCGTCGCCTTCGTGCGTGTCGGGCAGGGTGGCCGGGCGGGAGCCGGTCGTGTCCGGTGTGGAGACCGCGGGCCATTCGACGGTGAACAGCGCACCCGCTCCGCCGGTGGCGGGAGCCACAGCGTCCTTGGCGACCGCGCGGAGCGTCAGGCTCTCCACGGACGCGACGGGGGCGCCGGTGGGGTCGGCGACGGTGAGCGAGACCGTGTCGTCCGGCGAGCTGCCGGAGCCCGAGCCGGATCCGCTGTCGGAGCCGGAGGCGGAACCGCTGTCGGTCGCCGGAGAGATCCGCACGCGCAGGGCGGTGGCGCCGGTCGCGTGGAGGGACACGCCGGACCACGCGAACGGCAGCTTGATCCGGTCCGACGGACCCGACCGGTCGTCGGCGTAGGCCAGGACGAGGGGGTGGAGAGCGGCGTCCAGCAGCGCCGGGTGCAGGGCGAAGTGCGCGGCGCTGTCGTGGTGTTCCGCGGCGAGGTTCACCTCGGCGTACAGGTCGTCGCCGTCGCGCCACAGGGCGGTCAGGCCCTGGAACGCCGGCCCGTACGCGTAACCGAGCTCCGCGAGCCGGTCGTAGACGTCGGCCAGTGGCTGCGGCGAGGCGTCCGCCGGGGGCCAGGAGGCGGTCGTCGCCTCCCGCACCTCGGGAACGTCGGGCTCGGGCATGAGGGTTCCCGTGGCGTGACGGGTCCAGGGAAGCTGCTCGGCGTCGACGCCGTCGGGGCGGGCGTGGATGCTGAACGGGCGGGCGCCCCGGTCGTCGGGGGCGCCGACGGCCACCTGGACCCGGACGGCGCCGTGCTCCGCCAGGGCGAGCGGGGCCTCCAGGGTGAGGTCGTCGACGCGGGCGGCGCCCGTGTGGTCTCCGGCCGCGACCGCCAGCTCCAGGAAGGCGGTGGCCGGTACGAGGACGGCGCCGCCGACCACGTGGTCCGCCAGCCACGGCTGCCCGTTGAGGGAGAGGCGGCTGGTGAGGACCACGTCCTCGCGGTCGGCCAGGTGCACGGCGGTCGTCAGCAGCGGGTGCCCGGCCGGGTCGAGGCCCAGCGTGCGGGCGTCGGCGCCGCGCTCGGTCACGAGCCAGTAGTGCTCGCGCTGGAAGGGGTACGTCGGCAGCTCGGTCCGGCGGCCGGCGGGGAAGAACGACGCGGCGTCGAGGGCCGCGCCGTTGACGTACGCCGTGGCGAGGGCGGTGGCCACGGTCTGCGCTTCGGGCCGGCCCGCGCGCAGCAGCGCGACGGCGGTGACATCGGCCTGCCGCGTACCGGAGACGTCGGAACGGGAGATGTTGGAGCCGGAGCTGTCGGAACCGGGGCCGTCGGAACGGGCGCCGTCGGCCTGGGTGTCGCGTGCCGCCTCGACCGCCATGGCCGTCAGGACGGCGTCGGGGCCGACCTCGACGAAGACCGTGGCGCCGCGCTCGCGCAGGGTGCGTACGGCGTCCAGGAAGCGTACGGGCTCCCGGATCTGCGACGTCCAGTAGTCGGGCGAGGTGAGCTCGGCCGTGGTGGCGAGCGCGCCCGTCACGGTGGACACGAGCGGGATGCGGGGCTCGTGGAACCGCAGACCGGAGGCCACCTCACGGAACTCCGCGAGGATGCCGTCCATGTGCGGCGAGTGGAAGGCGTGGCTCACGTTCAGGCCGCGCGTCTTGCGGCCGCGCTCGCGCCACAGCGCCTCCACCGCGTCGACCGCGGCCCGGTCGCCGGAGACGACGACGGAGTCGGGGCCGTTGACGGCCGCGAGGGCGATCTGCCCCTCGAACGCCTCCAGGGTGGCGGCGACCTCGCCCTCGTCGGCCTGGATCGCCGTCATCGCCCCGCCCTCGGGCGCGGCCTGCATCAGCCGGCCCCGGGCGGCGACGAGCGCGGCCGCGTCCCGCAGCCCGAGCACACCGGCGGCGTGCGCGGCGGCCAGCTCACCGATCGAGTGCCCGGCGAGCAGGTCGGGGGTGAGCCCGTGGTGTTCGAGGAGCCGGAACAGCGCCACTTCGACCGCGAAGAGGGCGGGCTGCGTGTACGCGGTGCGGTGCAGCAGCGCCGCGCGTTCGCGCCCCTCGGGAGTGTCCTCGTCGGCGAGGACGACGTCCTTCAGGGGAACGTCGAGGTGCGGGTCGAACTCGGCGCAGACGGCGTCGAAGGCCCGCGCGTAGACGGGGTGCGCGGCGTACAGCTCGCGGCCCATGCCGACGCGCTGCGCGCCCTGCCCGGTGAACAGGAAGGCGGTCCCGCCGGACCGGGCGGCGTTCGCGGTCACGGTGCCCGGTGCGGCCGCGCCGCGAGCGAGCGCGTCGAGACCGGCGAGCAGCTCCTCGCGGGTCGTGCCGACGACGGCCGCGCGCTGCTCGAACGCGGTACGGGCGGCCAGGGAGCGGCCCACGTCCTGACCGGTGACCTCGTCGTCCTCGCTCAGCCGCGCGTGGAGCCGGCCGGCGTGCGCCCGCAACGCGCGCTCGTCCCGCGCGGACAGCACCCACGGGACGGGGAATCCGGCCTGCGACGGAGTCGGGGATCCGGCCTCCGACAGGACGGGAATTCCGGCCTCCGACGCAGTCGGGGATCCCGCGCCCGTGCCGGCGTCCGGACGGCCGGTCCGCTCCCCGCCGGCGGCGCCGGCCGGTGTGGCCTCCTCGATGATCACGTGGGCGTTGGTGCCGCTGATGCCGAAGGAGGAGACGGCGGCGCGGCGCGGCCTGCCGGTCTCGGGCCAGGGCCGTTCCTCGCGGAGGAGCGACAGCGCGCCGGAGTCCCAGTCGACGTGCGGGGACGGCTCGTCCACGTGGAGCGTCCTCGGCAGGACGCCGTGCCGGATGGCCTCGACCATCTTGATGACTCCGCCGACACCCGCCGCGGACTGGGTGTGGCCGATGTTGGACTTGAGCGAGCCGAGGTGGACCGGCTCGCCGCCCTCGCGGCCCTGCCCGTACGTGGCCAGCAGCGCCTCGGCCTCGATCGGGTCGCCGAGCCTCGTACCGGTGCCGTGCGCCTCGACCGCGTCGACGTCGCCCGTGCCGAGGCGGGCGTCGGCCAGGGCGTCGCGGATCACCCGCTGCTGCGACGGGCCGTTGGGGGCGGTCAGGCCGTTGCTGGCACCGTCCTGGTTGATGGCGGTGCCGCGGATGACCGCGAGGACCTGGTGGCCGTTCCTGCGGGCGTCCGAGAGGCGTTCGAGGAGCAGCAGACCGACACCCTCGGCCCAGCCGGTGCCGTCGGCGGAGGCGGCGAAGGACTTGCAGCGCCCGTCGGGCGACAGGCCGCGCTGGCGCGAGAACTCCAGGAACATGCCGGGTCCCGACATGACCGTCGCGCCGCCGGCCAGGGCCAGGGTCGTCTCGCCGTCGCGCAGCGAGCGCACCGCCATGTGCATCGCCACCAGGGACGAGGAGCAGGCGGTGTCGATGGTGACGGCGGGGCCGACGAGGCCGAGCTGGTAGGCGATCCGCCCGGACAGGATGCTGGTGTGACCGCCGGTCAGCAGGTGTCCCTCGATGCCCTCGGGCGCCTCGTCCATGCGCGGCCCGTAGTCGAGGGCGGTGCCGCCGACGAAGACGCCGGCGCGGCTGCCCTTGAGCGCGTGCGGGTCGAGACCCGCGTGCTCCACCGCCTCCCAGGCGGTCTCGAGGAGGAGCCGCTGCTGCGGGTCCATGGCGAGTGCCTCGCGCGGGGAGATGCCGAAGAACGCGGCGTCGAACGCGCCGGCGTCGTGCAGGAACCCGCCGTGCCGGGCGGTGCTCCTGCCCGTGCGCTCGGGATCCTGGTCGTAGAGCTCCTCGTCCCAGCCGCGGTCGACGGGGAACTCCGTGATGGCGTCCCTGCCCTCGGCGACCAGGCGCCACAGCTCCTGCGGCGAGGAGACGCCGCCGGGGAAGCGGCAGGCCATGCCGACGATGGCGATCGCCTCGTCGGCGCGGGCCCGGCGCGGGCGGCGTGCGGGCGCCATGGCCGAGCGCGCCCCGTGGGCCGCCGGTGCCTCGCCGGCCGCGCCCTCGTCGGCGTCGGGGGCGGGGGCGTCGAGGACGGCCGTCGCCAGGTGGTCGACCAGGCTGTCGAGGGTCGGGTGGTCGAAGAGCAGCGAGGTGGGCAGCCGGAGACCGGTGGCCTTGCTCAGCCGGTTGCGCAGCTCCACGGAGGTGAGCGAGTCGAAGCCCAGGTCCTTGAAGGTACGCCGGGCGTCCACGGCGTCGGACTCGTACTCCAGGACGGCGGCGGCCTGCTCGCGGACGAGCGCGGCCACCGCGCGGCGCCGTTCCTGCTCGTCGACTCCGGTCAGCCGGGTGTGCAGTTCCGCCGCACCGGCGCCGTCCGCGTCCGAGGTGGTGCGTACGTCCTCGCCGACCCAGTAGCGGCGCCGCTGGAAGGCGTACGTGGGAAGGTCGACGCGGGTCGCTCCGGAGCCCGCGAGGTGGCCGGCCCAGTCGACCGGCACGCCCTGCACCCAGGCCTCGGCGAGCGAGGCGAGGAACCGGCGGGGGCCGCCCTCGTCGCGCCGCAGTGAGCCGATGAACACGGCCTCGCCCGCGCCGCGGGCCTCGGCGGTCTGCTCGATGCCCACGCCCATGAGGGGGTGGGGGGACATCTCGATGAACGTCGCGTCACCGTCGGCCAGCACGGCGGCGACGGTCTCCTCGAACCGTACGGTCTGCCGCAGGTTGCGGTACCAGTAGGCGGCGCCCATCTCGGTACCGTCGAGGGGGCCGGCGGTCACGGTGGAGTAGACCGGTACGTCGGCGTGGCGCGGCTCGATGCCGGCCAGTACGGACGCGAGTTCGGCCTCGAGCTCCTCCACCTGGGCGGAGTGCGAGGCGTAGTCGACGGGGATGCGGCGGGCGCGGACCTCCTGCTCGGCGCACCGGGCGAGGAGTTCGTCCAGCGCCTCGCTCTCGCCGGCGACGACGACCGAGGCCGGCCCGTTGACCGTGGCCAGGGAGAGCCGGCCGTCCCAGGCGGCGATCCGGCCCGCCACCTGCGCGGCGGGCTCGGCCACGGACACCATGCCGCCGCGGCCGGCGAGGGCCCGCAGGACCTGGGAGCGCAGCGCGACCACGCGGGCCGCGTCGCGCAGCGACAGGGCGCCGGCGGCGCACGCCGCCGCGATCTCGCCCTGGGAGGCTCCGACGACGGCCATGGGGGTCACTCCGTGGGAGCGCCAGAGCTCGGCCAGCGACACCATCACCGCGAACAGCGCGGGCTGGACGACGTCAGCCCGCTCGAACGCCGGAGCGCCCGGCGCCTGGCGCAGCACGTCGCGCAGGTCCCAGTCGACGAACTCGGCCAGCGCTGCGGCGCATTCGTCCATGCGGCGGGCGAACGCGGGGGCGGTGTCCCACAGTTCCACGGCCATGCCGGCCCACTGGGAGCCCTGGCCGGGGAAGACGAACACGACGCGGTCCGCCGCCGGGCCGGTTCCGCGCGCGGGGCCCTCGACGAGCCCGGGCACGCTGTCGCCTGCCGCCAGCGCGCGCACTGCGGCGATCAGTTCGTCCTGTCCGGCGCCGACGACGACGGCGCGGTGCTCGAAGGCGGTACGGGCCGCGGCGAGCGTTCCGCCGATGTCCAGGGGCCGCAGCGCGGGCCGCTCGGCGGCGTACGCGGCGAGCTGGTCGGCCTGGGCCCGCAGGGCCCGGCTGCCGCGCCCCGAAAGGACCCAAGGCACCACCGGATCCTCGGTGGTTCCCTCGGACACCGCCCGTGCACGCCCCGATGCCTCCGGGGCCTGCTCAACGACGACATGGCAGTTCGTGCCGCCCATGCCGAACGAGCTGACGCCGGCCACCAGGGGACGGTCGGGCCGCGGCCACGGTGTCAGCTCCCGCTGCACCGCGAGACCGAGCTCGTCCAGGGGGATACGGGGGTTGGGGGTCTCGAAGTTGAGGCTCGCGGGGATCTGCCGGTGCCAGAGGCTCAGCAGCGTCTTGAGCAGCCCGACGATGCCCGCCGCGCCTTCCAGGTGGCCGACGTTGGTCTTGGCGGAGCCGACCAGCAGCGGGTTGTCCGGCCCGCGCCCCCGGCCGAGCGCCGCGCCGAGAGCGGCGGCTTCCAGTGGGTCGCCCACCGGGGTCCCCGTCCCGTGCAACTCCACGTACTGCACGTCCTCGGGAGCCACACCGGCCTGCTCGTACGCCTGGCGCAGGACGTCCTCCTGGGCCTGCGGGCTGGGCACGGTGAGTCCGGGAGTGGCGCCGTCGTTGTTGACGGCGCTGCCGCGTATCACGCCGTAGACGCGGTCGCCGTCGGCGAGCGCCCGGCTCAGCGGCTTGAGGACGACGACGCCGGCGCCCTCGCCCCGGACGAAGCCGTTGGCGCGCGCGTCGAAGGTGTAGGTCTGCCCGTCGGGGGAGAGGCCGCCGAACCGTTCCTCGGTGACGGCCGCCTCCGCCAGGATGTTCAGGTTCACACCGGCGGCGATCGCCATGCCCGACTCGCCGGTCCGCAGCGACCTGCACGCGAGGTGGACGGCGACGAGCGACGACGACTGGGCCGCGTCCACGGTGAGGCTGGGGCCGTGCAGTCCCAGGTGGTACGAGACGCGGTTGGCGATGACGCCGCGGTTCACGCCCGTCATCGTGTGCTGGGTGATGGCGGCGGCGCCGTGCTGGTTGACCAGGCCCGCGTAGTCGTCGCGCAACGAGCCCACGAAGACCGCGGTGCTGCTCCCCTTGAGCGTGGCCGGGACGATGCCGGCGTCCTCCAGGGCGGCCCACGTCAGCTCCAGCACGATCCGCTGCTGGGGGTCCATGGTGACGGCCTCGCGGGGCGAGATCCCGAAGAAGGAGGCGTCGAAGTCCCCGACGTCCTGGAGGAACCCGCCGCGCCGCGCCCCGGCCGGGACGTCGTCTCCCGGCAGGAGGTCCTCGTCCACCAGCGACTCCCAACGGCCTTCCGGCGCGTCGCCGACGGCGCTGCCGCCCGTGCTCAGCAGGGACCAGAGAGCCGCGGGCGTCGGCGCCTCGGGAAGCCGGCAGGCCATTCCGATGACAGCGACCGCTTCGCCGTGTCCGTCGCCGGTCGTCGCCACAGATCCCTGCTCAATCGTCATCGCGCTCGGATGCCCTTCCCTAGGTGAATCCCGCAAGGCACTTCGAGGGCACGCGATTTCACTTCCCAGTGAATGCGGTAAACGCCCCTTGGTGACACTTGATTCGAAACTCTGCGGTTGCGCAATTCCTTTTTCAGCAACCCAGACTGAGGCTTCCCGAGGACAGTAACAGCGAGGCGGACGAGCCCCTCTCAGTCACCAGTCACGGGGCAGTAATCACCGGAAGAACGGCGTGGTGAGGGGCCTGTTACTTGCCGATGAGCGGCTAATGGGAGCCGACCGGTTACGGTCGCTCCGACTTCATCCGAGCACACGTTTACCGAGAAGTCCACAGGAAGCGGAGCGGACTGCATCATGGCGAATATCGAGCTCACCAGCGACGCCGAAAAGCACACCGATCTCTACGTCCGGGCCATCAACTCCGGGGACGCGGAGGCGGTCAACGCGATGTACACCCCGGAGGCCGTGGCCGCCTGGGAGAAGGGCAAGCCGCTCACCGGCCGGGAGCGAGAGGTCTACGTCGAGGAGTTCCTCAAGCTGAAGCCCGTCATGACCGCCACGACCCGGCACGCGTACGTGACGGGTGACACCGCCCTCCTCGTCGTCGACTGGACGATGGAGATCGTCCACCCCGACGGCACCAAGGAGAACGGCGAGGGCGTGGGCCTCGACGTGCTGCGCCGCGGCGAGGACGGCAACTGGCGCTACGCGATCGACGACCCGTACGGCGAGTCGAAGTAGTCGGCCGGTACGGCGAGTCGAAGTAGCCGGCCGGTAGGGCGAGTCGAGCCAGTCCGCCCGTACGGCGAGTCGAAGTAGCGCCGCCCCCCAGGCCCCGGTCGGGGCGAGTCGAAGCAGCGGACCCGTAGACCTTGAGGAGCACTGAGATGACCCCAGCGCGTCAACGCGTCGGAGACCACGCGGTCGTGCTCGGCGGCAGCATGTCGGGGCTCTTCGCCGCCCGCGTGCTGTCGGACGCGTACGAGAAGGTCACCGTGGTGGAGCGCGACGAGCTCACCGGCGACCGCGGGGTGCGGCGCGGAGTCCCCCAGGGGCGGCACCTGCACGCCCTGCAGGCGCGTGGTCAGCAGGTCATCGAGGAGCTGTTCCCCGGCATCAGCGACGAGATGATCGCCGCCGGGGCCGCCACCGGCGACGTGGGGTTCAACACCCGCTGGTACTTCAACGGCAAGCGACCGCAGAGGGTTCGCACGGGGCTGCGTGCCGTGGCCGCGAGCCGCCCCTTCCTGGAGCGCCATGTCCACGAGCGGGTCGCCACGCTGCCGAACGTGGTCTTCCGGAGCGGACACGACATCCTCGGCCTGGAGACGACGCCCGACCACGCCCGGGTGACCGGGGTGAGGGTGCAGGCCCACGGCGGCGGCACGGCCGAGGAGACGATCGGTGCCGATCTGGTCGTGGACGCCACGGGCCGTGGCTCCCGCGTGCCGGCCTGGCTGGAGGAGTTCGGCTTCCCCCGCGTGGAGGAGTCCCGGCTGAAGGTCGGCGTCGGCTACACCACCTGCCGCTACCGGCTGACGTCCGACCCGTACGACGACGAGATCTCCATCGCCGTGATCGCCTCCGCGGGCCTGCCGCGCGGCGCGATCATGACCAAGGTCGAGGACGACCTGGTCACCCTGACCGCGTACGGGATCCTCGGCGACCACCCGCCGACCGACCGGGAGGGCTTCCGGGTCTTCCTCAAGTCGCTCGCCGTGCCCGACATCTACGAGGCGGTGCAGGACCAGGAGCCGCTGGAGGACCCGGTCGCCTTCAAGTACCCGGTCAGCGTCCGGCGCCACTTCGAGCGTGTGACGCGCTTCCCCCAGGGGCTGCTGGCGACCGGAGACAGCGTGTGCAGCTTCAACCCGACGTACGCGCAGGGCATGACGGTCGCCTCGCTCGGCGCGCTCGTGCTGCGCGAGCACCTGGCCGCGGGATCGGCACCGGTCGCCGCGGAGTACTTCCGCGACGTCGCGCACCGGGCGGTCGACGGGCCGTGGGAGGCGATGACCATCAACGACCTCGCCTTCCCCGGAGTCGAGGGCAGGCGCACCCTGTCGACGCGCATGGCGCACGCGCTGACGTCCCGCGTCCAGGCGGCGTCGACCCGGGACAGCGCGGTGACCGAGGCATTCCTGCGCGTCGTCGGACTCATCGATCCGCCCTCGACGCTGATGCGCCCGGCAATGCTGACCCGGATCCTGCGCGGCTCCCGCGCCGCGTCCTGAACCACCGGGCCGCCCCACCGGCCCGGGCCCCCCGTCCCCCCCCCATCCCCTCCACGACGAGACCAAGGCGGTTCCCGCAGTGAGCATGGACATCAAGAACGCCTCCGAGATCATCCAGAAGTACATCGACACCTGGAACGAGCGCGACGGCCGACTGCGCCGGGAGCAGATCGCCGAGGTTTTCGCCGAGGACGGGTCGTACATCGACAACAACCTCGACGCGCCCGTCCAGGGGCATGCCGGACTCGACGAGTACATGGCCTACTTCCACCAGGAGTTCGCCGAGTACGGCTTCTCCCTCGTCGCGGTCCTCAACGCGCACAACAACCTCGCCCTGTTCAGCTGGCGCTGGGGCGCTCCCGGCGCGCCGGCCGCCGCGGCCAGCGGCACGGACGCCGTGGTCTTCGAGGACGGGCGCATCAGCAAGGTCTACGGATTCCTCAACTAGCCGTCCCCGTCGTTTCCGACGGACCGAAAGCGCACGCCGAGAGGGAACCTTCCATGCGCGTTCTGTTCACCGTCCTTCCCGCGAAGGCCCATGTGAACGCGGTCGTACCGCTGGCCCGGGCCCTGCAGGGTGCGGGACACGAGGTCCGCGTCGCGACCACGCATCCGGACGCGACGGGTCCCGTCGTCGCCGCGGGCCTCACCGCCGTACCGCTCAGCGACGAGGACTACTTCCCGCCGATGAGGGTGGACGAGAAGAAGCTGGAGCTGATCACCGAGAAGCTGGCGCTCGGCGACGAGGACGGCGGGGTGTGGCAGGAGTTCCGTACGATCGTCATGCCGCCGATGTCCATCTTCTACCCCACCGGTGATCTCACCGACGAAGCCGGCGACGGCCGCGAGCATCCCTCGATGGTGGACCGCCTCGTCGGGTTCGCCACCCAGTGGCGGCCGGACCTGGTCCTGTGGGACCCGACCTGGCTCGCCGGCCCCGTGGCGGCCCGGGTCAGCGGCGCGGCCCACGCCCGTCTGATGTGGGGCGAGGACTATTTCGCCTGGGTCAAGGACCGCTTCGACGAGCGCCCGGAACTGGCGGAGCTGGGCCTGCGCAACCCACTGGTCGAGATGGCCGAGCCGGTCGCCGCCAGGTACGGACTCGCCGTGGACGACGAGCTGCTTCTCGGGCAGTGGACCGTCGACCCGATTCCCCCGGGGTTGCGGCTGCCCACGAGCACCCGGACCGTCTCCGTCCAAGCGCTCCCCTTCGGCGGCGCGGACGTCCTGCCCGAGTGGCTGTACGGGGCCCCCGAGCGCCCCCGGGTGGCGCTGACGCTCGGCACCACCTCTCGTGAGTACGAGTTCGGGGCGGATGAGCAGGAGCGCCTGGTCGCGACCATGCTCGAGGTCGCCGGCGGGCTCGACGTCGAGGTGGTGGGTGCGCTCAACAGCCGGCAGCTGGCGGGCCAGCGGGTGCCGGACAACTTCCGGGTGGTCGACTACGTCCCGTACACGGCCCTGCTGCCCACCTGCTCCGCGGTGATCCATCACGGCGGGTACGGCATCTCCGCGGCCGCCGCGGCGTACGGCGTCCCCCAGCTGCTCCTGCTCCAGGACCACAACTGGTGGCACTCCCGGTGGACCGCGCGGTACGTGACGGAGCGCGGCGCCGGTCTCGCGCTGGACCCGGCGCACTCCACCGTGCCGCACATGCGCGAGCAGCTGCTGCGCGTGCTCCGGGAGCCCGGATTCCGCCGCGGCGCGGAATCCCTCTACCGGGATCTCCTCGCGACACCGACCCCGAACGACATCGTTCCGCTGCTGGAAAGGCTGACCGCGGAGCACACGAAGTAACCGCGGAGCACACGAAGTGATCCCCTCGTTTCCCCCCTCGCTTTTCCGCACCACCAACCGCAAGGAGAATCAGGATGACCGCGGCTGACACGGAGACCGCAGCTGTACTGAAGGCAGTGACGGACCTCGTCCCGAAGCTGAGGGAGAACGGGCTGGCGGCCGAGGAGCGCCGCTGGGTCCCGGAGGAGAACGTCGAACTGCTGGAGAAAGCCGGTGTGTTCAGGGCCGCCGTGCCCCGGCGCTTCGGTGGCCTCGACCTGCCGCTGGCCGACCAGGTCGAGATCTTCACGGAGATCGCGCGGGGCTGCGGCTCGACCGGCTGGCTCTCGGTCGCCTGGGTCACCAGCGGGTGGATGGCCACCCTCTACCCGGACCGTACCCAGGAGGAGGTGTTCGCCGAGCCTTCGGTGCGGATCTCCGGCGGCTTCACCCCCAGCGGGATGGTGACGCCGACCGAGGGCGGCTATCTCCTCAACGGCAGCTGGCGCTTCAACTCGGGCTGCCGGGCCGCCCATTGGGACCTGCTCGCCGCGCTCCTGGAGCACCCGGACGGCCAGTACGAGCAGGTCTTCGCGATCGTGCCGATGTCGGAGCTGTCCATCGCCGACGACTGGGACGTGACCGCCGCGCAGGGCACCGGCAGCTCCACGGTGACGGCCGAGAACGTCTTCGTGCCCGCGCACCGGGTCGCCGGCGGCGAGGACGCCGTCAACGGTACCTCCGGCGACCGGTCCAACACCGGGGCCACCGGCCGGAACTACGGGCTGGTCGGCGTGGTCATGGCCGCGTCCGTCGGGGCGTACATCGGCATGGCGAAGGCCGCCCTCGAACTGTTCGTCGGGCAGGTCAAGGGCCGCCCGATCGCGTACACGCACCACGAGGACCAGTCGCAGCACCCGCTGACCCAGATCAAGGTCGCCACCGCCGCCAACAAGATCGCCGCGGCCGAGGGGCTCTCCGCCGGCTACCTCAAGATCCTCCAGGACCGTGCCGACGCCGGAGAGCAGCCCACCCTGGAGGAGCGCGCCGCGATCCGCGGCCAGTGCGGTTACGCGCTCCAGCTCACCAAGGAGGCCGTGGCGGAGCTGCACTCGGTGAGTGGCGCGTCGGCCATCGCCCGCAAGGCCCCGTTCCAGCGGTTCTACCGGGACATGATGGGCCTCTCCCTGCACGGAATGATGGCGCCGCACACCAACCTCGAAGTGCACGGCCGCGTGCTGCTCGGGCTCGACCCGGACACCGAACTCCTCTGAAACGTCTGCCGTCAACGGCAGCAGTCCACGCATATCCGAAACCCCCAGCCGGGCCCATGACGTGGCCCGCCCGGGGGTTTCGGCGAACTGGGAAGGAATCATGGATACTGCACGGGATTTGCTCGCTTCCATACCCGGCCGGCGCACCTCGCGGCGCTCGCTGCTCAAGGTGGCGGCCGGCTCCGCGGTGGCCGCCGGGGCCGGGGCGGTCGGACTCGGGGCCGCGTCCCCGGCCGCCGCCGAAGAAGCGACCGGTTACGACGCCATCGTGATCGGCGCGGGCTTCGCGGGGGTCACCGCGGCCCGCGAGCTCCAGTCGAAGGGCCTGCGGACACTGCTGGTCGAGGCGCGCAATCGCATCGGGGGGCGCACCTGGACCAGTACGTTCCTGGGAAAGCAGGTCGAGTTCGGCGGTACCTGGATCGACGAGATCCAGGTCAACGTCTGGCGCGAGGCGCAGCGTTACAACATTCCGATCGTCTCCGACTCGGACCCGTTGGACCGGGCGATCTACCCGGGCCCGGAGGGCGTCGCGACGTACACGCCCGACGAGGTCTTCACGCGTGAGGCGACCCTGCTCGGCAAGGTGATGGAGGGGACCGAGGGCTTCTTCCCGCGCCCCTACGAGCCGTTCCACAACCTGGCGGGGCTCATCGAGCCGGACAAGCTGTCCCTGCGCGACCGGCTCGACCAGCTGCGGCTCAGTCCCGAGGACGACCGCTGGGTGAGCGCCATCACCGGCGGCTACTCCGGCGGCAGCAGCACCTACGGCGCGTACACCATGCTCGCCCACTGGTGGGCGCTGTGCGGGCGCAATTACGGCGGGTTCATGGGGGTCAACGTCGACCGTCCCGCCCCCGGGATGAAGGGCCTTCTGCAGGCCATGCTCGACGACGCGCGGCTCTCCGGGCTGAAGCTGAGCACCCCGGTCGCGCGCATCGAGAACACCAACGCCGGTGTGCAGATCACCACCCGCGCCGGTCAGCGGATTTCGGCCAAGGTCGCTGTGGTGGCGCTGCCGGTGAACGTGTGGAAGAACATCAACTTCGGGACGGCGGGGCTGCCGAGCGAGTTCCTGGCACTGTCCAAGGAAGGCATGGCTGTCCAGTCGGCGCAGAAGATCTACCTGCAGCTGCGCGGCCAGAACATCGGCCGGTTCGTGGCGCAGGCGCCTGAGGGCTACAAGCTCGTGTCGATGCTGACCCAGCACATCCTGCCGGACGGTCAGATCGCGGTGGCCTTCAGCGCCGACCCCACCCTGGACGGCAACAACCTGGAGCAGGTGCGGGCGGCGGTGCGCCAGCTCGACCCGAGCCTGGAGGTCGTGTCGGTGAAGGCGCAGCACTGGGGCCGTGACGAGTTCTCGCTCGGTGGCTGGACGTTCCGCCGTCCGGGCCAGCTCACCACGAAGCTCCGTGCCGTACAGCAGCCGGTGGGCCGGCTGACGTTCGCCACCAGCGACATCGCCACCGGCTGGGCCGGTTACGTGGACGGCGCCGTCGAATCGGGCTTCCGGGCCGCGAAGCAGGCGCTGGAACTGACCTCGCGGGCAGTCGCATAACCTCCGCCGCGGCCGATTCGGCATCCAGCCAGGATGACCTGAAATCCCTCTCCGACGCCTCACTTACTTTTTTGTAAGTACTTGAGGGGTGGTGAAATCGCTGCCTACCATCTCAATGAATGGCGTCCGGATACCAATTTCCACAAGGAGACATCGCTTAATGTCCAACAACAACGCTCGGGTGTCGGTCGTCGGCCTCGGTCTCATGGGTCAGGCGCTCGCTGCGACTGTTCTGGGGAACGGCTACCCGACCACCGTGTGGAACCGGTCCGCCGACAAGGCCGACGCGCTCGTCGCCGAGGGCGCGAAGCTCGCCGGTTCTCCCGCAGAGGCGGTCGCCGCGAGTGACGTCATCATCGTGTGCGTGTCGACGTACGAGGTCACGCGCGCCCTGATCGACCCGCTGGCCGAGCAGCTGGCGGGCAAGACCCTCATCAACCTCACCACGGGCACGCCCGAGGACGCCCGGTCGACCGCCGCATGGGCCGCCGACCACGGCATCACCTACCTCGACGGTGCGATCATGGCGATCCCGCCGCTCGTCGGCACGCCGCAGGGGCAGTTCTTCTACGGTGGGAAGAAGGAGGTCTTCGAGGCCAACGAGACGCTCCTGATGCAGCTCGGTGGCGCGTCCGTGCACGTCAGCGAAGACCCCGGGGTTCCCCTCATCTTCGACCTGGCGCTGCTCACCGTCCTGTACGCCGCCGGCCAGGGCTGGGGCCACGCGCACGCGCTGGTCAACACCGCGGGCATCTCCGCCCAGGAGTTCCAGCCCTACGTCAACACCTGGGTGCAGTACGTGGTCTCGGCCGCCATCGCGAGCCAGGACCAGGCGCGTGTCATCGACGAGGGCGACTACGCGACCGAGATCTCCAACGTCAGCACCAACCAGCTCGCGCTCGGCCACATCATCCAGGCGAGCAAGGAGCTGGGCGTCGACGCCTCCTGGCTGGAGCCGGTCAAGAAGGCCGCCGACGAGCTGGTCGACGAGGGTTACGGCAACGATTCCTTCGCCCGCACCTTCGAGAAGGTGAAGGCGAAGAACAAGAAGTAGCCATCACTGGCCTTCTTGCCGGGTCGGCTCGTTGCGTCGGAATTCGTTCCGGCGCAACG
>NZ_JBSGWV010000071.1:0-26761 GCF_053609105.1 Streptomyces sp. NPDC054975
TGTGTTTGTTGTTGTTTTTGATTTTTTTAATCGACACCGCACCCGCCCCAGGACCCCGGGGGGGGGCGGCGCGCCCCCCCCCCCCCCCGCTCCCCGGCCCTCATGGGGCCTGAAGGTTGCCTGGAACGGGTTGAACTCGTCGTACCCCGCTGCGCGTCGTCCCGCTCCGCCTCCCGGACCCATCCCCATGGCCGCCCTCGCGCGGATCGGCCCCAGGGGGCCTCACCGGCTTCGGCCGTCTGCGCCGGGCTCCGCCCGTCGACCCGGCGCGGCGCCCCCGGCTAGAACGGGTTGAACTCGTCGTACTCCCGCTGCGCGTCGTCCCGCTCCGCCTCCCGGTCGCGGCGGCGCTGGGCGGCCGGACGCGGGGCTTCGAGGCGGTGGTCCTCGCCGCGGCGGCCGAGCATCTCGGCGCCGGCCATCATCGAGGGCTCCCAGTCGAAGACGACCGCGTTGTCCTCGGAGCCGATGGCGACGCCGTCGCCCGCGCGGGCGCCCGCCTTCATCAGCGCGTCCTCGACGCCCAGGCGGTTGAGGCGGTCGGCCAGGTAGCCGACGGCCTCGTCGTTGTTGAAGTCGGTCTGGCGGACCCAGCGCTCCGGCTTCTCGCCGCGCACCCGGTAGACGTCCTCGGCCTCGTCGTACGTGACGGTGAAGCCGGTCTCGTCGACCGCCTTCGGGCGGATGACGATCCGGGTCGACTCCTCCTTGGGCTTGGCCGCGCGCGCCTTGGCGACGATGTCGGCCAGCGCGAAGGAGAGCTCCTTCAGACCCGTACGGGCCACGGCGGAGGCCTCGAAGACCTGGTAGCCGCGCGCCTCCAGGTCCGGGCGGATCATGTCCGCCAGGTCCTGGCCGTCGGGGATGTCGATCTTGTTGAGGACGACGATACGGGGGCGGTCCTCAAGGCCGCCGTACTGCCGCAGCTCCTCCTCGATGACGTCGAGGTCGGTCACGGGGTCGCGGTCCGACTCCAGCGTCGCCGTGTCCAGGACGTGCACCAGGACCGAGCAGCGCTCGACGTGGCGCAGGAACTCCAGGCCCAGGCCACGGCCCTGGCTGGCGCCCGGGATCAGGCCCGGCACGTCGGCGATCGTGTAAACCGTCGAACCGGCCGTGACGACGCCCAGGTTCGGGACGAGCGTGGTGAACGGGTAGTCCGCGATCTTCGGCTTGGCGGCCGACAGGACGGAGATGAGCGAGGACTTGCCGGCGCTCGGGTAGCCGACGAGGGCCACGTCGGCGACGGTCTTCAGCTCCAGGACGATGTCCCGCGCCTCGCCCGGCTCACCGAGCAGCGCGAAGCCGGGGGCCTTGCGCCGGGCGGAGGAGAGCGCCGCGTTGCCGAGGCCGCCGCGGCCGCCCTGGCCGGCGACGAAGGTGGTGCCCTGGCCGACCATGTCGGCGAGGACGTTGCCCTGCTTGTCGAGGACGACGGTGCCGTCGGGCACGGTCAGGACGAGGTCCTGGCCGTCCTTGCCGGAGCGGTTGTCGCCGGCACCGGGCTGACCGTTGGTCGCCTTGCGGTGCGGGGAGTGGTGGTATTCGAGGAGCGTGGTGATCGCCTGGTCGACGACCAGGATCACATCGCCGCCACGGCCGCCGTTGCCGCCGTCCGGCCCGCCGAGGGGCTTGAATTTCTCCCGGTGAACGGAGGCGCAGCCGTGGCCTCCGTTACCCGCGGCGACATGCAGCTCGACGCGGTCCACGAAGGTGGTCATGGTTGTGCCTCCAATTACAAGGGGTACTACGAGGTGGAATGTCTATCTAGTAACACGCGAAAGGCGGACCCGCTTCCCTGCCGGGAAGTGAGGTCCGCCTCCGCAAAAGAACCGATCAGGCGACCGGAACGATGTTCACGACCTTGCGGCCACGGTGGGTGCCGAACTGCACCGAACCGGCCTGCAGGGCGAACAGCGTGTCGTCGCCGCCACGGCCGACGCCCGAGCCCGGGTGGAAGTGGGTGCCGCGCTGGCGGATCAGGATCTCACCGGCGCTGACGACCTGACCGCCGAAGCGCTTCACGCCGAGCCGCTGAGCATTGGAATCGCGACCGTTCCGGGTGGACGATGCGCCCTTCTTGTGTGCCATCTCTCCTCAGTCCCTTACTTCGCAGCCGCGGGGATGCCGGTGACCTTGATCGCCGTGTACTGCTGGCGGTGGCCCTGGCGACGGCGGTAACCGGTCTTGTTCTTGTAGCGAAGGATGTCGATCTTCGCGCCCTTGTGGTGGTCCACGACCTCGGCCGTGACCTTGATACCGGCCAGCACCCACGGGTCGCTGGTCACGGCGTCGCCGTCGACAACGAGCAGCGTAGAGAGCTCTACGGTGTCGCCAACCTTGGCAGTGGAAATCTTGTCAACCTCAACGATGTCGCCGACAGCAACCTTGTGCTGGCGACCACCGCTGCGCACGATGGCGTACACGCGGATCTCTCTCTCACTCGGGAACGGACCCCTGATGCCAGCCGCTCACACGGGCCGGGGCCCGCGGTGATCCGGAAGTGGACGAGCGGCCTCTCCCGGCAGACCGGGAGGAGGGTGCTCAGGGGTTTGGCGGGTCATACGACACGCCGACGGTCAAGGTTACGGGCCGGTGCCACAGGGGGTCAAATTCGGGTGACTCCCCCGCTGCCTGGTACGGCCGGGCCGGGGCCGGTGGGGCCGTCCCTAGTGGACCGCCCCCCCCCACGACCGGGTCAGTCCTGCGCCGGAGCCGCCGTCTTCTTGGTGGCGGCCTTCTTGGCGGTCGTCTTCTTCGCCGCGGTCTTCTTGGCCGTCGCCGTCTTCTTGGTGGCGGCCTTCTTCGCGGTGGCCTTCTTCGCCGTCTTGCGGGCGGCCGTCTTCTTGGCCGGGGCGGTCGCCTCGGCCTCGGACTCGGCGTCCACAGGAGCCTCGGGAGCCGGGGCGGCCACCGGGGTCTCGACCACCAGGACGGCGGCCTCCTCGGCGCCCGACGGGGAACCGGCGGGGGCGGTCACCTTGCGGACGACCCGGCGACGGGCCCTCGGCGGGGCGGCCACGGGGGCCTCCTCGACGGCCGGCGCGGGGGCCGGCTCGGGCTCGGGCGCGGTCTCCACGACCGGCTCGGGGGCGACCACCGGCTCGACGACGGTCTCGATCACCGTCTCCGGCGAACCGGCCGGGGCCGTCGCCTTACGGGTGGCACGGCGGCGGGCACGGGGAGCCGGGGCGGCCTCCTCGACCACCGGGGCCTGAACGACGGGCTCCGGCTCGACCACGGCCTCGGGCTCCTCCACGACCACCGGAGCGGGCGTCGAGGCAGCCGGCGGACCGGCCGGCGCGGAGACCTTGCGGGTCGCCCGACGGCGACCACGACCACGCGTGGCGGCGGCCTCGGCCTCGGCGGCGCTGCTGTACAGCTCCTCGTCGACGCGGAAGGGCTCCTCCACGGCGACCGGCGCGGCGATCTCCGCGGCCACCTCGGCCTCGGTCTCGACCGTCTCGGCCTCCGTGTCCACGGCCTCGACATGCTCGTGCTCGGGGTGCTCGGCACCGCCACGACGCTTCTTCGCGCGCTTGCCGCCACCGCCGCCGCCGGGGGCGGTCGGCTGCTCCATGTGCACGATGACGCCACGGCCGTTGCAGTGGACGCAGGTCTCGGAGAAGGACTCCAGGAGGCCCTGCCCGACCCGCTTACGGGTCATCTGGACCAGGCCGAGCGAGGTGACCTCGGCCACCTGGTGCTTGGTCCGGTCCCGGCCCAGGCACTCCAGGAGGCGGCGCAGCACCAGGTCGCGGTTGGACTCCAGGACCATGTCGATGAAGTCGATGACGACGATGCCGCCCAGGTCGCGCAGGCGCAGCTGGCGGACGATCTCCTCGGCCGCCTCGAGGTTGTTCCTCGTCACGGTCTCTTCGAGGTTGCCGCCCTGACCGGTGAACTTGCCGGTGTTGACGTCGACGACGATCATCGCCTCGGTCTTGTCGATCACCAGCGAGCCACCGCTCGGCAGCCAGACCTTGCGGTCCAGCGCCTTCATCAGCTGCTCGTCGATCCGGTACGTCGCGAAGACGTCAACCTCGCTCGTCCACTTGGACAGGCGGTCGGTGAGGTCCGGGGCGACGTGGTTCACGTACCCGTGGATGGTCTCCCAGGCGTCGTCGCCGCTGACGATGACCTTCGAGAAGTCCTCGTTGAAGATGTCGCGGACGACACGGACGGTCATGTCCGGCTCGCCGTAGAGAAGGGTCGGGGCGTTGCCGCTCTTCGCCTTCTTCTGGATGTCCTCCCACTGCGCCTGGAGCCGCTCGACGTCACGGCGCAGCTCGTCCTCGCTCGCGCCCTCGGCGGCGGTGCGCACGATGACGCCCGCGTCCTCGGGGACGATCTTCTTGAGGATGGTCTTCAGGCGCGCGCGCTCGGTGTCCGGGAGCTTGCGGCTGATGCCGGTCATCGAGCCCTCGGGGACGTACACGAGGTAACGGCCCGGCAGGGAGACCTGGCTGGTCAGACGGGCGCCCTTGTGACCGATCGGGTCCTTCGTCACCTGGACGAGGACCGACTGGCCGGACTTGAGGGCGGTCTCGATGCGGCGCGGCCCGTTGGCCATGCCGAGCGCCTCGAAGTTGACCTCACCGGCGTACAGGACGGCGTTGCGGCCCTTGCCGATGTCGACGAAGGCGGCCTCCATGGACGGCAGCACGTTCTGGACCTTGCCCAGGTAGACGTTGCCGACGTACGAGGTGGCCTGCTCCTTGTTGACGTAGTGCTCGACGAGCACGTTGTCTTCCATCACGCCGATCTGGGTGCGCTCGCCGTTCTGGCGGACGACCATGACGCGCTCGACGGCCTCACGGCGGGCCAGGAACTCGGCCTCGGTGATGATCGGGACGCGGCGGCGGCCCTGCTCGCGGCCCTCGCGACGGCGCTGCTTCTTCGCCTCCAGGCGGGTCGAGCCCTTGATGGACTGGACCTCGTCGGACGGCTCGGCCTTCTCGCGGGCCGGGCGGGGCTCGCGGACCTTGACGACCGTACGGACGCCGTCCTCCTCGCCCGCCTCGGTCTCGCCTCCGGCGTCACCGCTGCGGCGGCGACGGCGGCGACGGCGGCGGGAGCTGCTGCTGCCGCCGGACGGGCCGCCCTCGTACTCGTCGGACTCGGCCTCCTCCTCGGACTCCTCGTCCTCGGCACGGGCCTCCTCCGCCTCGTCGCTCTCCTCGGCCTCCTCGGCCTCGGCGAGCTCACCGCGGCGACGGCGACGGCCACCACGGCGGCGGCGACGGGACGGGCGGTCGCCGTACTCGTCGGCCTCCTCGGCCTCCGCCTCGGGCTCCTCGGCCTCGACCTCGGGCTCGTCTGCGACGGTGGCGGGCACCGGCTCGACGGCCACGGGCTCGGGGGCGGGCTCGCCACGACGGCGGCGGCGACGGCGGCCGGCGGGCTCGGGACGCTCGACGGTCTCGACGGCGGCGACGGTCTCCTCGGCCTCGACCGTCTCCTCCTCTTCCTCCTCCGGCTCCACGACGCCGGCGGCAGCGGCGGCGGCAGCGGTCTCCGGGGTCTGGAACATCGGCTCGGTGAAGACCGGGGCCTGGAAGACGGCGACGGCGGGGCGCGCGGCACGGCGGCCGCGGGGCTCCTCCTCCGCCTCGCGGGCAGAAATGCGCGCGGCTTCAGCCGCTCCAGTGGAGCCGGTGCTCGCACCGGAGGGCTCGGAGGTGAACTGCGGGGAGGTGGCGCGGCGGCGGGTACGGCCCCGGGTGGCGGCCTTCTCGGCGGCGACGACCTCCGGCTCGGCCTCTTCGGCGGTGATCTGCTCGACGGTCTCGCGCGGCAAGCTCTCGCCGCCGGCGGGGGTGGCCTCGGGCGAGGTGGCCTTACGGGTGGCACGGCGACGGGTGCGCGCCGGGGCGGCGGACTCCTCGGCGGGAGCCTGCTCCGCCACGGCGGCGGTCTCGACGACCGGCTCGGGCGCGGCGACCGGCTCGGCTGCGGCGACCGGCTCGGGGGAGGTGGCCTTGCGGGTGGCACGGCGACGGGTGCGCGCCGGGGCGGCGGGCTCCTCGGCGGGGGCCTCCTCGACCACGGCGGCGGTCTCGACGACCGCGGGCGCCTCGGCGGTCTCGACGACCGGCTCGGGCGTCGTGGCCTTACGGGTGGCACGGCGACGCGTACGGGCAGGGGCGGCGGGCTCCTCGGCGGGAGCCTCCTCCACCGCGGCGGCCTCGACCGTCTCCGCCACCGGCTCGGGCGCGGTGGCCTTACGGGTGGCGCGGCGACGCGGGCGAGCGGGAGCGGCAGGCTCCTCCGCGGGCTCCGGCGCGGCGGCCGGGGTGGTGGCGGGCGCCTCCACGACGACCTCGGCCACGGTGTCGGTGACCTCCGCCGCGACCGGCGGACCGGCGGGGCGGGAAGCGGCGCGGCGCCTGCGGCGCGGCGGCAGCTTGTCACCAGGTGCGTTGTTGTTCTCGGTGCTTTCTTCGTGCTGCTCGAGCATGCGGGCGGTTCTCCCGTCACGCCCCCGGGCGCCGCGCCTTGGTCCGGTCCGGCGGCACGATCGCGCACGATGCGCGGTGCCGCCGTCCGGGGCGCGGGCGCCGCACGGGAGCTGATGTCTGGCTCGCCGGTTCCGTACGCGTTGTGCGTACGGCCTGGCGAAAGTCTCCTGGTCAGTGCGCTGCCCGACCCAGGTGGCTCCCGAGTGCCAGGGCGGCGCTACGACGACCGCTCCCTACGCGGAACCGGTACCCGGCGCCGTCGCTGAGGCGGTCGCGGCGGCCGTGGGTGGAGCGGCCGTGACTGTCTCGCGGTCGGGCGCGAGCGGGTCGGTCACCGTGCCGGACTCCTCGTCGAAGAGCCCCTGCGCCAGCCTGGTCACCGCTGCGGGGACCGGCGGCGCCAGGTCGGCCACAGCTCGGAGACCGGACAGGACGTCGTCGGGTCGCACGGCAGGTGTCACGTGCCGAACAACCAGCCGCAGTATCGCACAGGCATTGTCCAGGGGCCTATCAGCCGGGGGACGTGCCTGTGGACGGTCCGCGACGAGGTCGGCGACGGCGGAGCGGGCGTCGAAGGTACGGATGCCGTTCTTCGTCTTGCGCTGTACTTCCACGGTCTCGGCCGCGAGGAAGGCCTCGACGGCCTTCTCCGCGTCCTCGGGGGTGACGCCGTCGAGCCGGAGCTCCCACACGGAGGCGGTGAGCCGGTCGGCGAGTCCCGAGGTACGGGCCTCGACGGCGTCGGTGATGTCGAGGCCGGCGGGGAGCGACTCGTCGAGCAGGACCCGCAGAGTCTCCGGGTCCCGTGTCTCGGTGAGGGCGATCTCCAGGTACTCGGCCTCGGAGCCCGTACCCGTGGGGGCGGCGTTGGCGTACGACACCTTGGGGTGCGGGGTGAAGCCGGCCGAGTACGCCATGGGCACCTCGGCGCGGCGCAGCGCGCGCTCGAAGGCGCGCTGGAAGTCACGGTGGCTGGTGAACCGGAGGCGGCCGCGCTTGGTGTAGCGCAGTCGGATGCGCTGCACCGCCGGTGCGGGCGGCGGGCCTTCGGGCTGTCGCTTGCCCAGTGGTTCTTCTCCTCGGTGCGGGGCGGGCACGGGTGCCGCGCCGCCCTCGAACAGACAGGTGGCCTCTGGGGGGCCCGCCCGGCTCACCCCCGCTTTCGCAGGGAGATCTCGGGTGTGGGCGCCGCGTCGGAGGCGGTTGTTGTACTACCCAGAGTACGCGTAGAGGCCACCACCGGTTCCCCAGGCTCCGTCGTCCGGGGTGCGCCGACGAGCGCGCGCCACGCGTCGCGGCGGGCCTGCCGCACGGTCGCGCGCGCCGAGGCGAGGGCCTCCCGTGCGACCCGGCGGGCTCCGACGGCCGCTTTCCGGGCCGGCGCCCAGACCTGGTCGCGGACCCAGTGGCCGACGGGGACGCAGACGCTCCGGTACGCCCATACGGTGGGCCTGCCGACCAGGTTCCAGGCGATCCACTTGAGGGCGCGCCCGACGGCCCGCGAGATGTACCCGGCGACGCGCCAGCAGACCCGGAGCGCGTCGAGGATCTCGCGTCCGACGGGCACGAGGACGCGCCGCCACACCCATCCGAGGGGCAGGACGACGCCGTACCGAACACCGGGCACGACGACGTATCGCCACAGCCCGACCCACGGCCACACGAACACCGCCGTCCCGATCCCCCGAAGCACCCACCACACCCCGCGGGCCGACCACACCAGCCCCCGCCAGAGCCCGGTGACCGACCACACCAGACCTCGCCAGAGCCCGCTGAACGCCCAGACCACACCGTGGCCGAGGGGCGTGAGTACCTGGCGGTACAGCCATACGGCCGGCATCGCGATCCCGTACCGGGCCACCGGGACGACGCCGTACCGCCACAGCCCGACGAGGAGGAGGGCGACGCCCGCGCCGAGCGGGGTGAGGAGCCACCGGTACACCCAGACGGCGGGAACACCGATCCCGTACCGCGCGGCCGGCACGACCACGTACCGCCACAGCCCCACCCACGGCCACACGAACACCGCCATCCCCACCCAGCGCGCGGCCACGACCAGCCCGTGGCCCAAGGGGGTGAGGACGTGGTGGTAGAGCCAGATGGACGGGACCGCGAGGCCGTGGTGGAGGGCCGGCGACACCGCATGGCGCCACAGCCAGACCCACGGGTGGACGAGGAGGGCCCTGGCCAGCCAGGCCAGTGCGCGGCCCGTGGGGCGCAGGACCGTCCGGTCGAGGGCGCGGGCGCTGACCACCAGGACGTCCCAGACCATCCGGACGGGGACGACGATCACCAGGACCACGATCCTGACCGGGATCCTGATCGCCGCCGTCAGGCAGCCCTCCGGCTCCGGCCGGGGCCCCGCTTTCTCCATGCTCATGCCGGGAATGACGCGACGGCCCGGCGGAGGGTTTCCCCTCGCGCCGGGCCGTCGCCGGAGTGTTATGCGGCTACTTGACGACCGTCAGCGGCAGCAGCTTCTTGCCCGTGGGGCCGATCTGGATGTGCGTGTCCATCTGCGGGCAGACGCCACAGTCGAAGCACGGCGTCCAGCGGCAGTCCTCGACCTCGGTCTCGTCCAGGGCGTCCTGCCAGTCCTCCCAAAGCCAGTCCTTGTCCAGGCCGGAGTCCAGGTGGTCCCAGGGCAGGACCTCCTCGTAGGTGCGCTCGCGCGTGGTGTACCAGTCGACGTCGACGCCCATGGCCGGCAGCGTCTTGTCCGCGCAGCTCATCCAGCGGTCGTACGAGAAGTGCTCACGCCAGCCGTCGAAGCGGCCACCGTCCTCGTACACCGCGCGGATGACGGCGCCGATCCGGCGGTCGCCGCGCGAGAGCAGGCCCTCGACGATGCCGGGCTTGCCGTCGTGGTAGCGGAAGCCGATCGAGCGGCCGTACTTCTTGTCGCCGCGGATCTTGTCCCGGAGCTTCTCCAGGCGCGCGTCCGTCTCCTCCGCCGAAAGCTGTGGCGCCCACTGGAACGGCGTGTGCGGCTTGGGGACGAAGCCGCCGATGGAGACCGTGCAGCGGATGTCGTTCTGTCCGGAGACCTCGCGGCCCTTGGCGATGACGTTGACCGCCATGTCACCGATCTGGAGGACGTCCTCGTCGGTCTCGGTGGGCAGGCCGCACATGAAGTACAGCTTCACCTGGCGCCAGCCGTTGCCGTAGGCCGTCGCGACCGTACGGATCAGGTCCTCCTCCGAGACCATCTTGTTGATGACCTTGCGCATGCGCTCGGAGCCGCCCTCGGGGGCGAAGGTGAGGCCGGAACGGCGGCCGTTGCGGGTCAGCTCGTTGGCGAGGTCGACGTTGAAGGCGTCCACGCGGGTCGACGGCAGCGACAGGCCGATCTTGTCGTCCGTGTAGCGGTCGGCAAGGCCCTTCGCGATGTCACCGATCTCGGAGTGGTCCGCGGAGGAGAGCGAGAGGAGGCCGACCTCCTCGAAGCCCGTCGCCTTGAGACCCTTCTCGACCATCTCGCCGATGCCGGTGATGCTTCGCTCCCGCACGGGGCGCGTGATCATGCCGGCCTGGCAGAAACGGCAGCCGCGGGTGCAGCCGCGGAAGATCTCGACGGACATCCGCTCGTGGACCGTCTCGGCGAGCGGGACCAGCGGCTGCTTGGGGTACGGCCACTCGTCGAGGTCCATGACCGTGTGCTTCGAGACGCGCCACGGGACACCCGAGCGGTTCGGGACCACGCGGGCGATCCGGCCGTCGGGCAGGTACTCGACGTCGTAGAAGCCCGGGATGTAGACCGAGCCGGTCTTGGCCAGGCGGAGGAGGACCTCCTCGCGGCCGCCGGGGCGACCCTCGGCCTTCCACCGGCGGATGATCTCGGTCATGTCGAGGACGGCCTGCTCGCCGTCGCCGATGATCGCCGCGTCGATGAAGTCCGCGATCGGCTCGGGGTTGAAGGCGGCGTGGCCGCCGGCGAGCACGATCGGGTGGTCGACGGTGCGGTCCTTGGACTCCAGCGGGATGCCCGCGAGGTCCAGGGCCGTGAGCATGTTGGTGTAGCCCAGCTCGGTGGAGAAGCTCAGGCCGAAGACATCGAACGCGCCGACCGGGCGGTGGCTGTCGACGGTGAACTGCGGGACGCCGTGCTCCCGCATGAGCTCTTCGAGGTCCGGCCACACGCTGTACGTGCGCTCGGCCAGGACGCCCTCGCGCTCGTTCAGTACCTCGTAGAGGATCATGACGCCCTGGTTGGGCAGACCGACCTCGTAGGCGTCCGGGTACATCAGCGCCCAGCGGACGTCGGCGGACTCCCACGGCTTGACCGTGGAGTTCAGCTCTCCACCGACGTACTGGATCGGCTTCTGCACGTGCGGGAGCAGGGCTTCGAGCTGCGGGAAGACAGACTCGGCAGCAGACATCTCGAACCTTCGTGAGCTGGCAGGGGGCGACTCTCAAGCGTACCCGGTGCTCACGACGTCAACGGCGCCCTCAATTCCGGGTCCGCCGCCTTGGCCCAGGCCTCGGGGAACTCGCGCTCGCGGTCCGCGCCCGCCGCCTCCTCCTGGCCGTGGAGAAGTCCCCAGGTGAAGGCGGACTCCCCGGCCGCGTGGGCCTGGATGCCGAGGTCCCGCAGGGCCTCGCGGGCGACGACGCTGTCCTGGTGGTCGCCGAGGAGCGACTGGACGGCCTTCACCTTCTTGCCGAAGCGCTTGGCGGGCTTGCCGAGGCTCGGCCTGGCGGCCTCGGCGGCGTAGCGCGCGCGCTTGGCGGCCTTGCGGGCCTCGTGCATGGCGACGTCGCGGTCGTGCCCGGGGCGCAGGGCGAGGGCGTGGTCGACGCGGGTGGCGAGGCGGTCGTAGTCCTTGAGGACGGCGCGGGCGAGGACGGTCTCCGGGGCGCCGTGGGCGGCCTTGCGGAGCGGCGGGTCGGCGAGCAGCACCTCAAGGGCGTCGAGGAGGGCGAGGTGGCGGTCGGAGTCGAGGGCGGCGAGCGCCCTGCGGCGGGCGTCCTCGGCCCTGGCCGTGTCCCAGATCCGCAGGCGGCTCCGGACGGGGCCGAGGAGGAGGGTGTCGGGGATCGCGTCGACGCGGGCGAGCAGGCGTGCGTGGAGGACCTCCTGGTCGCGGGCGTGCCCGAGTTCACCGGCGAGCCACTTGAGCTCGGCGCCGAGCGGGTCGGTGACGGTGCGGTCGAGGACCTTGCGGTAGCTCTTGAAGGCGCTGCGCAGGCGCCGGCAGGCGACGCGCATCTGGTGCACGGAGTCGGGCAGCTCGCGCCGGACGGCGGGGTCGAGGGCGACGATCGCCTCGATCTGCTTCCGTACGTACGCGAGGACGCGTCCACCGGCGGTGCCCTCCCCCGGTGCCCCGTCGGCCGCCCCGGCGGCCGGGTCCCCCGTCTCCTCCAAGGCCCTCGCCACCTTCGACGAGGCCGTCGACAGGCGGATGCCCGCCTTCTTCAGGCGCTTTTCGACCGCGTCGAGGATCTCGGGGTCCGCCTCGTCGGCGACCTCGACCTCGATCTCCGTCCAGGAGGTCTCCGGCCCCTTGGGGAGGCGTTCGGCGTGGACGGTGTCCACGGAGACCTCCGCCAGCAGAGCGCCCTGCTCGTCCACCAGGTGCCGGACGGCGCGGGAGGAGCGGAGGCGGACGACGGGGACGACGGACTCGTCGCGGGTCCGGGAGCGGATCAGGGCCGCCAGGGACGTCGGGAGGGTCTTCGAGAGCGGGGCCCTGATCTCGTCCCGTACGCCCACCGCCACCGGGAACTTGAGGTGCCAGCCCTCGTCCCCGCCGCCCGTGCGGCGGCGCAGGGTCACCGAGTCCGCGGCCAGCCGCAGGGCCGGTGTGTCGTAGTAGACCGCGTCCAGTTCGGCGACGCCTCTGTCCTCCACCGAGGCGACGCCGTCCGCCCGCGTCAGGTCCGGCAACTCCGTCCGGGTCGTGGCTTCGTACTTCCGCTCGATCTCGCGCTTGGTCTCCGCCATGAATCGAATCTAGACGGGAAGCGAACGGAAGGGGAGTCCGCCTCGGTCGCGCCTCAGGCCGTCATCGGCCGCTGCACCCTGATGGACTGGAGGAGTCCGATCGCCACCCACACCGCGAACATCGACGAACCGCCGTACGAGACGAACGGCAGCGGCAGGCCCGCCACCGGCATGATGCCGAGCGCCATGCCGATGTTCTCGAAGGACTGGAAGGCGAACCAGGCGATGATGCCGGCCGCGACGATCGTGCCGTAGAGCTCGGTGGTCTCGCGGGCGATCCGGCAGGCACGCCAGAGGATCACGCCGAGCAGCACGATGATCAGCCCGCCGCCGAGGAAGCCGAGCTCCTCGCCCGCGACGCTGAAGATGAAGTCGGTCTGCTGTTCGGGCACGAACTGGCCGCTGGTCTGGTGGCCGTTGAAGAGCCCCGCGCCGTACAGGCCTCCGGAGCCGATCGCGATACGCGCCTGGTTGGTGTTGTAGCCGACGCCCGCCGGGTCGAGCTCGGGGTTGGCGAAGGCGGCGAAGCGGTTGATCTGGTACTCGTCGAGCAGCCCGAGCGCGGCGACCAGGACGGCGCCGGCGACTCCGGTGCCGATGAGGCCGAGGACCCAGCGGTTGGAGGCTCCGGAGGCGAGCAGCACACCGAGCACGATGACGGCCATGACCATCACCGAGCCGAGGTCCGGCATCAGCATGACGATGGCCATCGGCAGCGCGGCGAGGAGCAACGACTTGGCGACGGTCCGGTGGTCGGGGTGCACCAGGTCACCGGCGTCGACCTTGGCCGCGAGCAGCACGGCCATGCCCAGGATGATCGTGATCTTCACGAACTCGCTGGGCTGGAGCGAGAGGCCGCCGATCACGAGCCAGGCGTGCGCGCCGTTGATGGTGGCGCCGAGCGGCGTGAGGACGGCGAGGATCAGCAGGATCGAGATGCCGTAGAGGACCGGCACCGCGCCGCGCAGCGTGCGGTGGCCGAGCCAGACCGTACCGATCATCAGGGCGACCCCGATGCCGGTGTTGAGCGAGTGCCGGAAGAGGAACGCGTACGGATCACCGGCGTTCAGCTCGGTGCGGTTGCGGGTGGCGGACCAGACGAGCAGCGCGCCGACGAAGGACAGGGCGAGCGAGGAGAGCAGGATCGGCCAGTCGAGCCGGCGCACCACCGAGTCGCGGGCGGTGAGCTTCGCGAGTGGGCCGCGCTCGGGGGCGTACCGGGAGACGGAGAAGCCGTGAGGTGCGGTCATCGGTTCAGTCCCTCTGCCAGGCGGGCGGGCCCGCGAGCGGCTGCTGACCCTGCTTGTCCTTCGACGGGTCGACCAGCTGCGACTTCGGGTCGTACGCCTTGACGTCCGGGGCGTCGATGGTGCCGTCGGGCTGGACCTTCGGCAGCGTCGACTGCGGCTTGGGCAGCAGGGCGCGCTTGAGGTCCTGGTTGCCGGCGTCGTCGAGGCCGTAGAGGGCGTCGTAGATGTTGCGCACGGCCGGGCCGGAGGCGCCGGAGCCCGTACCACCCTGGGAGATCGTCATGACGATGGTGAACTCGTCGGTGTACGTGGCGAACCAGGAGGTGGTCTGCTTGCCGTAGACCTGGGCGGTACCCGTCTTGGCCCGCATCGGGATCTTGTCCTGCGGCCAGCCGCCGAACCGCCAGGCGGCGGTTCCACCGGGCTCGACGACCGAGCGCAGCCCCTTGTCGAGGTCCCGGATCGTCTGGGCGTCGACCGGCAGCCTGCCGTGGGCCTGGGGCTTGATCTCCTTGATGCTCTTGCCGTCGGGGCTGATCACGGCCTTGCCGATGGTGGGGTTGTTGAGGGTGCCGCCGTTGCTGATGGCGGCGTAGGCGGTGGCGAGCTGGATGGGGGTGATGAGCACGTCGCCCTGGCCGATGGCGAAGTTGATGCTGTCGTAGGCCTTCAGCTGGTTGCCTTCGAGGCAGCTCTCGTAGGCGATCTGCTCGACGTACGTGCCGCCCTTCTTGCCCTGCTTGCACCAGGAGTCCTTGTTGGCCTCCCAGAAGCTCTGCTTCCACTGGCGGTCGGGGATGCGGCCCTTGACCTCGTTGGGGACGTCGATGCCGGTCTCGGAGCCGAATCCGAAGTCGCGGGCGGTCCGGTAGAACCAGTCCTTGGCGTCCTTCTTCGGCTTGAGGCCGCCGTCACGCGACCACTCCTGGTGGCCGAGGCGGTAGAAGACGGTGTTGCAGGAGAACTTGAGTGCGTCGCCGAGGGTGATGGGGCCGTGGCCCTGGGACTCGAAGTTCGCGAAGCTCCGGTTGCCCATGCTGTAGGAGCTGCTGCAGAGGTACTTGTCGTTGAAGTCGTGGCCGCCGCGCACGGCGGCGCTGGCCGACACCACCTTGAAGACGGAGCCGGCGGGTGCCTGGCCCTGGATGGCCCGGTTGAGCAGCGGGTAGTTGGAGTCCTTGCTGGTGAGCTGCGCGTAGTCCTTGCCGGAGATGCCGCCGACCCAGGCGTTGGGGTCGTAGTCGGGCTGGGACGCCATCGCGACGACCCGGCCGGTCTTGGACTCCATGACGACGACGGCACCGGCGTCCGCCTCGTACCTCCGGCCGGTGATCTTGTCCGTCTCGCCGCGGACGGTCTTCATCGCCTGGTGGAGCTCGTACTCGGCGACGGACTGGACCCGGGCGTCGATGCTGGTGACGAGGGTGGAGCCGGGGATGCCCGGCTCGGCCTCGGTCTGGCCCATGACCCGGCCGACCTTGTCGACCTCGTAGGACGTGACGCCCGCCTTGCCGCGCAGCTCCTTGTCGTAGGTGCGTTCGAGCCCGGAGCGGCCGACCTGGTCGGAGCGAAGGTGCGGCGAGTCGGTGTCCTTCGCCTTCTGGATCTCCTCGTCGGTGACCGGCGAGAGGTAGCCGAGCACCTGCGCGGTACGGGCCTTGCCGGGCGCCGTGTAGCGGCGTACGGCGGTGAGTTCGGCGGTGATGCCGGGGAAGTCCTCGGTGCTCTCCCGGATCCGCAGCGCCTGCTGCGTGGTGGCCTCGTCGGTGATCGGGATCGGCTGGTAGGGGGAACCGTTCCAGCAGGGCTTCGGGGTCTGGGAGTCGCAGAGCCGGACCTTGTCCATGACGTCCTTGGGCTTCATGCCCAGGACGCCCGCGAGGCGGGTGAGGACGGCCTTGCCGTCGTCCTTCATCTTCATCAGGTCCGTGCGGGAGGCGGAGACCACGAGCCGGGTCTCGTTGTCGGCGAGCGGGACGCCCCGCGCGTCGAGGATGGAGCCGCGGACGGCGGGCTGGACGACCCGCTGGACGTGGTTGCTCTTCGCCTCCTCGGTGTACTCCTTGCCGTTGCGGATCTGGAGGTACCAGAGGCGCCCGCCGAGGGTGAGGAGGAGGGAGAAGACAAGGATCTGGATGATGATCAGCCGGGTCTGGACCCTGGGGGTCCGCCCCGTCTCCGGGATGTTGCTCATGCTGCCGTTGCCCCCTCGGTCACAGTCGCTTGACTCCCTTGATGCGTCCGGCGCGTGACGCTCTCGAACGGGCGGCCTTGACCCGCAGGCCGCCGCGCTGGGTGCCGATCTGCAGGCCGGTGCCCGAGCTGAGCCAGCCGGAGGCGACGTCCGTTCCGCCGGAGGTGTCGGCCGCGAGCGGGTCGTTCTCCGCGCGCCGGGCCAGCGCCATGATCAGGGGCACGGTGAAGGGCGCGAGCAGGAGGTCGTAGACGGCCGCGGTGAACAGCAGGAAGCCCAGGCCGACATGGCGGGCGGCGGTGTCGCCGACGAGGGCGCCGACCCCCGCGTACAGCAGGGTGGAGCCGATCGACGCGGCGACGACGACGGCCATCGGGCCGCTGGCGGACTTGAGCCTGCCGTTGTCCGGGCGGGCGAGACCGGCGAGGTAGCCGATGACGCAGAGGACCAGGGCGTAGCGCCCGGCGGCGTGGTCGGCGGGCGGGGCGAGGTCGGCGAGGAGGCCGGCCCCGAAGCCGATGAGGGAGCCGCTGAGGGGGCCGTACACGAGGGCGAGGCCGAGGACGGTCAGCAGGACGAGGTCGGGTACGGCGCCGGGAAGCTGGAGGCGCGCGAGGACGGAGACCTGGATGACCAGGGCGACGACGACGAGCGCGGTGGAGAGCAGGATCCGGTTGAACTTCATGACTCAGTCCCCCTGCTCGTTCTCGGGCTTCTGCCCCTGCTGCGGCTCTTGTCCGGTCTGCGGCCGGCCCGGCTGCTGCCCCGGCAGCTCCCCCTGCGCCTGGCCCTGCTGCTCCCCTTGTACCTGGCCCTGCGGCTGCTCGCCGTCCGCCGGCGGCGGAGGCGTGACCGTGACGGTGACGGTCGGCGCGGGCTTCGGCTTGGGCGGCAGGACCATGTCGCGGGGGTTGGTGCGCGGGGCCTGGACGACGACGCCGACGATGTCGAGCTTGGAGAAGCTGACGTACGGGCGGACGTAGACGTTGCGCGTGAGGCCGCCGCCCAGCGGGTCGATGCGGACGATCTCGCCGACCGGGACGCCGGGAACGAAGGGCTTGTCGGCCTGCGAGCCGAAGGTGACGAGCCGGTCGCCGTTCTTCACCTTCGCCTTGCCGTTGAGGAGCTGGACGAGGAGCGGTCCGTTGCCCTGGCCGGTGGCGAAGCCGAGTTCGTCCGACTTCTCCATGCGGGTGCCGACGGTGAAGTCGGGGTCGCTGGCGAGGAGCACGGTCGCGGTGGACGGCCCGACGGTGGTGACGCGGCCGACGAGACCGGAGCCGTTCAGGACGGTCATGTCCCGCGCGATGCCGTCGTTGGCGCCCGCGTCGATGGTGACGGTCCAGGAGAAGCCCTGGGCCGCTCCTATGGCGATGACCTCCGCGCCCTTGATGCCGTACTGCCCTGCGCCGGCGGTCTTGAGCAGGGTGTCGAGCTCGCGGAGGCGGCTGCGGTTGCGGTCGTCGCTGCCGAGCTTGGCCTTGAGGGCGGCGTTCTCGCGCTCCAGGGCCGCGAGGCGGTCGTGCCGCTCGCCGGAGTCGCGTACGGCCCCTATGGCGTTGCCGATGGGATCGACCGCCGCCGCGACGCCGTTCTCGACCGGTCCGAAGACCGCGGCGGCTGCCTGCCGGGCGCCGTCGACCGGTGACTCCTCGCCGCCGCGGATGTCCACCGTGATCAGCGCGAACGCGATGGCGATCAGCAGCACCAGGAGCAGCCGGCTCTCTCGTGTGTCCCTCACGTGCGGCGGCCGTGCCTTTCCTCTGGGGTTCGGTGCGGTTTGTGTCGTTATATCAACGATCGGCTGTACGGGGGTTCTTGCCACCCGTACAGCCGATCGCGAGCCAAAAGCTGCGCACTTGTTATCGGCGGGGCTGGGCGTCCAGGACCTGCTGGAGGGCTTCGAACTCCTCCACGCACTTGCCCGATCCGAGCGCCACCGAGTCCAGCGGGTCCTCGGCGATGTGGATCGGCATCCCGGTCTCGCGGCGCAGCCGCTCGTCCAGGCCGCGCAGGAGAGCGCCCCCACCCGTGAGAACGATGCCGCGGTCCATCACGTCACCGGAGAGCTCGGGCGGGCACTTGTCGAGCGTCGTCTTCACGGCGTCGACGATGGCGTTGACCGGCTCCTCGATGGCCTTGCGGACCTCGGCGGCCGAGATGACCACGGTCTTGGGCAGACCCGAGACGAGGTCACGGCCGCGGATCTCGGTGTGCTCGTCCTTGTCGAGGTCGTAGGCCGAGCCGATGGTGATCTTGATCTGCTCGGCGGTGCGCTCACCGAGGAGGAGCGAGTACTCCTTCTTGATGTGCTGGATGATCGCGTTGTCGAGCTCGTCGCCGGCCACCCGGATGGACTGTGCCGTGACGATTCCGCCGAGCGAGATGACGGCGACCTCGGTGGTGCCGCCGCCGATGTCGACGACCATGTTGCCCGTGGCCTCGTGGACCGGCAGACCCGAGCCGATGGCCGCGGCCATGGGCTCCTCGATGATGTGTACCTGGCGGGCGCCGGCCTGGGTCGAGGCCTCGATGACCGCGCGGCGCTCCACTCCGGTGATGCCGGAGGGCACGCAGACGACGACCCGGGGACGGGCCAGGTAGCGGCGCTTGTGGATCTTGAGGATGAAGTAGCGGAGCATCCGCTCCGTGATCTCGAAGTCGGCGATGACACCGTCCTTCAGTGGCCGGACGGCGACGATGTTGCCGGGTGTCCGGCCGATCATCTTCTTCGCCTCGGCGCCGACCGCCAGGATGCCGCCGGTGTTGGTGTTGATCGCGACGACGGACGGCTCGTTCAGAACGATGCCTCGACCCCTGACGTACACCAGCGTGTTGGCGGTCCCGAGGTCGACAGCCATGTCACGGCCGATGAACGACATTGAGTTCCCCTTGTTTCCCATGAGGATGCGTCGGGCCTTCCCAATCGGAGCGTTGACGGCTTCTCAGGTAGGCGAGGTGGTGGGTGTTCAGGTGCTACGGCGTGGAGTTTTCCATCGTAGTGCCGCCCACACGGATACCGCGCGGTGGTCCACCTCTGTACAGGTGACGACAGGACGGTGCGATGCGTTCCCGCTCGGCGCGTTCATATGCCCGGGGGCGACCGAAATTCCTTCGGTCGCCCCAGGTTCGTTGCGGAGGATGGCTGACATCGGGTCAGAAAGGGTGGTTGAGGACAGACCCGTTCAGCCCTGGCTCACGCCAGGCCGGGGAAGAAAATCTTCATTTCCCGAATGGCGGACTCCTCGGAGTCCGAGGCGTGGATCAGGTTCTCGCGGACGATGGTGCCGAAGTCGCCACGGATGGAGCCGGGGGCGGCGGCGATCGGGTCGGTCGGGCCGGCGAGGGTCCGCAGGCCCTCGATGACGCGCTCGCCCTCGACGACCAGGGCGACGACGGGGCCGGACTGCATGAAGCCCATCAGCGGCTCGTAGAAGGGCTTGCCCTTGTGCTCGCCGTAGTGCTGCTCCAGCGTCTCCTGGCTCAGCTCGCGCAGTTCGAGCGCGGAGATGGTCCAGCCGGCCTTCCGCTCGATGCGACCGATGATCTCGCCGATCAGGCCACGGCGGACGGCGTCGGGCTTGAGCAGGACGAGCGTGCGCTGGCTCACGGTGGGGACTCCTTCAAATCCGGTGTGCGGGACTCAGAGGCTACAGGGCCGGAACCGCCGCCGATTACGCAGCGTCAAGCCCTCCCCAGTCGGGCTTCCCGACCGGGCTCCGGTCGGGCGCCGGTCGGGCCCCCCGGGGCGCCTCAGCCCGCCTCCGGCTCCGGCTGCGCCTCCGCCTGGGCGGCCCAGCGCGCCTTCACCGCGTCGATCTTCGCGCCGTAGTGGCACGAGGCCCACCACAGGCCGGCGAAGGCCGCGCCGAGGAAGAACATCACCGGGACGACGAAACCGCTCGCGATCAGGGCGATCTGCAGCGCCCAGCCGAGCTGGACGCCGCCCGGCCGGGTGATCATCCCGCAGAGCAGCACCGACAGCAGCATCGCGACGCCGCAGACCCACCAGACCGTGGACATCGACAGGCTGTCGTCCTTCATGGCGACGAGCCCGGCGAAGCCGATCACGAAGAACTCGCCGATCAGCGTCGAGGCACAGAGCGTACGCATCGGATTCAGCGCCTTCCCAGCAGCAGCCGGGCGTCGCCGACCGTGAAGATCGAACCGGTCACGAGCACGCCCGCGCCGCTGTACTCGCCCTCTTCCTCCGCGAGGGTGATGGCGGTCTCGATCGCGTCGTCCAGACGCGGCTCGACGACCACCCGGTCCTCGCCGAAGACCTCCACGGCGATCGCCGCGAGCGCGTCGACGTCCGTGGCGCGCGGGTTGGAGTTCGCCGTGACCACGACCTCGGCGAAGATCGGCTCGAACGCTTCGAGCAGGCCCTTGGCGTCCTTGTCGGCGCTGGTGGAGACGACACCGACGAGCCGGGAGAAGCCGAACGACTCGCTGATGCCCTCGGCCGTGGCCCGCGCGCCGTGCGGGTTGTGCGCGGCGTCCAGGATGACCGTCGGGGACTTGCGGACGACCTCCAGGCGACCCGGGGAGGCCACCGAGGCGAAGGCCCGCCGGATGGTGTCGACGTCCAGGGTGCGCGCGTGCTCCGCGCCGATCCCGAAGAAGGCCTCGACCGCCGCGAGGGCGACCGCCGCGTTGTGCGCCTGGTGCGCGCCGTGCAGCGGCAGGAAGACCTCTTCGTACTCACCGCCGAGCCCGCGCAGGGTGAGCAGCTGGCCGCCGACGGCGACCTCGCGGGAGACGATGCCGAACTCCATGCCCTCGCGGGCCACCGTCGCGTCGACCTCGACGGCCTTCTTCAGCATGACCTGCGCCGCGTCCACCGGCTGCTGGGCGAGGACGACCGTCGCGCCCTGCTTGATGATCCCGGCCTTCTCGACCGCGATCGCACCGGGCGTGTCGCCGAGCCGGTCGGTGTGGTCCAGGTCGATCGGGGTGACGACGGCGACCTGGGCGTCGATCACGTTCGTCGCGTCCCAGGTGCCACCCATGCCGACCTCGACGACCGCCACGTCCACCGGCGCGTCGGCGAAGGCCGCGTACGCCATGGCGGTGAGGACCTCGAAGAAGGAGAGCCGGTACTCCTCGCGGGCGTCGACCAGCTCCACGTACGGCTTGATGTCCTGGTAGGTCTCGATGAACCGCTCGGCGGAGATCGGCGCGCCGTCCAGGCTGATCCGCTCGGTGATCGTCTGCACGTGCGGCGAGGTGTACCGCCCGGTGCGCAGGTCGAACGCGGCGAGCAGCGCCTCGATCATCCGGGCCGTGGACGTCTTGCCGTTCGTCCCGGTGATGTGGATGGAGGGGTACGCGCGCTGGGGCTCGCCGAGGACGTCCATGAGCGTCGCGATGCGCGCCACCGAGGGGTCCAGCTTGGTCTCGCCCCAGCGGGTCGACAGCTCGGTCTCGACCTCACGGAGCGCCTTGTCCACCTCCGGGTCGGCGGGCCGGGCGGGCACGGGGTCGCCCTGGGGCGGACCGGACTGCGCGCGCAGCGTACGGCTGCCGGCCTCGATCACCGCCAGGTCGGGGTCTCTGTCGGTCTCGGAGGCGACGATGTCGTCGAACGGGTCGGACTCGCCGGAATGGTCGCGGGGCTCACTCACGGGCCCCAGTCTACGGAGGGGCACCGACAGGACCATGGACCCACCCCTTTCGGGACTTTCGGCCCACCGCTCACCGAAAGGGTCCGGGGACGGGCGCAGAGTGGGCGGTGAGGGCCAGGGAGGCTCAGGGGCCGGGCGGCCTGAGAGAGCTGGACGGGCCGGGCGGGCCGAGGGGGGCTACGCGGGCCGAGGGGCGTCGAAGCCGGTCGGGTCGTCGAAGCCCGTCGGGTCGTCGAAGCCCGTCGGGAGGAGGGCCGTCACCGTGTACGTACCGCCGTCCGGGCCGGCCGACAGGCTGCCGCCCATGCTGGTGACCCGCTCCCGCATGGAGAACAGGCCCGTGCCCGTCGATACCGGGGCGCGGTCGGGCGGGGTCGCGGGGAGCGGGTTGCGGACGTCGACGCGCAGGTCGCGGCCGGTCACCGAGATCGACACGGTCACCGACAGCCCTGGCGCGTGCTTGGCCGCGTTCGTCAGACACTCCTGGACGACGCGGTGGACGGCCGCCTGGCGCAGCGGGGAGAGCGCCTCGGCCTCGCCGGCGACCGAGAGGTCGACCGGGCTGCCCATCCGCCCGCTCTCCTCCGCGAGCGCGGCCAGCCCCGCGAGACCGGGCGTCGCCGCGCCGCCGTCGGCCCGCCGCACGATCGTCTCGTTCAGCATGTGGTGGGCCCGCCGCGCGGTGTCCGCGAGCTCCTCGAAGTCCTTCTGGTACGTCGCGCCCCGCGCCCGTACGGAGAGCACCTCGGCCCGTACGGCGAGCACGGTCAGCTCGCGCCCCACGAGGTCGTGGACGTCCCGCCCGACCGAGATCCGCTCCTCCTGGACCGCCTGCCGGGCCGCCGCCTCCGCGCGCTGGGACTCCAGGGCGCGCACGAGGTCCTGGCGGTACGCGGCGATGCCGACACCGGCCGCGAGCACGCCGATGGGCACGACGAGGCTGAGGAACTCGCTGACCGTCTCGCCGTGCCGGGCGGGCCAGCCGGGCGTCAGGTGGAGGGCGTAGGCCACGGCCACGTAGAGCACCGTCGCGACGACCGCGACCCTGCGCCCCCGGAACCGGCCGAGCGAGTACAGCGCGAACTGAATCATCGTCAGCTCGTGCAGCCAGCCCATCAGGGAGAGCGCGACCAGGTACGGCACCCAGGGGAGCCGTCGCCGCAGGACGAGCGTCGCCGCCCCGGCCGCCAGGACCAGGGAGGCGGTGGCGCCGGTCAGGGAGTTGTCCGCACGGGCCAGGCCCGGCACGTCCAGGGACATCAGCGCGAAGGCGCTCACCGCCGTGACGACGTCCAGGGCGCGCGGCGAACCCGCCCACCGGTCCACGCGGGCGCGCAGCGCGGGGAAGGTGGGCAGTCGGGACATGCCTTCCATCATCCAAGGTCCTTCGGCCTGGCCGGGCGGACTTTGGTCACAAGTGGTGTGATGTCAGGCACTCCGGACAAACAGTCCGGACCGGGCCAGGAAACGGCGAAGGGCCCGGAGCCTCTCGGCCTCGGACCCTCTCACCTCCGCTGATGCTTGCTACGCCTGCGGCAGCCGCTCCAGCTGCGCCTGGATGCGGGCGATGTCCTCGTCCGCCTTGGCGAGCCGGGTGCGGATCTTCTCCACGACGTTGTCCGGCGCCTTCGCGAGGAACGCCTCGTTGCCGAGCTTCCCGTTCGCCTGCGCCTTCTCCTTCTCGGCGGCGGCCAGGTCCTTCGCGAGCCGCTTGCGCTCGGCCGCCACGTCGATCGTGCCGGACAGGTCGAGCGCGACGGTGGCGCCGGCGACCGGCAGGGAGGCGGTGGCGGCGAAGCCCTCGCCCTCCGGCTGGAGGCGCAGCAGCTGACGGATGGCCGCCTCGTGCGGGGCGAGCGCGGTGCCGGCGAGGTCCAGGCGGGCCGGGACCTTCTGGCCGGGCTGCAGGCCCTGGTCCGAACGGAACCGACGGACCTCGGTGACGACCCGCTGGACCAGCTCGATCTCCTTCTCGGCGGCCTCGTCACGGAAGCCGGAGTCGGCGGGCCAGTCCGCGATGACGACGGACTCCTTGCCGGTGAGCGTGGTCCAGAGCGTCTCGGTGACGAACGGGACGACCGGGTGCAGCAGCCGCAGCATGACGTCCAGAACCTCGCCGAGAACCCGGCCGGAGACCTTCGCCTGCTCGCCACCGGCGAAGAACGTCGTCTTCGACAGCTCGACGTACCAGTCGAAGACCTCGTCCCACGCGAAGTGGTACAGCGCCTCCGACAGCTTCGAGAACTGGTAGTCGTCGTAGAGCGCGTCCACCTCGGCGACCGTCTTGTTGAGACGGGAGAGGATCCAGCGGTCCGTCGCCGTCATCTCGGACGGGTCCGGGAGGGGGCCCTCGACCGTCGCACCGTTCATCAGCGCGAAGCGGGTGGCGTTCCAGATCTTGTTGGCGAAGTTACGGGAGGCCTGGACCCAGTCCTCACCGATCGGGACGTCGACGCCCGGGTTGGCGCCGCGCGCGAGGGTGAAGCGGACGGCGTCGGAGCCGTACGTGTCCATCCAGTCCAGCGGGTTGACCGCGTTGCCGAAGGACTTCGACATCTTCTTGCCGAACTGGTCGCGGACCATGCCGTGCAGGGCGATGGTGTGGAACGGCGGGGTGCCGTCCATCGCGTACAGGCCGAACATCATCATCCGGGCGACCCAGAAGAAGAGGATGTCGTAGCCGGTGACCAGGACGGAGTTCGGATAGAACTTCGCGAGGCTCTCGGTCTGCTCCGGCCAGCCCATGGTGGAGAACGGCCACAGGCCGGAGGAGAACCAGGTGTCGAGGACGTCCGTGTCCTGGTGCCAGCCCTCGCCCGTCGGCGGCTGCTCGTCCGGTCCGACGCAGACGATCTCACCGTTGGGGCCGTACCAGACCGGGATGCGGTGGCCCCACCAGAGCTGCCGCGAGATGCACCAGTCGTGGAGGTTGTCGACCCAGTCGAAGTACCGCTTCTCCATCTCCTGCGGATGGATCTTGACCTTGCCGTCGCGGACGGCGTCACCGGCGGCCTTGGCCAGCGGGCCGACCTTGACCCACCACTGCATCGACAGGCGCGGCTCGATGGTGGTCTTGCAGCGCGAGCAGTGGCCGACGGAGTGGACGTACGGGCGCTTCTCGGCGACGATCCGGCCCTCGGCGCGCAGCGCGGCGACGATGGCGGAACGGGCCTCAAGGCGGTCCAGGCCCTGGAAGGGGCCGTGGGCGGTGATGACCGCGCGCTCGTCCATGACGGCGAGGTTCGGCAGGTCGTGGCGCTGGCCGATCTCGAAGTCGTTCGGGTCGTGCGCCGGCGTCACCTTGACGGCGCCGGTGCCGAACTCGGGGTCGACGTGCTCGTCGGCGACGACCGGGATGCGGCGGCCGGTCAGCGGCAGCTCGATCTCGGTGCCGACCAGGTGCTTGTACCGCTCGTCGTCCGGGTGGACGGCGACGGCCGTGTCACCGAGCATCGTCTCGGCGCGGGTGGTGGCGACGACGATGGACGCGTCCCCGTCGCCGTACCGGATGGAGACGAGCTCGCCGTCGTCGTCCTGGTACTCGACCTCGATGTCGGAGATGGCCGTCAGACAGCGCGGGCACCAGTTGATGATGCGCTCGGCGCGGTAGATCAGCTCGTCGTCGTAGAGCTTCTTGAAGATGGTCTGGACGGCCTGGGACAGGCCCTCGTCCATGGTGAAGCGCTCACGGGACCAGTCGACGCCGTCACCGAGGCGACGCATCTGTCCGCTGATCTGACCGCCGGACTCGGCCTTCCACTGCCAGACGCGCTCGACGAACGCCTCACGCCCCAGGTCGTGGCGGGACTTGCCCTCCTTGGCGAGCTCGCGCTCGACGACGTTCTGGGTGGCGATGCCGGCGTGGTCCATGCCGGGCTGCCACAGCGTCTCGTAGCCCTGCATCCGCTTGCGGCGGGTGAGGGCGTCGATCAGCGTGTGCTCGAAGGCGTGGCCCAGGTGCAGGGATCCGGTGACGTTCGGCGGCGGGATGACGATGGTGAACGGCGGCTTCTCGCTCTTCGCGTCCGCCTCGAAGTAACCGCGCTCTACCCAGCGCTCGTACAGCTTCCCCTCTACTTCGGCCGGCGCGTACTGGGTCGGCAGTTCGGGGTTGGCTGCTGGCTGCTGCTGAGTGTTCTCGGTCACGGGGTCAGTTTAGGGGTGCCACAGGGCTGTACCGAAACCCGATAGTTCCGTAACGGTGTGCCCCCCGCCGCCCAAGCGGGGCACGGCTTCCGACAGGATGTTCGCTACGCATAAACATCCTGTGAGGGGAACCTGTTCATGAGCTACAACCAGCCGGGCCCGTACGGCGGTCAGCCTCAGCAGCCCGGGCCGTACGGCCAGCCCGGTCCGTACGGTCAGCAGCCGGGCCCTTACGGCCAGCAGCCGCAGGCGCCGCAGCCCGGTTACGGCTACCCCCAGCAGGCGCCCCAGGGCGTACCGCCTCAGCAGCCTCCGTACGGCTACCCGCAGCAGCAGCCCCAGTACGGCGCCCCCCAGGGCCCCGGCGGCTACCCGCCGCCCCCGCCGGCCCCGAAGAAGTCCAAGACCGGCCTGATCGTCGGCGCCTCGGTGGTCGCGCTCGCACTGATCGCCGGTGGCGTGTGGTTCTTCACCCAGGGCGGCGGGAACGGTGCTGTGGCCAGCGACACCAAGGGCTACAAGGTGACGCCGGCCGCCTCGGTCGGCGAGTACAAGATGAAGGGCAGCGCCAAGCCCCTCCCGATGACCGACAAGCAGAAGGCGAACGCGACCGCCATGGGGGTCACGAACCCTCAGATGGTCCGCGCCGACTACAGCGCCGGGGACTCCTCCGACCCGCTGAAGTCCAAGAGCATGAACCTGAACGGGACATGGGGTGAGATCGCCGACCCGGAGAAGGCGATCGACGGCGGCTTCGCCAACTACTCGAAGAAGGAGGGCACGGCGCTCGACGAGGACGGCCTCAAGCTCGAGCCCGTCGGATCCCCCGAGGAGAAGACTCCCTCCGGCTTCGAGGGCGCGCTGATGAAGTGCCAGTACCTCAAGTTCTCGAACCCGAACGGTGACGGCTCGGTCGAGAAGGGGCCCAAGGAGTTCAAGATCCCCACCTGCATCTGGGCCGACTACAGCACGTACGGCGTGGTCAGCGTCATGGACACGGCCGGTGCCATGCTCGGCCAGTCGCCGACCCTCGACCAGGTCGCCGAGCTCACCGCCCAGCAGTACAAGGCGTCGCGCTCCAAGGTCTGATCTGCCGGACCGCACACACCAGGGGCGCCCGGCCGGTTGTCGTCAAC
>NZ_JBSGWV010000072.1:0-25848 GCF_053609105.1 Streptomyces sp. NPDC054975
CGGAACGGCCGCACCAGAAGGGGGTTGGTGCGGCCGTTCCGTGCGGCCCGGGTGCTGTCCTAGGCCTGGTCGAGCATGCCCTTGCGCAGCCGTTCCAGGTTGCGGGAGAGCAGGCGCGAGACGTGCATCTGCGAGATTCCGAGCTCCTTGCCGATCTCCGACTGCGTCCGCTCCTCGACGAAGCGCAGATGCAGGATCAGGCGGCTGCGGTCGTCGAGTTCGTCGAGCAGCGGGGCGAGCGTATGGAAGTCCTCGAAGAGCTCGAGCGCCGGGTCCTCCACTCCGATGAAGTCGGCGAGAGCGGCGTCGTTGTCCTCACCGTCCGATCCGACGGCGGCGTCGAGCGACGTGGAGTTGTACCCGTTGGACGCGATCCGCGCCTCGATGACCTCGTCCTCCGAGAGGTTCATCAGGGTCGCCAGCTCCGCGACGCTCGGCGCGCGGCCGAGGCGGGTGCTCAGTTCCTCGGTTGCCTTGGCCAGCTCGACCCTGGCCTCCTGCAGACGGCGCGGTACGTGGACGGCCCAGGAGGTGTCACGGAAGAAGCGCTTGATCTCGCCGACGATGTAGGGGACGGCGAAGCTGGTGAACTCCACCTGCCGGGAAAGGTCGAAGCGGTCGATGGCCTTGATCAGCCCGATGGTGCCGACCTGCACGATGTCTTCCATCTCGTCGCCGCGCGCCCGGAACCGCCCGGCCGCGTAGCGCACGAGTGACATGTTCATCTCGATCAGGGTGTTACGTGCGTACTGGTACTCATGGGTCCCCTCCTCCAGTACCGCCAGTTTGTCGAAGAACACCTTCGACAGCTGACGCGCGTCCTTCGGAGCGACCTTGCGGGGAGACTCAAGGACGGGAAGGGCCTCCGCCTCGCCCGTCTCGACGTCGGTCCTCGTCTTCGTCGTCACCTCAGTCGGCACTCTGATGACCTTCTCTCGTCCGTCGGGTGCTGGTGCTGTTACCCCCGTGCGGGACTCGCTTACCCCGAGTTCCGCGAGGCATGTCAGGAAATCCACCTCGGAAATATTGGCGTCAGGAGAGGGCGAGGCGGGCGCGGACGCGCTTGCCCGACCGCCTCGGTTCCACGCTCACGCTCTCGCAGACAGCCATGACGATCTCGACACCGTGCTGTCCGATGCGCTCGGGATCGTGGGGCCGGGGCACGGGCGAGGCGTCGAGCCGGTCGAACACCGAGATGTCCAACACGCCTTCGAACAGTTCGAGCAGCACTCTGCAGGGGCCCGGCGCGTGCCGTACCGCGTTGGTCACCAGTTCACTGACCACCAGGCGCGCCATGTCGACGCGCTCCTGGGAGACCACCGCGCCGCCGACGGCCGGTGCGGCGGTCAGGAAGTCGGCGGTGAAGTCGCGCGCCGAGGCGATCACGCTCTCCCCCGTGTCGGCGCTGTCGTAGACCGCGCTCGCGGACAGTGACGGTCGACACACCGGGCTTCTCCCGGCGATCACCTCGCCCATCCTTCTCCCTCTCTCGCGGGCCGGCCGTTCTCCACGCCCTGCTGGACGCCCTGTTCGTCCCGTTTCCCCTGTACGCCCTTCTCATACCGCCCATCCCCGAGAATCATGGGCGCGGCCTCTCGAGAAGAGGGGACGCGGCCGGTTGGGGCGCGGTTGCGCACAGGTGTCCTACCCCTCCTCGTGCACCCCATCCGTCCGCCGCATCGTACGGTCCTCTCCCCATGGAGAGGAATGCGGTCCCCGTGGGGCCCTGTCTACCGGAAAGATATGGTTGCCGTCCCACTGTCGAGCGCCGTTCCACCGAATCCGTACCGCCTTCTGGAGAGATGTAGATGACCGGCGCGTCGCGAGACCGAAGCCCGCGGCCCCGGACACCTGAGGAGGGTCAGTAGCCATGGAGACGGACCCCGACCTGTCCGAGCGGGAGCCGCGAGAGACGACGGAGGCAGCTCGGGAGCTCATCGAGCTCCTGGAGGTGATGTGGGAGCGCGGCCGGGACATGGTGTCGCCTGCGCCCGTGTCGGCCTCTCAGCTGCGCGTGCTCTACAGCCTGGACCGCGAGGAGGGGATCAACCTCCGCACCCTGGGCGAGGTGCTCGGCTCGGCTCCGCCGTCGGTGAGCCGGATGTGCGACCGGCTGGAGGCGCTGGGGTTCGTCCAGCGCCTGCCCAGCCCGGTGAGCCGCCGCGAGCTCGAGCTGCACCTGACCGTCCGGGGCAAGGCGTATCTACGGGAGCTGCGGGACAAGCGCGAGAAGGCCCTGCTGGCCGTCGTCGCCGCCATGACGCCGACGACCCGGAAGGCGCTGCTGCGCGGGCTGACCGGTTTCCAGGACGCGTTGGAGAAGCAGAACCCCACGCCGCACCGCGTCACCCCGCTGGGGAACGCCCGGTCCGCCTGACCGCCGCGCGCCGCGACCGCCGTCCGGTCACGCGCCACCCGCTTCGCGTGCCGGCACTAGCCGGCCTGGCCGGCGGCCGTCAGGGCCTCCGCCACGTTCGCGTGCAGGGGCGTCATCACCGTCAGGCCGGTGATCTCCAGGATGCGCCGTACGGCCGGGGTCGGGGCCACGAGATGGAGGTCCCCCTGGGCCTCGCGGGCGTCACGTGCCGCCCGGATCAGGACGTTCAGACCGGACGAGTCCATGAAGGACAGGCCCGAGAGGTCCAGGACGAGGTGGCGGCGGCCGTGCAGGAACTGGTTGGCCAGGTGGTGGTGGAGCATCGTGGCGGTCTCCATGTCGAGCTCGCCGCCCACGGACAGCACCGCCGTGGCGTCGTCGCGGATCTCCACCTCGACGTCCAGGTTCGGGTTCGACTCGGGCATGAGGGCCTCATTTCGGGGTGGGGGGAAGGTGTTCCGTACGGTTCGGGGCATGATCAGCCGACCCGTACGCCGATCAGGCAGGTGTCGTCGTCCGTGTCGGACTTGCTCTGCGTCAGCAGGGTGTCGAGCCGGCTTTCGAGGGTGGCGGCGGGAAGCTGGGCCGTGGTGAGGAACTGGGCCAGGGAGTCGTGGACGGCGGTGTCCCGCCGCTCGACCAGACCGTCGGTGTACATCAGGACCGTGTCCTGCTGTTCGAGCTGGACCTCCGCCTCCTCGTACTCGGCCTCGGCGAGGGCCCCGAGCAGCAGCCCGCCGAGCATCGGCAGCGTGGTGGCCTCCGTGCCGCGCACGAGCACCGGGGGCAGGTGCCCGGCCCGGGCCCAGCGCAGGGTGCGGCTCTCCGGGTCGAAGATGCCGCAGACCGCGGTGGCGGTGACGCGCTCGGTGAGGTGGTACGCCACGATGTTCAGCCAGGAGAGCAGTTGCGCGGGGCCCGCTCCGGTGACGGCGAGTCCGCGCATGGCGTTGCGCAGGACGACCATTCCGGTGGCGGCGTCTATCCCGTGGCCCGCGACGTCCCCGACGCAGAGCAGTACCTTCTTGGACGGCAGCACGACGGCGTCGTACCAGTCGCCCCCGACCAGGGACTCCGTCTCGGCGGGCCGGTAGCGCACCGCGACCTGCAGCCCCGGCGCGTCGAGCGGGCCGTTCGTGGGGGGCATGATGGCGTGCTGGAGCTGGAGGGTCAGGCGGTTGCGTTCCGCCGACTCCTGTTCGGTGACGGCGAGTTGGTCGCGCGTGGCGGCCAGGGCGACCTCCGTCCAGTGCTGCGAGGAGATGTCCTGGTAGGCGCCACGGACGGCCAGGAGACGGCCGTCGGCCCCGAGGACGGGTTCGGCGATCACCCGCATGTGCCGGGTCACGCCGTTCGGGCGCAGCAGACGGAAGGCGGTCGAGGTCGCCCTCCGGTGGCCCAGCACGGCCTGCAGGAAGCGGCCGATGGCGACCGCGTCGTCCGGGTGGGCGTGGGCGGCCAGGTCCCGCAGGGACACCGGGGCGTCGGTGGGCTGTCGGCCGTACAGGTCGAAGAGCTGGCCGTTCCAGGTGATCTCGCCCGTCAGGACGTTCTCCTCGAAGCCGCCGATGCGGCCGAGGCGCTGAGCGTGCTGCAGCAGGTTCGCCAGTCGGGCGGCCTCGTCCTCGATGCGCCAGATGAGCAGGACCCCGCCGCCGTGCCGACTGATGCTGAGGTCGGCGGTGGACGCGAGCGCCACCTGGTCCACGAGCGCGGTCAGCGGCGCGCGGTGGGCCCGGTAGGGCTCGCCGGTGGCGTAGACGCGCTCGATCCGGTCGAAGAGTTCGCCGTCGGCGGCCGCCGTGGGGTACGCCTCCAGGAGCAGGGAGCCGTCGACGGCGCTGCGGGGCCGCCCCGCCGGGTCCTGGAAGCGGTCGTTGGCGTGACGGATACGGAAGTCGCGGAGCCGGCCGTCCCCGTCGACGTCGGGGGTGAGGACGAGGGCGGGGTCGTAGAGCCCGTCGGAGAGGTCCACGAGTTCGGCGACGCCCGGCGGCTCCAGCGGCGGTGTCGGCGTCGGGTCGGCGGCGAGGTGGTCGATGGTGTGGGCGCACAGTTCCGCGAGGGCCTCGATCTGGCGCTCCACCACCTGGGGTTGGGGGTCCAGCGGCTGGGGCCAGCAGATCTCCAGGACGCCGTGGATCCGCCCGCCGGTTCCGGCGGGCACCGCCACTCGGCCGCCGTCGGGATTCCGGGCGTGTCCGATGGAAGGGATTCCGGTGGCCCCGAGCGAGGAGAACCACACGGTGCGGCGCTCGGTGAGCGCCTGCCGCGCGACGGTGGCCACGCCCGGCGGTACGTAGCGCCAGCGCACGGGCTCGTCGGTGCCGAAGCCCGCGTGGCCGCGCAGGGTGAGCGAGGCGTCGGAGCCCGCGGTCCAGACGGCGACGGCCGTTGCCCCCAGCGGCGCGAGGGCGTGTGCCAGGAGGGACTCGGCCACCGCCTGGGTGTCGCCGGCGTTCAGCGCGCCGCTCTCGGCCGTGCGCAGCCGCACGCCGACCGACGGCTCGTCGCCGTGGTCCGTGTCCGGCTCGCCCATGGCGCGCCGGACGAAGTCGTCCGTGACCTCGGCGACCTGGTCGTGGGCCGCCTGGTTGATGATGTCGGCGGCCAACTCCAGCGGCGAGAGCCCCGTCTGGGCGCCGAGTTCGTCGAGCTGCCGGGCCGCCTGCGCCGGGCCGCACTTCAGCCGTTCGACCATGATGCCCTTGGCGACTTCGATGAGGGCGCGTCCGTCGGCCGCGGCGTGGGCGGCCCGTACCTCCGCGCGGAGCCGTTCCACCATCGCGGCCAGCCGGCCGAGGCTCGCGTCGTCCGCGGACGGGAGGTTCTCGCCTGCGTGGTCGGCGAAGGGCGTGGCGGTCCCGGAGACATCGCCGTACGGGGCGTCGCCCGTCGCGCTCCGGGGCACCGGAACCGTGTCCGTCCCCGCGCCGGGACCTCCGACGGCGTCTCCGCCGCGGTCGGGGGGAGCAGTCATGGTGTGGGCTCCTCGGAAGGGACGGCCTGGGGCCGGGAAACGGATACCAGCAGGTGAGAGGCGGGTACGGAAGCGTTGGGGGACGGGTCCGCCACGGCCCGCGGCAGGGCCGGGGGTGTGCGGACAGGGTCCGCCGGACTCGACCTAGGCGTCATGGAGCCAGCGGCGGATGCAGGAGATGAGGTCGTCGGCGTCGACGGGCTTGGTGACGTAGTCGCTGGCGCCCGAGGCCAGACTCTTCTCGCGGTCTCCCGGCATGGCCTTCGCCGTCACCGCGACGATCGGCAGTCCGGCGTGGGCGGGCATCTGCCGGATGGCGGCTGTGGCGGTGTAGCCGTCCATCTCCGGCATCATGACGTCCATCAGGATCAGGTCGATCTCCGGGTGCGCGGTGAGGACTTCGATGCCCTTGCGGCCGTCCTCGGCGTGCAGGACCTCGATGCCGTGGAGCTCCAGGATGCCGCTGAGGGCATAGAGGTTGCGGGCGTCGTCGTCGACGACGAGCACCGTACGGCCGTGCAGGGCGGCGTCGACGGTGTGCGGGGCCGGCTGGCGCTGCTCTCCGCGGAGGAGCGGCACGACGTCGCCCGGCTGGTCGGCGAGCAGGTGCAGGGCGATCCGTTCACGGAGTTCGTCGAGGCTGGACAGCAGCTCCAGGGGTCGCTGCCGGGCTCGCGCCTGCAGGGTGCGTTCGCGTTCGGCGGCGAGCCTGCGGTTGTTGTGGGCCAGGACGGGGACGGTCCGCAGCGCGGCGTCTCCGTCCATCGCGTCGAGGAAGTTCAGGGCCTCGTTGTCGGCCATGTCGAGTTCGAGCACGACGCAGTGGAACGGCTGGGTGGCCAGGGCCGTCGCGGCCTCCTGCGGTCCCACGGCCGCGATCACCTCGATGCCCGTCCGGTCCGTGAGGTCCCTGCTCTCGGTCAGTTCCGCCACGGCGTTCTCCGCGACCAGCGAGAGCAGTCCGCCGGAGCGCTCCTCCATCACCAGCAGGCGCCTGGGCTGACGGGCCTGCGGGGCGGCCGGCAGGGCCGGACGCGAGGGGCCGGCGCTCTCGGTCTTCTCCCCTGGTTCTCCCTGGGCGGTGGCCCTGGCCTCGACCGCGGTCTGCGGCTGGAAGTCCGGCCGCGCGACGGGCAGGTAGAGGGTGAAGGTGCTGCCCTTGTCCGGCTCGCTGTCGGCCGTCAGCGCGCCACCCAGGAGGTAGGCGATCTCACGGCTGATGGACAGGCCCAGGCCTGTACCGCCGTACTTGCGGTTGGTCGTCCCGTCCGCCTGCTGGAAGGCACCGAAGATGGCCTCCAGGTGCTGCGGGGCGATGCCGATGCCGGTGTCCTTGACCCGGAAGGCCACGACGGCGCCGCCGCGGTGCACCGTGTCGGGCAGTTCGTCGTCGGCGGCCGGCTCGATGCTGAGCTCCACGCTGCCGCGTTCGGTGAACTTGACGGCGTTGGAGAGGAGGTTGCGCAGGACCTGCCGCAGCCGGGTGTCGTCGGTGACCAGGTCGACCGGCACACCGGGCGCGGTGGAGATGGTGAATTCGAGGTTCTTCTGCGAGGTGAGCGGCTGGAACGTCGCTTCGACGTAGTCGAGGAGCTGACGCAACGCGACGCGCTCCGGGTTCAGGTCCATCTTCCCGGCCTCCACCTTCGACAGGTCGAGGATGTCGTTGATCAGCTGGAGCAGGTCGGAACCGGCCGAGTGGATGATGCCCGCGTACTCGACCTGCTTCGCGGTGAGGTTCCGGGTCGGGTTCTGGGCGAGCAACTGGGCCAGGATCAGCAGGCTGTTGAGCGGCGTGCGCAGTTCGTGACTCATGTTGGCCAGGAACTCCGACTTGTACTTCGACGCGAGGGACAGCTGCTGGGCACGGTCCTCCAGCTCCTGCCGGGCCTGCTCGATCTCCAGGTTCTTCGCCTCGATGTCGCGGTTCTGCGCCGCCAACAGGGCCGCTTTGTCCTCCAGTTCGGCGTTGGAGCGCTGGAGTTCGTCCTGCTGCACCTGCAGCTCCTCGGAGCGCACACGAAGCTCGTCGGCCAGCCGCTGCGACTCGCCCAGCAACTCGTCGGTCCGGGCGTTGGCGACGATGGTGCTGACGTTGACGCCCAGCGTCTCCATGAGCTGCGCAAGGAAGTCCCGGTGCACGGAGGTGAACGGCGTGAAGGACAGGAGCTCGATCGCGCCGAGTACCTGGTCCTCGACGACGATGGGCAGCACGATCAGACTGCCGCGCGTGGTCTGACCGAGTCCGGAGGAGATGGACACGTAGTCACCGGGTACGTCGTCGGTGGCGATGACGCGGCGGCTTCGGGCGGCCTGTCCCACGAGGGACTCGCCCAGGCGGAACCGGCGGGCCTCCGAGCTGCCGGCGGGGCGGCCGTAGGAGCCGACGAGCCCCAGTTCGAGGCCGTCGGAGCCCTCCTCCGCCAGGTAGAAGGCGCCGTACTGGGCGCGTACGAGGGGCGTGAGCTCGTCCATGACGAGTTCGGCGACGACGGCCAGGTCCCGGTGGCCCTGCATCAGCGCGGAGATCCGGGCGAGGCTGGACTTCAGCCAGTCCTGCTCCTGGTTGGCCCGCGTGGTCTCACGGAGCGAACCGACCATCGAGTTGATGTTGTCCTTGAGTTCGGCGACCTCACCGGAGGCGTCGACGGTGATGGAGCGGGTCAGGTCGCCCTCCGCGACCGCGCTGGCGACCTCGGCGATGGCGCGGACCTGCTGGGTGAGGTTCCCCGCAAGCTCGTTGACGTTCTCCGTGAGCCGCTTCCAGGTCCCGGAGACGCCTTCGACCTCCGCCTGACCGCCGAGCCGGCCCTCGCTGCCGACCTCCCGGGCCACGCGGGTGACCTCGGCGGCGAACGAGGACAGCTGGTCGACCATCGTGTTGATGGTCGTCTTCAGCTCCAGGATCTCGCCCCGGGCGTCGACATCGATCTTCCTGGACAGGTCACCCTTGGCCACGGCGGTCGTCACCTGGGCGATGTTGCGGACCTGCCCGGTGAGGTTGTTGGCCATGGAGTTGACGTTGTCCGTCAGGTCCTTCCACGTACCGGCCACGTTCGGCACGCGCGCCTGGCCGCCGAGCCGGCCCTCGGTGCCGACCTCGCGGGCGACGCGGGTCACCTCGTCGGCGAAGGCCGACAGGGTGTCCACCATGGTGTTGATGGTGTCGGCGAGCGCGGCGACCTCGCCCTTGGCCTCCACGGTGATCCTGCGCGACAGATCGCCCCGGGCCACGGCGGTGGCCACCTGCGCGATGGAACGCACCTGCCCGGTGAGGTTGGACGCCATCACGTTGACGTTGTCGGTGAGGTCCTTCCAGGTGCCCGACGCTCCGCGCACGGTGGCCTGACCGCCGAGGTTCCCTTCGGTGCCGACCTCCCGGGCGACCCGGGTGACCTCGTCGGCGAAGGCCGACAGCTGGTCGACCATCGTGTTGATGGTCTCCTTCAGCTCCCGGATCTCGCCCCGGGCGTCCACGCTCACCTTCTGGGAGAGGTCTCCCTGAGCCACGGCGGTGGCGACCTGCGCGATGGAGCGGACCTGGGCGGTGAGGTTCCCGGCCATGGAGTTGACGGAGTCCGTCAGGTCACGCCATGTGCCGGAGACTCCCTTGACGTCCGCCTGGCCGCCGAGGATGCCCTCCGTACCGACGTCACGGGCCATCCTGGTGACCTCGTCGGCGAAGGACGAGAGCTGGTCGACCATCGTGTTGATGGTGTTCTTGAGCTCCAGGATCTCGCCGCGCGCGTCCACGTCGATCTTCTGTGAGAGGTCTCCCTTGGCCACGGCGGTGGCGACGTGGGCGATGTCACGGACCTGCGTGGTGAGGTTGCCGGCCATCGCGTTCACGGAATCGGTCAGGTCGGCCCAGGTGCCCGAGACGCCGGGCACCACCGCCTGCCCGCCCAGGGTGCCCTCCGTACCGACCTCGCGGGAGACGCGGGTCACTTCGGAGGTGAAGAGGGAGAGCTGGTCGACCATGCCGTTGAAGACGGCGGAGATCTCGCCCAGCAACCCGTTGGCGTCGTCCGGCAGTCGCGTGCCGAAGTCACCGTCCCGCACCGCGGTGAGGCCTGCGAGCAGCTGCCGCAGTTCCGGCTCCCCCACGGCGGCCGGCCCGGACCGCCGTGCCGCGGAGGCGTTGTCGATCGTTGTCTCGGACATGATCCATCCTCGTTGGCTTCACCGGCACCCGCGGAGGGGGCTGCGCCCAGCATCATGCCCTTCGCAAGGACACCGCCCCCCGTACGACTCCGGCACAGGACTGTTGCCGTGCGGCAACGAAGACGAGCCTACCCTCCCGTGATCGACTGGAGGGAGACGGTGGCGCGAAGCCGCCCGTCGGGGAAGCGGCCGGTCAGGGAAGCGCGGCGCCTCGGGCGGAGACCCACAGGGCGTACCACTCGTCGTGGCTCAGGTCGGGCTCGCTCATGGCCGCGTCCCGGCACGCGCGGATGCGCGAGGGGTTCGACGTGCCGATGACGGGGGTGATGCGGGCGGGGTGGCGCCTCAGCCACCAGAGCACGATCGTCTCCGGTGTGGTGCCCTTCGCCTCGGCGAGCGAGGCCACGAGCGCGGCCGTGGCCGCCTCCTGCTCGGTCCCCTGCGCCCCGGTGAAGCGCCCCTGGGCGAGCGCGCCCCACGCCTGAAGCTCGATGCCGTGGGTCAGGCAGTGCTCGACGGTGCCGGCGGGGAACCCGTTGACGGCGGACTCGGGGGTGTTGACGAGGACGCCGTCCTCCAGCCAGGCGCGCTTGTGCAGGCTCATCTCCAGCTGGTTGGCGACGAGCGGCAGGTCCAGGTGGGCCTGGAGCCGGGCGATCTGCGCGGAGTTCATGTTCGAGACGCCGAAACGGCGGACGAGGCCCTGCCGGTGGAGCGTGGTCAGGGCGTCGGCGATGTCCGCGGGGTCCGCCAGCGGGTCGGGGCGGTGCAGAAGGAGGGTGTCGAGGCTGTCGGTGCGCAGCCGCTCCAGACTCTCCTCCACCCTGCGGACGAGGGAGGAGCCCCGCAGGTCGTACAGGCCTGGCCGGTCGCCGTCGGCCAGGCGGATGCCGCACTTGGACTGGAGGGTGATCCGCTCGCGCAGTCCGGCCGAACGGGCAAGGATCTCACCGAAGACGGCTTCCGACTTTCCGCGCCGGTAGATGTCGGCGTGGTCGAAGGCGGTGATGCCGCTGTCGAGGGCCGCCTCGACGGCGGCCTGCGCCGCGTCGATGTCGGCGGCGGTGTGGGAGGTCGCGTCCCAGCCACCCCCCAGGCCCATGCAGCCGAAGAGGAGACGGTGTTCGGTCTTCTGAGGCGTGGTCACGGCATCACGATCGCACACCGACGACGGACGCGAGGGCCAGGGCCGGGGCGAGCGCGGAGGTGACGGCTCGCCGGGCGTCGGCCACGTGAGCGTCGTCGCGAGCGGCCACCGCTTCGACGAAACCTGCCGGAGTCAGCTACGACAGGCTCGGCCACAGCCGCTCCTTTCGCTCCCCCGGGTGGTCCCGCCCGACGGGCACCGACGTGATGGACCGTCCACCCTCCCTCACCGCCCGTAGTCAGCTTGTCATTTGGCACACCGCAACACTTGCCGTTTGACAAACGACGATCCAGGAAACAGTCTTGCTCAGCTCAGACACGCGTTGACCTGCGGACGGGCCCGTCCGCCCCGAGCACCTCGCCCGGGGTGCCGCACCCCATAGTCCGAACAGGTGGTAACCGCACGGTGGAAAGACTCACGGCCGTGGAACGAGCTCTGCGCGCAGCCGCGCCCCATGCTCTCCTCGAAGCGGTCCAGCAGACACTCACCGCTTACTACGCCGCCGAATCCGTCGACCTGCTCATGGCCGACTACGCGATGACCATACTGCAGCCCGTCAGCGCCCTGCCCTACACCGCCGAGCCGATCCCCGTTCACACCAGTGCGCCCGGCAGGGCCTTCGGCGCGCAGGAACCGTACGTGGAGACCGACAGACGCACCGGCGCCCTCACCGCGCACCTCCCCATCAGCGTGCGGGGCGACCGCATCGGCATCCTCAGCGTCAGCCTTCCTGCCGACGCCTACGATCCGGCCACCGCCCGAGAGCTCGAGGACATCGCGGAAGTCCTCGGTTACGCAATCGTGGTCGCCGAGCGGGACACCGACCTCTACCTGCAGGCCCGCCGCGCGGACCGCCTCACCCTCGCCGCCGAGATGCAATGGCAGTTGCTGCCCGGCCGCTCCTTGTCCCGGCCCGAGTACGACCTCGGGGCGCAGCTCGAACCGGCCTACGCCATCTACGGGGACAACTTCGACTGGTCGACCTCGGCCCACCACCTCACCCTCACGGTGACCAACGGCATGGGCGAGGGTATCGAGGCAACCCTCCTCACCAACCTCGCCGTCAACGCCCTCCGCAACGCCCGTCGCGCCGGCCTGTCCCTCTCCGACCAGGCGTACCTGGCCGACCAGGCCATCTACGGTCACTACCACGGAGCCGCCCACCTGTCCGTACTGCTCCTGCGCTTCGACCTCGCCACCGGAGAGACCGAGATCATCGACGCCGGCTCCCCGATGATGTGGCGCTTGAGGCAGGGAAGGGCGGAGCCGATCGACCTCGAAGCACAGCTCCCTCTCGGCATGTTCGAGGACACCATGTACAGCGCGCAGCGCTTCCAGGTGGAGCCCGGGGACCGCCTGCTCTTCCTCAGTGACGGCGTGTACAACGTGGCCTCCCCGGCCGGCGAGCGCTACAGCGAGCGAGCCTTGATCCGCGCGATGACCAGCACCCGGCTCCTCCCACCCTCGCAAGTACCCCGCGCCGTACTCCAGGAGCTCTCCGGCCACCGCGGCCCCATCGACGCCGACGACGACGCCATGGTGGTCTGCCTCGACTGGCACGGCCGCCCGGACGAGGCGGCCCCGGCCCGGTCGTAGACCTCCTCGGCCACGGCGGCCGGCCGGTACTCCTAGGTCGCCCGCCCGGCCTCAGGCCGCCGCCCGCACGACCGGGTCCGTCGCGTGTGCATGGCAGGCCGAGAGCAGGGAAGACGCGGCGTGCGAGAACGTCCCGTGCCGGCGTCACGCCATGTCCGACACCTGGAGGGAGACCCACGATGGTCCAGGTGACCGCCGACGTACTCGGCGCTCCCTGCTGGCTGAGTCTGATGGCCCGCGACCTGCGCGCCGCCGAGGAGTTCTACGGGGCCGTACTCGGCTGGACCTTCCGCCGGGGCGGTCTCGGGCGGGCGTTCTCCGTCGCCGAGCTGGACGGCGTACCCGTGGCCGGCATCGGCGCCCTCGCCGGTGAGCTGGCCGTGCCGGTCGCGTGGACCGCGTACTTCGCCGTGGCCGACGCCGACGCGGCCGTCGCGCGGATCCGGGAACGCGGCGCGACCGTCGGTGTCGGGCCCGTCTCCTACCCGCCGAGGGGGCGGGCCGCCCTCGCCGCCGACCTCGACGGAGCGACCTTCGGCATCTGGGAGGGCCGCGTGCTCTCCGAGTGGCGGGTGGGCGACGGCGAGGCACCGGCCTGGCTGGAGCTGCAGACCCGGAACGCCTTCGACGCCGCCGTCTTCTACGGCGAGGTCCTGGAGTGGGCGACGGGGAGCGAGAACTGCTGCGAGGTCTCGTACGAGGAGGACCAGGTCGTGCTGCGTCACGGCGGAGAGCCGGTCGCCCGGCTGAACAGCGGCCCGGTCGAGCAGGCCGCCGCGAAGCCGCAGCTGCGTCCCCGATGGCTCGTCCACTTCAAGGTCCCCGCGCTGGAATCCGCGAGAGCCGCTGTGGTCGAACACGGCGGCACCGTCATCGAGGACAGCCTCTGGCCCCATGCCGAACACCAGGTGACCGTCCGGGACCCGGACGGCGGACTCTTCACCCTCGACCAGTCACCGACCCTCTGACCACAGCACCGAGGGCGGACAGGAAGCAGGAGGCGACCATGCCGGCCTTCCGGACACGACCCCTGGCTCCGACGGCGCCGTCAGCGCCCGCCACGCCACCGACGTCGTCCGCGGCGCCGTCCCCGCCCACGGAACCCGCCGTCTCACCCGTGAGTTCGCACAACGAGTGGGACCCGCTGGAGGAAGTCGTCGTGGGACGCCTCGAAGGTGCCACCATCCCCTCCGGCCACCCGGTCGTGACCTGCAACATCCCGCCCTGGGCGGCACGGCTGCAAGGGCTCGCCGCCGGCCGTTCGTACCCGCGGAGGCTGATCGAGCCCGCACAGCAGGAACTCGACGAGTTCATCGCCCTCCTGCGCTCCCTCGGCATCACCGTCAGACGCCCGGACCCGGCCGACCACAAGCGCCGCTTCGGCACCCCCGACTGGTCCTCACGCGGCTTCGGCACCACCTGCCCCCGCGACAGCCTGCTCGTGATCGGCGACGAGATCATCGAGACCCCGATGGCCTGGCCGTGCCGGTACTTCGAGACCTACCCCTACCGCAGCCTCGTCAAGGACTACTTCCGCCGCGGCGCCCGCTGGACGGCCGCGCCGAAACCGCAGCTCACCGACGAGCTCTACGACCCGGACTTCACGGTCCCCCGGCCGGACGAGCCCATGCGCTACATCCTCACCGACCACGAGCCGGTGTTCGACGCGGCCGATTTCGTGCGCGCGGGCCGCGACCTCTTCGTGACGCGGAGCAACGTCACGAACCGCATGGGCATCGAGTGGCTCCGCCGCCACCTCGGGTCCGGCTACCGCATCCACGAGATCGAGAGCCGCTGCCGTACGCCCATGCACATCGACACGACGTTCCTGCCGCTGGGGCCCGGCAAGGTGCTGGTCAACCCCGAGTACGTCGACGTCGACCGCCTGCCTGACGTGCTGCGTACGTGGGAGGTCCTGGTCGCCCCGGAACCGGACCCGCTCGACGAGCGGCTGCTGGAGCTCACCTCGATCTGCGGCAAGTGGCTCAGCATGAACGTCCTCATGCTCGACGAGAAACACGTGGTCACGGAGCGGCACCACACCGGCATGCTGCGCGCGCTCGAACGATGGGGGTTCGAGCCCGTCCCCTGCAACCTGCTGCATTACGCGCCGTTCGGCGGCTCGTTCCACTGCGCGACGCTCGACATCCGCCGCCGCGGCCCGCTCCAGACCTACGTCCCCTGAGTCTCCGCCCGGATGACGGGTTCCGGAGCCGGTACGGGGCCGGGCAGAGGGCCGGGGTGCGGGTGGGGGTCCGGTCGCGGGGCGGGGGGCGGCTCGGGATCGGGTCCGGGCTGGGGAGGCGCCGGCGGGGTCGGGTCGGGCCCACCGGGCGCGGGGACGGGGCCTGGCACCGGGCCGGGCTGCGGGCCAGGGCCTGGGCCCGGCGCCGGAGTGGGGCTCGGGGGTACCGGGTCGTTGGGTGGAGTACCCATGGCGGCCCCGGTGGCTGTGCCTGCGACTGTGCCTTCGGCCGTACCCAAGGGTGTGCCGGTGACTGTACCCATGGCCGTTCCCTCCCTGGTGTCTGCGGGCTCTCGGCCCGCGCCTACCCGGGCGCCGCCCGCTGACACCGCCCCTGTGGGGGCTCAGACGGGGTGGGCGGTTCCAGGAGACGGCGGGGTGGCGGTCGTGGAGCGGTGGTGCCGGCGCCACGAGCTGGGGACGTCGGCGGGCCCTCGGTGGACGATGCGGAAGCGGTGGCTCTCCCGCGCGAGCTCCCTGCCCTCGGCGTCGAGGAACCGGCCCGTCACCTCGTACGTTCCGCAACCCCGCCCGATGGGCAGCCGCTCGGCGGGCAGCTGGATCTCGTACGGTCCCCCGGGCCGGAACCCGCCGAGGACGTTACGGGCGGTAGCGATCACCTGTCCCTCGTGTGACCGTTCCTCCACGAACGTCAGCCCGTCGACCTCCTCGCCGGTCAGGAAGGACAGGGCGACGCCGATCACCGCCCCCTCCGGCAGCTCGACGGCTTCCCGCCCTTCCGAGCTCAGCGGCACGGCGATCCGGCCGAACTCGTCCGACACCAAGGCCACGCCCATCAGTTGGAAGACCGTCATATCGGACTCACGCCCTCTCTCGCAGGCGTACGTCGGGGGACGGCCTCCCGTCGGTCGTCGTTCCCCGTATGCACGCCCGTGGAATCCACCGTACGCCCTGATGCCGGTCACGCCCCGTGACTCTGTCGCCACCCGGCGAAGGAAGCCGTGACGCCCCTGCGCATACCGGTCGGCGCCACGGGCAGGCGCTCACCGGAGGGGGAGTCGGTCACGTACGGAGGCAGGAGGCAACAAGGATGAGCGTGGCGCACAGGATCCGGGCGGGCCGTCGCACCGTCGAGGTCAGCCGACCGGAGAAGGTGCTCTTCGCCGAGGAGGGCATCACCAAGGCCGATCTCGCCACGTACCACCGCGCCGTCGCCCGGCGGATGCTGCCGCACCTGCGGGGCCACCCGCTGATGCTGGAGCGCCATCCTGACGGCATCGGCGACTCGGGGTTCATGCAGAAGGACATTCCCGAGCACTTCCCGGACTGGGTGCACCGCGCCGAACTGCCCAAGGAGGGCGGCACGGTCACCTACGTGGTGTGCGAGGACACCGCCACGCTGGTTCTCCTCGCCGACCAGGGCTGCATCACCCTGCACCGATGGCTCTCCCGGGCGGACCGGCCCGATCATCCGGACCGGCTTGTCTTCGATCTCGACCCCCCGCACGACGGCCCCGACGACGGCCCTGACAGCGGTTTCGCCCGCGTCCGCGAGGCCGCGCGGTGGCTCCGAGGCCTCCTCGACGACCTGGGGCTCCCGTCCCTGGCGATGACCACCGGCTCACGGGGCCTGCACGTGCTCGTGCCGCTGGACCGGCGCGCGCCCTTCGACGACGTACGCGCCTTCGCGGCCGACGTCGCCACCGTCCTCGCCGACCGACACCCGGACCGGCTCACGACGGCGGCGCGCAAGAAGGCGCGCGGGGGGCGCCTCTACCTCGACATCCAGCGCAACGCCTACGGTCAGACCGCCGTCGCGCCCTACTCGGTACGGGCCCTCCCCGGCGCGCCCGTCGCGGCCCCGATCTCCTGGGACGATCTCGACGACCCGGAGCTCGACGCCCGCCGGTTCACCGTCGCCGACGCGGACCGGCTCCTCAAGGAGAACCCCTGGAGCCCCGCGCCCCGGCCGCACTCGCTCGACGCGGCGGCGGACCGCCTGCGCCGCGCCACGGCCCGCGGGAGCACGTCATGACAGCGAAGCAGTCGCTGGCGGAGTACCACCGTCGCCGTGACTTCTCCAGGACCGCCGAGCCGAAGGGCCGTACCGGCGCTGCCGCCGATACGTCCGACGAGCGACCCTGCTTCGTCGTCCAGATCCATGACGCGACCGCGCTGCACTTCGACTTCCGCCTCGAGGTGGACGGCGTACTGAAGTCGTGGGCGGTTCCGAAGGGGCCGTCCACCGACCCGCACGACAAGCGGCTGGCGATGCCGACCGAGGACCATCCGCTGGAGTACCGGGAGTTCGAGGGAGTGATCGAGGCGGGCGAGTACGGCGCGGGGGCCGTGATCGTCTGGGACGAGGGCACCTTTCGCAACCTCTCCACCGACCGCCATGACCGGCCGATCCCGTTCGCCGACGCCTTGGAGAGCGGCCACGCCTCGTTCTGGCTGGACGGCCACAAGCTGCACGGCGGCTACGCCCTCACCCGCATCCGCACCGGCCGTGACGGGGAACGCGAGGCGTGGCTGCTGGTCAAGCACGCCGACGGACGCGCCTCCGCCCACGGCACTCCCGACCCCTGGCGCGCACGCTCCGCGCGCAGCGGCCGCACGCTCAGGCAGGTCGCCCGGCGATGACCCGCCCGCGAGAGCCCCCGCGACGCGAGCCCCGGCAAGGAGAGCGACGTGACGAAGGAGCGTCCGATGGACACCGACCGGATGATCGAAGAGCTGCTGCGCGAGCACGGACGGACCTATGCCGACGAAGCCGGCATCACCCTCCACGACAAGCCTTCCCCCCTGTACCAACTTCTCGTCCTCACCGTCCTGTGCTCGATCCGGATCAAGGCGGAGACGGCCACGGCCGCGGCCAGGGAACTCTTCGCGGCAGGACTACGAACACCCCAGGCGCTGGTCCACTCCACCTGGCAGGAGCGTGTGGACGCCCTCGGACGGGCCCACTACGTCCGGTACGACGAGAGCACCGCGACCGCGCTCGGTGACGGCGCGCAGCTGCTGTTGGACCGCTTCCACGGCGACCTGCGCAAGCTTCGGGAGCAGGCGGCGGGCGACACGGGCCGGCTGCGCGAGCTGCTCCAGGAAGTGCCCAGGATCGGGCCGGTGGGCGCGGACATCTTCTGCCGGGAGGTCCAGGCGGTGTGGCCGGAGCTGCGCCCGTACTTCGACGAACGCTCCCTCGCGGCCGCCGCCGACCTCGGACTCCCCCGCACCCCGGCCGGCCTCGCCCGGCACGTCCCGCCGGAGGAACTGGCCCGACTGGCCGCCGCGCTCGTACGCGTCAGCCTGTCCAAGAACGCGGCGGAGGAGCTGCGGGCGGCCGCCTGAGCCGGCTCCGCGGGCCACGAGGAAGAAGACGGCGAGCAGGCCGTCCGCTCCCCATCTCGTAGAGCGAGACGTACTCGTCCGGCATATGAAATCCCTCTTGGGGTGCTCGTCGGCTTCTGCCACGATCCCTATCAACCAGGTAGGAGAACTAGGGATCCGGGAAGGAGTGGACGACGTGCGCTTGCGAACGTCCGACCGCGTGGTCCACGTACCGCCCCTGCTGACCTCCCGTCGCCACATCGACCTCGGCCGTCACTCCAGCGCCATCTGTCTCGCCGCCTGAGGCCCAGTCCGCAACCGCCGCGGAATTTCGCCTGCCAGAGGACCAGTGCCCCGGGCCCCGGGCCCCGGGCTCCCGCCTCGCCGTCGCACTCGTACGTACGCGCCTTCCTGCCCACCCTGCTTCGAGGAGGACACCTCCGTGTCTGCCGCAAGACCGCTCACCACCCTGCGTCACGTCGCCGTCATCGCGGCGCTTCCCCTTCTGCTCGCTTCGTGCGGCTACGGCTCCGAGTCCACGACCGACGAGAAGAAGGTGGCCGCCGAGGGCGCGAAGCTCTCCGCCGACACGGTCCGGATCGGCTACTTCCCGAACCTGACCCACGCCACCGCCCTGGTGGGCGACCAGGAGGGCATCCTCCAGAAGGAGCTCGGCGGCACGCAGTTGAAGGTCGCGACCTTCAACGCCGGCCCCTCCGAGATCGAGGCACTCAACGCCGACTCGATCGACATCGGGTTCATCGGCCCCTCCCCCGCGATCAACGGCTACGCCAAGTCCAAGGGCAAGAACCTGCGGATCATCGCCGGTTCGGCCTCCGGCGGCGTGAAGCTCGTGGTCAACCCGGCCAAGATCAAGACCCTCGACGACGTCAAGGGCAAGCGGATCGCGACCCCGCAACACGGCAACACCCAGGACGTCGCCTTCCTCAACTGGATCTCGGAAAAGGGCTGGAAGGTCGACCCCCAGAGCGGCAAGGGCGACGTCTCCGTCCTCCGCACGGACAACAAGGTCACCCCCGACGCCTACAAGACCGGCGCCATCGACGGCGCCTGGGTCCCCGAGCCCACCGCCTCCAAGCTGGTCAGCGAAGGCGCCAAGGTCCTCCTCGACGAGTCCACCCTCTGGCCCGACAACAAGTTCGTCATCACGAACATCATCGTGTCCCAGAAGTTCCTGGGCGAGCACCCCGACGTCGTCGAGGCCGTCCTCCGCGGCTCGCTGAAGACGAACCAGTGGATCAACACCAACCCCGACAAGGCCAAGGCATCCGCCAACGCCAAGCTCAAGGAACTCACCGGCAAGCCGCTGGGCGCCAAGGTCATCGACGCCGCCTGGCCGTCCATCCAGTTCACCGACGACCCGCTCGCCTCGACCCTCCAGGCCCAGGCCGATCACGCGGTCAAGGCCGGCCTCCTCAAGCAGCCCGACCTGAACGGCATCTACGACCTGAGGCCTCTGAACAAGATCCTCAAGGGGGCCGGCAAGCCCGAGATCAGCGACGCCGGCCTCGGCGCCAAGTAGGGGAAAGCGGGGCACCCCGTCGGCACGAGCCGGCGGGGTGACCGGCGTGAGCTGGGAGAGGCGCCGCCCCTTGCCGGGAGAGGCCACGCCACGTAACGACCTCGTCCGTTTCTCCAGGGGGGTCGCATGAGCGATGGAGGGTCCCACAGACTTGTTGCAGATGCCAGCGCGACCGCTCTAACGTGGCGCACATGCAGTCCTACACCATCGGCCAGGCAGCCCGGCTGCTCGGCGTCAGCCCCGACACCGCGCGGCGCTGGGCCGACGCCGGCCGCGTCGCGACCCATCGCGACGAGAGCGGCCGCCGACTGATCGACGGCCGCGACCTGGCCGCCTTCTCCGTGGAGCTCGCCCAGAACGACGGCGAGGACGACGCGTCCTACACCTCGGCGCGCAACGCCTTCCCCGGCATCGTCACGGCGATCAAGCTCGGTGACATCGCGGCCCAGGTCGACATCCAGGCGGGCCCGCACCGGCTCGTCTCGCTGCTCACCCGCGAGGCCGTGGAGGAACTGGGACTGGAAGTCGGCATGCAGGCCACCGCCCGCGTGAAATCGACCAGCGTGCACATCGACCGCACCTGACCGCCGAACCTCACGCACGCTCCGAGCGGCGGCGTCCGTCACCGGCGCGGCTCGTCTTCAAGACGACGGGTCCCGAACCCGCAGGAACCACCGATGAAACGAACCACCGCCCCTCGCGCGCCCCTCACGCTGGCCGTCCCGGCCCTGGTTGCCGTGGCGTTCCTGCTGCTGCCACTGCTCGGCATCCTCGTACGGACCCAGTGGGGCGAGCTCGCCGATCACCTCGGCTCGCCCGGCACCGTCGAGGCCCTGCGGCTCTCCTTGATCGTGTCGTTCTGGTCGCTCGGCCTCTCCCTGCTCCTGGGCGTGCCGCTGGCCTGGCTCCTCGCGCGCGTTCCCTTTCCCGGCAAGGCGGTCGTCCGCTCGCTCGTCCTGCTGCCGATGGTGCTGCCGCCCACGGTCGGCGGGGTGGCGCTGCTTCTCGCGTTCGGCCGCCGCGGGCTGCTCGGCCCCTGGCTGGAGAACACCTTCGGCATCACCCTCCCCTTCCACACCTCGGGCGCGGTCCTCGCCGCGACCTTCGTCGCGATGCCGTTCCTCGTCATCAGCCTGGAAGGGGCGCTGGCCGGGCTGCGGCCCCGGTACGAGGAGACGGCGGCCTCGCTCGGCGCGTCCGCGGTACGGGTGTTCTTCACCGTCACCCTGCCGATGGTGGCGCCCGGGCTGATCGCCGGCGCGGCCCTGACCTGGGCGCGGGCACTGGGCGAGTTCGGCGCCACGATCACCTTCGCGGGGAACCTGCCCGGCACCACGCAGACACTGCCGCTCCAGGTGTACCTGCTCCTCCAGGACGAGCCGGCGGCGGCGACCTCGGTCTCCCTGCTGCTGCTCGCCATCGCGATGGCGGTGCTGATCGCGCTCCGGGGCCGCTGGACGGGCACCCCGTCCGACCGCCCGCGCCGAAGCGCGGCCCCCGCGGACGAGCCCGCGACGGACGTGCCGCCGCCCCCGGTCGACGTACCCCCACCGGCCGCGCCCGCAGAGCAGTGGTCGCTCCAGGCCGAGGTCACCGGCTTCACCCGGCTCTCCCTTGACGCCGCCCCCGGCACGACGATCGCCGTCGTGGGCCCCAACGGCGCCGGGAAGACCACCCTGCTGCGCGCGCTCCTCGGCCTCACGCCGCGCGCCCACGCGGTGCTCCGCCTCGGTGACGTCGACGTCACCGACCTTCCGCCGCACCGCCGGCACGTGGCGTGGGTGCCGCAGGACGGCGCCCTTTTCCCGCACATGACCGCCCTCGCGAACACCGCGTACGGTCAGCGCGTCCAGGGAGTCCCCCGGGCCGAGGCCCGGCGCGCCGCCCAGCTGTGGCTCGACCGCCTCGGCGTGGGCCACCTCGCCCACCGCCGCCCGGCCCAGCTCTCCGGCGGCCAGGCCCAGCGCGTGGCACTGGCCCGGGCGCTCGCGGCCCGGCCGCGCCTGCTGGTGCTGGACGAGCCGCTCGCCGCCCTCGACCAGACCACTCGGGCCCATGTCCGCCACACCCTGCGCACCCACCTCCAGGACTTCGGCGGCGTCTGCCTGATCGTCACCCACGACCCCGTGGAGGCCGTCTCCCTCGCCGACCGCGTACTCGTCCTCGACGAGGGGCGCGCGCTCCAGGACGACACCCCTGCCGAGGTCACCCGTCACCCGCGCTCCCCCTGGGTCGCCCGGATGCTCGGCCGCAACGCCTGGCCCGGCACCGCCACCCCCGACGGCCTCGCGCTGACCGGTGGCGGCACCCTCGTCGTCGCGGACCCGCTCCCGGTGGGCACCGAGGCCCTCGCGGTCATCGCCCCCGAGGCCGTCTCCCTGCACCGCGAGAGGCCCACGGGAAGCCCTCGCAACGTCTGGCCCGGCACCGTACGGGAGATCACCACGAGCGGCAGCCGCCTGCGCGTCCTCGTCACCTCCGACCGCACCCCCGACCTGGTGGCCGAGATCACGCCCCAGGCCGCGGCCGACCTCGGCCTGGCCGACGGCAGCCCCGTCTGGACCAGCGTGAAGGCGACGGAGGCGACCGTCGTGCCCCTCTGAGGACCGGGCCACTGGCGCCTATGGCACTGAGTGTGTTTTGCTGAGGGTACTCAGTGCCACAAGCCTTAGGGGAGCTCACGATCATGAGCAAGGACTTCGACCTGTATCGCCTGTCGGAGGAGCACGAGATGCTCCGGGAGACGGTCCGCGCGCTGGCGGAGGCGAAGATCACGCCGTTCGCGGCTGCGGTCGACGAGGAGGCCCGCTTCCCGCGGGAGGCGCTGGAGGCGCTGGTCGCGGCCGACCTGCACGCCGTGCACGTCCCGGAGACGTACGGGGGCGCGGGCGCAGACGCGCTGGCGACGGTGATCGTGATCGAGGAGGTCGCCCGCGCGTGCGGTTCGTCCTCGCTGATCCCTGCGGTGAACAAGCTCGGCTCGCTCCCCGTGATCCTCTCGGGCTCGGAGGAGCTGAAGAAGACCTACCTCGGCCCGCTCGCGCGCGGTGAGGCGATGTTCTCGTACTGCCTGTCGGAGCCGGACGCCGGTTCGGACGCGGCCGGGATGAAGACCCGCGCGGTCCGCGACGGCGACTTCTGGGTGCTCAACGGCGTGAAGCGGTGGATCACCAACGCCGGCGAGTCGGAGTTCTACACGGTGATGGCCGTCACCGACCCCGAGAAGCGCTCCAAGGGCATCTCCGCGTTCGTGGTCGAGAAGGGCGACGAGGGCGTCTCCTTCGGCGCGCCGGAGAAGAAGCTCGGCATCAAGGGCTCCCCGACCCGTGAGGTCTACCTCGACAACGTCCGCATCCCCGCGAGCCGCATGATCGGGGCGGAGGGCACCGGGTTCGCCACGGCGATGAAGACCCTGGACCACACCCGCATCACCATCGCCGCGCAGGCCCTCGGCATCGCGCAGGGCGCCCTCGACTACGCCCAGGGCTACGTCAAGGAGCGCAAGCAGTTCGGCAAGCCGATCGCCGACTTCCAGGGCGTGCAGTTCATGCTCGCCGACATGGCCATGAAGCTGGAGGCCGCCCGCCAGCTCACCTACGCCGCCGCCGCCAAGTCCGAGCGGGTGGACGGCGACCTGACGTTCTTCGGCGCGGCCGCGAAGTGCTTCGCCTCCGACGTCGCGATGGAGGTCACCACCGACGCCGTCCAGCTCCTCGGCGGCTACGGCTACACCCGTGACTACCCCGTCGAGCGCATGATGCGCGACGCCAAGATCACCCAGATCTACGAAGGCACCAATCAGGTCCAGCGCATCGTCATGGCCCGCAACCTCCCGTAACCCACCACCAGTTGAAAGGAGCCAGGCCGTGACCCTGAGGATCGCTGTCTGTGTGAAGTACGTACCCGACGCGACCGGCGACCGTGGCTTCGCGGACGACCTGACCGTCGACCGCGACGAGGTCGACGGCCTGCTCTCGGAGCTGGACGAGTACGCCGTCGAGCAGGCGCTGCGGATCTCCGAGGAGTCCGACGACGCCGAGGTCACCGTCGTCACCGTCGGCCCCGACGACGCCAAGGACGCGCTGCGCAAGGCGCTGTCGATGGGCGCCGACAAGGCCGTCCACGTCAACGACGAGGACATCCACGGCAGCGACGTGATCGGCACCTCCGCCGTCCTCGCCAAGGCCCTGGAGAAGACCGGTTTCGACCTGGTCATCTGCGGCATGGCGTCGACCGACGGCACGATGGGCGTCCTCCCGGCGCTCCTCGCCGAGCGGCTGAGCCTCCCCCAGGTCACCCTTCTCTCCGAGGTCTCGGTGGAGGGCACCCTGGTCAAGGGCCGTCGGGACGGCGACGCCGCCACCGAGCTGGTCGAGGCCCCGCTGCCGGCCGTCGTCTCGGTCACCGACCAGTCCGGCGAGGCCCGTTACCCCTCCTTCAAGGGGATCATGGCCGCCAAGAAGAAGCCGGTCGAGGAGCTGGACCTGGACGACCTCGGCATCGACGCCGACGAGGTCGGTCTCGCCGGGTCCTGGACCCTGGTCGAGTCGGCCGCGGCGCGCCCGGCCCGCACCCAGGGCACGATCGTCACCGACGAGGGCGACGGCGGCAAGCAGCTCGCCGCGTTCCTGTCCACCCAGAAGTTCATCTGACCCACCGTCACTACCGTTCAGGAGCAAGGAATCATGGCTGAGATCCTGGTTCTCGTGGACCACGCCGACGGTGCGGTCCGCAAGCCGGCCCTCGAACTGCTCACGCTGGCCCGCCGGATCGGCGAGCCGACGGCCGTCGTGCTCGGCGCCGGCGAGGCCGCCGCGTCGATCGCCGCCACCGCCGGGGAGTACGGCGCGGCCACCGTGTACGTCGCGGACGGCGCCGAGTTCACCGAGCAGCTCGTCGTGCCGAAGGTCGACGCGCTGACGCAGATCGCGAAGGACAAGGGCGCCGCCGCCGTCCTGGTGACGTCCTCGGGCGAGGGCAAGGAGATCGCCGCGCGCGTCGCGCTGCGCCTCGGCTCGGGTCTGATCACCGACGCCGTGGAGCTGGAGGCCGGTGACGAGGGCCCGGTCGCGACCCAGTCCGTCTTCGCCGCCTCGTACTCGGTGAAGTCGCGGGTCTCGCACGGTGTGCCGGTCATCACCGTCAAGCCCAACTCCGCCGCCCCGGAGGCCGCCCCGGCCGCCGGTACGGTCGAGAACGTCACCGTCGCCTTCACCGGCAACGCCGCCACGGTCGTCTCGCGCACGCCGCGCGTCTCCACCGGCCGCCCCGAGCTGACCGAGTCCGCGATCGTGGTCTCCGGCGGTCGCGGTGTCGGCGCGGCCGAGGGCTTCGCGGTCGTCGAGAAGCTCGCCGACTCCCTCGGCGCGGCGGTCGGTGCCTCGCGTGCCGCCGTCGACGCCGGCTGGTACCCGCACTCCAACCAGGTGGGCCAGACGGGCAAGCAGGTCTCGCCCCAGCTGTACATCGCGGCGGGCATCTCCGGCGCGATCCAGCACCGGGCGGGCATGCAGACCTCGAAGACGATCGTGGCCGTCAACAAGGACGCGGAGGCCCCGATCTTCGATCTGGTGGACTACGGCGTGGTCGGCGACCTCTTCGAGGTCCTGCCGCAGCTGACGGACGAGATCGGCGCGCGCTAGCGGTCGGACGAACAAGAAACCGGCCCGGTGGCACTCTGTGCCACCGGGCCGGTTTCGTCTGTGCGCTCCGCACCCTGTGCGCTCCGCCCCGCCGGATCAGATCCAGCCGTCGAGGGGGACCTCCTCGCAGAGCCGCACGACCGGCTCGTGCCCCGGGACGGCGGTCCGGGAGGAGAGCCGGACGCGGACGCCGGGGCGTACGGCGTGGGGCGGTCCGTCGACCCTGCACCGGACGACGAAGCCCTCGGCCATGTGCACCGGCCACAGGTCGCTGTCGGCGGCGGTGACCCCGCGGCGTACGGAGATCACGCCCTCGCCCTCGCTGCGTTCGGGTGCGAGGTCGGTCGACCCACAGGTCGGACAGAGCAGGCGCTGGAAGGTCGTGGTGTGACACCAGCGGCAGAGCTGGTAGTAGAGCTCGGCGTCGGCGGCCGATTCCTCGGTCCGGACGGCGGTGCTTCCGTTCCTCAGTCCCATGGACGCGGTGTGGAACACGATGCGTTCTCCTTGCACTCGGCGGCTCAACCGTGCATGGAGCAAACATATGGCACTGAGTGCCATCAAATAAAGACCTGAGTTCCCTCAATTGACGATACTGAGACCCCCGCGAGACCTCGGGAGCCTCTCAGTTGTCGCCGAGGCTCGACTCCACCTCGCGCACCACGCGCCACATCGGCGTGGACCGCTTGGTGATCACCACGACGACGTCCTCGGCGTCCTCGCCCGGACCGCCGGCCCGCGGGCCCTCGCCCTCCTCGCCGCTCCAGGTGGCGCGGACGAAGTCCAGGGCCCGGTCCACCTCGGCCAGCGGATCGCCCTCGCCGCCGGAGCGCAGCCAGTGCCGCAGCGCGTGGTTGTGCGCC
>NZ_JBSGWV010000073.1:0-25259 GCF_053609105.1 Streptomyces sp. NPDC054975
GCGGCTGTGGAGCTGTGCGGCTGGTCGGTCGGCTGGGTCTCCACCCGCTACCAGGAGCACCGCGAAGCCGCCGCCGGGCGGATGCTCGAAGGCGCTGCCTCGTGAGCGGGCTGCCGGTCTACCGGTGGCGCCTCGCCCCCGAGGGTCTGGCCACCTACCGCCAGCTGCGGGCCCTCGGCCTGCGGCCCGGCGGACAGGACGTAGCCGCGCAGCTCGAACGCCCCCGCCGTCGGCGGGGGCCGCTGGTCGCCTACCTCTACCGGATCGACCGGGCCAAGCCCGTCCGCCCCATGACCCCGGCCCGCTGGGCTGCCTTGGAGCGTGCGAACACGGCGCAGCGGACCTGCCCCAACTGCCGCCGTGACGCCGGATACCGCATCCCGCGCTCACTCGGCATGTGCGTCCCGTGCGCCGACTCACCCGCTCACGCGGCTGCCTGATCGCACCCGTTCTGACCTGCAACACCTCGCCCAGCAGGGCCGACACGCCGCGCCGTAGGAAGCCTTGCGTGGAAGCCCTGCTGTTCTCCGCGAAGGAGTGCACACAGCATGACGGACACCACCATCACTCCGGTAGCGGGCCCTGAGGCCCCGCCGGACACCACAACGCCCCAGACGCTCAAACCGGCACCCACCCCCGCCGCCCCGGCCGTCGAGCACACGCCGGGCGGTTGGCCGGTCGTGCCGCTCGCGGTGACCGGCACGAACACCACAACGACGCTCCTGGCCGCTGCCGCGCTGGTCGGGGGTCCGGCCGCGCTCGCGGTCGCCGCGACCGGCGCCGTCATCCTTGGCACCGCAGCAGCCACCGCCCGCCGCCGCGACCGCAAGAACAACCCCAAGTCCAAGTCCGGCAACGGCCGTACGGCCCGCACGAGCAGTGCGGCGGGGAAGGAGGCAGCAGGTCAGCGCGGTTCGGGACGGGTGCCGACACAGTCCCGCACCGGAAGCGTCGGCAACACAAAGTCCGCTCGTCGCGGGCGCGGCGCCGGATCCCGGGCCGCTGCCGGATCGGCCCAGGCCGGGAAGAAGTCGGCTGGGCTGAACCACGGCGGCAAGTCGTCCACGGCCGGTGCGTCTGGACGGGGTTCTGCTGCCGGGTCTCGCAGGTCTGCGGGACGCGTGGGGCAGGTCAAGGCCGTGCGGGATGCCGCCCGGCAAGCCTCACCGTCGCGGGCCGCGCGCCGCAACAATGCTAAGGATGCGCGGCGTTCGGTCGCGGACGCCCGCCGTCAGGCCAAGGCCGCCCAGAGGTCCGCCTCGCTCGCCAAGAAGGGCCCTGTGGGCCGGGCGGTGGGCAAGGCCGCCGGAAGGGTCGGCAAGGCCCGTGGCGCGGCGACAGAGCGGGCCCGTAAGGCGCGGGACCGCCGGTCGGCCGGGCAGGTCGACGCGCAACGTGACCAGGTCCGTAAGGCCCCGGTCCGCAAGGCGGCCCGGAAAGCCCTGCGCAGGTCAGCCGCCCGCTTCCAGCGGCGCCGTCTGCTCGCGGCTCTGCTCGCGGGTGCACTGGGGATCGTCGGGATGCTCACCTCGCCGCTCGGGCGGAAGCTCGGCATCCCGTGGCTGATCCACCCCGGCCGCCGTCTCTACGCCCGTCTCACCCACACCGCCGCCGAGCAGCGCGCCGCCCGGGACGAACAGATCCGGGCCTCCCTGGAGAAGGACGAGGCCGCCATCGACGCCCAGGCGGCCGACGACGCGTCCGAGCAGATCAGCGACACGGTGGAGCGGCCCGACGGGGTCGTTCCCGCCGCACCCACCACCAGTGACAACACCGCCGAGGGAGAGATCGTGTCGGGTTTCCGGTTCGAGGAGTACGCAGCGGAGATGGAATCCGCCGCCAACGGCTACGAGCCCGAGAACGCCATGGAGATCCTCGCCATGGTCGAAGGGCTGCCCGCCGCGCTGACCAGCGTGGCGAACGTGATGAAGATCCTCGCCGAGCGGGCCGATTCGGAGTTCCCGCTGGAGAAGGAAGTCGCGGACGGCTTCAACGACATCTTCGGCGCCCTCATGAGCGCGGTCGCGGTCGCGGAGGACATGGGGCCGCTGTTCCGCACCGCCCACGAGCAGGACATCGCCCGCCACGAGGACCCGCGCAACGGGACCGAGGCCGAGAAGGGATGGAACGTCTGACCATGGCATCCAACACCGCCACCAAGACGGGGCCGGTGTGGGACTGGGCGGCCGGTCACGGACCCGTGACCGGCGCCCTGTCCGCCACCACCGGAGCCCTAGCCATCGCCACCACCGGCGCCGCCACCGGTATGCCCCCCGGCTGGGCCCTCGCGGCAGGCACCGCAGGCGCCATCGGCCACACCATCACCAGCCTCCGCGACCGCCTTTCCGGCCGCACCGTCTCCATGCGTGCCGCATCGTGGCTGCTCGGCGCCGGGTGGACCACCTGGGCCATGGCCACCGGTCCGCTCACCTGGGCCGCTCTTGGCTCCCTGGCCACACTGGGCGTGGGCCTCGGGGCTGCCGCCCGCTCCACCCTCCTGTACGAGGAGGCGAGGGAGTTGGAGGCGATCGCGGCTGCTGAGCGGCAGGTCGCGGCGGAGCTGTCGGCCGAGCGGCGGGCGATCGCGGCGGAGTGGGTCGACCGGATCCAGCGCGTCTGCAACATCACCATCCGCGTACTGGCGGTGGAGATGTGGCCGACCGGGACCGGGTTCACGATCGACGCCGAACTCCCGCCCGGCGGCGCCACCTACGACCGCATCGCCCAGTACGCCGCGCAACTGGCCTCCGATGCCCGGCTGCCGCACGGCTGCACCGCCACCGCGTCCCGGGGCATCGACCAGGGACGTGTGCTGATCGATGTCACCACCGTCAACGTCCTCGCCGAGGAAATCACCTACCCCACCGAGTACACGCCGCTGTCGATCTACACCGGGATCCCCTGGGGCTACCGCACCAACGCCGAGGAGATCCGCGTCTACCTGCGTGAGCAGTGCGCGCTCGTCGTGGGGCCTACCGGGTCGGGCAAGACGAACATGGTCCACGTCATCCTCGCCGGGTTCGCCCGCACCACCGACGTCCTGACCTGGGTTATCGACCTGAACGCCGGATCGGCGGGTCTGCCGTGGGTTCGTCCCGCGCTCGATGCCGAGGGCCGGTTCGTCGACGGCCTCACGCCGGGGGTGGACTGGCTAGCGTCCTCCTACGAGGAAGCGATGCTGATGCTGGAGACCGCGCTCGCGGTCGGCCACCACAGGAAGGTCGCCTACCAGGACCTGATGGCCGAGCGGAACACCGACCAGCTACCCATCAGCGCGCAGATCCCGCAGATCATGCTCGTGATCGACGAGGGCGCCGAGATCCTCACCAGCACTGACAGGCGCATCAAGGAACTCGCCAAGAAGATCCTGGAGATCATCCGGATGCTGCGTGCCATGGGCATCCGGACCGTTCTCACCGCTCTGGGCGCCACCGGGGCCGTGCTGGGGAACCTGATGATCCGCCGCGAGGCCAAGGCGAGGGTCTGCCTGACCGGCGGCGAGGTCGAGGGCATGGACCTGTCCAGGGTGTTCCCGGGCTCCCGTGGCCTGCGCGTCGACCAGGCCCCCTACAAGGGCTCCGGGTTCATGGGCACTCCGGAATCCCCGGCCGCCCTGTTCAAGAACTGGCGGATCCTGCCGAACCAGATCCGCGACATCGTCGCCGCGACCAGCACCATGCACCCCACCCTCGACGACATCTCCCGCCGGGCCGCAGGCACCGCCTACATCGACCGGTGGGCCCCCGACCGCACCGCATGGATGCGCACACACACCCACAGCCCCGTGGACAACCGACAGGGGCCGCCCGGAAGGCCGGGAGGCCTGAACCTCTCCGCTCTCCGCACCGAGGGAGTCCCCACGGTTGAGTCCGAAGCCGACAAGCTGGCCCGGCGGTTCCGCGAGCAGATCGACGCCGAGTTCGCCACCACCCCCGAACCCAACGAGACCGACCCGGTGACCGAGCAGCCGACCGCCCAGACCGGGCTGAACCTCTCTGCCCTCCGCAACAGCCGGGAGGAGCCGGGTGGCCCGGACTGGCTACCCGCCGCCATCGCCGCCATCCAGGCCGCCGGGCCGGAGGGCATGAAACCCTCCGCCGTCGCCGACTCCGTCGGCAAGGACCGCAAGACCGTGCGGGCGGGACTCAAGGCAGCAGCCGACCGGGGCGAACTCGTCTACCGCGACAACGGCCCGCACTCCGTCTACGTCCACCCCGAGCACGCCTAGAACGCTCCACAGAGAGCTACCGGGTACTGGGTAGCGGGGCATCGCCCCACTACCCAGTAGACAGGCCCAGCAAGGCACACAGCGGCTTTCAACAGGCTTTTCTACTGGGGACCCCAGTACCCACTACCCAGTAGCCGCACCCCACTACAACCACACAACGTCACCAGCCCCGGCGGGCGGCACCTCACCAAAAGGCGCCGCCCGCCCGCGTTGAAGGGACACCGTTGTGCACTACGAGACCCCGCACGAGAGCACCACCCCCACCCGCTACGGCGACCCGATCCTGCACCCCACCGTCGTTCAGCAGCCGGTGATCCTGCCTGCCGAGATCCCGCCCGGCGTCGACTGGGTCACCCTCCCCAACGGGGTTCGCACCCTCGCCTACACCCACCCCACCCCGGCCCCGGCCGCCGTTCCGATCGCGCAGCCGGTGCCCGCGTGGGCCAAGACCACGGCCCTGCTCGCTCCCACCGTTGGCGGCGGGGTCGCGGCCGCCGGTATCGGACTCTCCTACGCCGCCCCGGGACTGATCGCCATGAGCCAAGCACTCTGGTCCGCCGCCGCCCTCGTGGTCGCCGCCGTCTTCGCCGTGCCGCTCCTCCTGTGCGTCACCCGCCGCGCAACCGGGAGCCGCACGGGCCGGGCGGGGGGCACGCACATCACGCAGAACATCACCGCGACCGGCCTGTTCGGCCGTGCGAACGGCACCATCAACCGCCGCTGAACAAAGCCAAGGGCGGCCCGCGTCTCGCCAAAGCCTCGGGCCGCCCTCATCTCCCGATCGACTCAAGACCTGGAGGTCTCCCAGCATGACCCATGCAAACCCGTTCACGCGAGGCTCCGCAGGGTTACTCGCTCTACGCGTCGCCTCTACCGGGATCCCGGTACTGCCCCTGCGGACGGGGAAGGTCCCGTTCGGCAACTGCCGCTCCTGCGCGGATAACGCCTGCGGTGGTCGGCCGAACATGAAGACTCCCGGGCCCTGTCTGTGCCCGTTCCCGTGCCACGCCTGGGCCGCAGCTACGACCGACCCTGCCTTGCTGTCTTCCGCCCCCTGGGCTGCCGCATGGCGCCGCGCTGGGGCCGTCGCCTACCACCCGGGCGGCGCCGGAGTCACCGTGGTCGACCTGGACAACGCCGACGCGGTTGCGTGGGCCCGCCAGACCCTCCCCCCGTCCCGGACCGTGTCGACGACGCGGGGCGAGCACTGGATCTACCGGGGCGCGATGCCCTCCGCCAACCACGTACGGCCCGGCGTCGACATCAAGTCCCTGATGGCCTACGCCCGCTGGCTCGGCCACGGCACCGGCAGCATGGCGCCATTGCCGTCGGCCGTCCTCGCGTTGATGGAGAGGGAAGAGACCACCCCGCCCCGCCAGGGGGTGGACTCTTCGTCCCCGGCCCGCGCCACGTGGGACCGCAGCGTCGCCACCGGCTGTCGTCACACCGCAACCTACGTCCAGACGGGCCTGCGGCGGGGTCTAGCCCGCATCAGCGCCCACCCCGACAGCGGTGCAGGGACAGCCGCTTACGGGGTCGCCCGGTTCCTCGCCAACCAGCACAGCGGTTGCCCCGGACCCTGCGGCCTCGACGTGCTCGGCCACCAGATCGCAGACGCGGCCGTCTCGGTCGGCGTCCCCTCCGCGTACGCGCAACGAGCCGTCGCCAACGGCTTCCGCAGCGCCCTGGGAGCAACGGCATGAGTACCGCCCAGCAACCCCAGCGGCCACGAGCCGTGGGCGCCTTGAAAGTCGTCGCCGAAGGCGTCCTTTCCGCTCCTCTTTCGAACCCCGACGACCCGACGCCGGATCAGCCCGGGATCCGGATTTACGCGGCTCCGGTCTACCGCTCGCACTACGACGGAGCGCGCTGGTCCAAGCGCACCGACGGCACCCCGAACGCCGCCTATGCCTGCGCCTGCGGGCAGACCGGCACCGCCACTGGTCTTCAGGCCGTGGCCGCGCTGGTCGCCAAGTACGACGCCCACAAGACCGCCTGTACCGGGACCCCGGTCCCGTCCGCTGAAGGGAGGACCGCCGCATGACCACGCACGATCCTGAACTGTGGGCAGGGTTCGAGGACATGTCCGCCGAGGACATCACCGGGCCCGTCTGGGACCAGCCTGTACCCATCAACCCGCGCGGTCCCCTCCCCGCCTTCCCCGTCGACGCACTTCCCGACTGGCTTCGCGCCATGACCGCTGGAGTCGCCGAGGAGACGCAGACGCCCGTCGACCTCGCCGGGTGCCTCGCGCTCGCCGTCATTGGCACCGCCGCTGGCGGACGCCTCACCGTCAACGTGCGCGGCCAGTGGAGCGAGCCGGTCAACCTCTACACCGCCGTCGCCCTCCCGCCCGGCAACCGCAAGTCCGCCGTGTTCGGGCTCATGACCAAACCCCTGCTCGCCGCCGAGCAGGCCCTCATCGAACTGACCGCGCCGCAAAGGGCCGAAGCCGCCGCAGCGGCACGGATCGCGAAGGCCGCCGCCGAGCGGGCGGAGAAGCTGGCCGCCAACGCCGAGCCGGACAAGGTAGCCGCCCTGACCGCCTCCGCCGTGTCCCTGTCGGACGCAGCCGAGCGAGCCGTCGTCCCCGCCGAACCGCAGCTCATCGCCGACGACATCACAGCCGAGTCCCTGACCACCCTCCTCGCCCAGCAGGACGGACGGATCTCGATCCTGTCCCCCGAAGGCGAGATCTTCGAGATCATCGCGGGCCGCTACTCCGGCGGCACACCGAACATGGGCATCTTCCTCAAGGGCCACTCAGGCGACATGGCCCGCGTCAACCGGCAGGCCAGAGACGCCCAGTACGTCGAAGCCCCGGCCATCACCATGGGCCTCGCGGTCCAACCGGCCGTCCTCGACGCCATCGGCCAGATCAAGGGGGCCGACGGACGCGGCCTGCTCGCCCGATTCCTCTACTCCAAGCCCGAATCTCTCGTCGGCCGCCGCAACCTCACCCCACAGCTCCTCTCCCCCGACACCGCCGCCACCTACGCCCACAACCTCGGCCGCCTCGCCCTGACCCTCGCGGCATGGACCCAGCCCACCGCCCTCACCCTGTCGCCCGAAGCGGACGCGGTCCTGCTCGCCTATCAGCGCGTCACCGAATCCCGCCTGGGCAAGGGCGGATCCCTCGCCCCGATCATCAACTGGGCCAGCAAGCGCGACGGGGCCGTAGCCCGCATGGCCGGACTCCTCCATCTCGCCGCATACCCGGAAGACGCCTGGGACCGCCCGATCGGCGCCGAGACCATGGCCGCCGCCACCCGCCTGGGGGACTACTTCACTGCCCACGCCCTCGACGTGTTCGACGCCATGGGCGCCGACCCCGCACTGGCCGCCGCGCACACCGTCCTGACCCACCTGTGCGAGACCCGCACCACCGCCTTCACCAAGCGCGACCTCTTCCGCGCCGTGCCCCGGGGCGAATTCCCCGCCATGCGCGACCTCGACCCCGCCCTGACCCTCCTGGAGGAACACGGCTGGGTCCGCCAGCAGCCCCCGCCACCCCGCAACGGACGCGGCGGCAGGCCGCCCTCCCCCCGCTACGAAACCCACCCCCGCGCCTGGCTCGGCGCCTGAAAACCCCCACCCCCGCTGACAGAACTGACAGAACCCCCCGACACGGCATCTGACCTGCGGAAACACGCACTACCGGAGCCCTGACAAAACCTCCCGAAACTCTGACAGAACCTCGCCCTGGCCTCACGGCCTGCTCTGACAGAACACCCGCCCGGAGGTTCTGTCAGAGTTTTCCGAGGTTTTGTCACAACCAACGAGGCCACCAAAACCGCAGCTCAGAGGCCATACGGCGAGGTTCTGTCAGTTCTGTCAACACACCCCCGGGTTCTGTCACCCCGAACCGAGCTGAAGGAGCCCGATGGCAACCGCCAAGACGCCCCGGCCCGTCACCGAACTCCCGGACGAGTACCTCACCCCCGAGGACATCGCCGTCAAGTTCAAGGTCTCGGTAGAGACCGTCTACTACTGGCGGAAACAGCGCACCGGCCCGCCCGGGTTCCGTGTCGGCCGATACGTCCGCTACGACCCCGCCGCCGTCCAGGCCTGGGTCATCCACCAGGGCGACCTCAACGCCGCCGCCTAGTCCGCCCTCCTCGGCCCGTGGTGCTCCTCACCGGAGCGCCACGGGCCTACGCATACGCCGAAAGGACCCAAAACCTCTATGGCTGGCCACATCCAGGACCGTTGGTTCAAGACCGAAACCGGCTCCAACGACAAACCCGTCCGGGTCAAGAGCGACCGCTACGGGGTGGGGCTCCGCTACCGGGCCCGGTACATCGGCCCTGACGGAACCGAGAGGTCCAAGAGCTTCCCCGACAAGCAAAAGCGCCTCGCCGAGAAGTGGCTCGCCAACATTGAGGCCGACATGTCCCGGGGCCAGTACATCGACCCGAAGGCCGGTCGTGTGACCTTCCAGAGCTATGCCACTAAGTGGTTGGAAGGTCAGGCGTCAGGCCTCTCCAGCCAGATCGAGATCGAGCGCAGGCTCAGGCTGCACGCCTTCCCGCTGATCGGCTCCCGCCCGCTCGACTCGTTCCGACCCCAGCACATTCGGCAACTGCTCGGCGCCCTGGAGGCCAAATCCATCAGCAGCTCGTACGCGCGCAACATCTACAGCGACGTACGGGCGGTGCTCTCTGCCGCCGTGGACGACGAGCTGCTGCCCCGGAACCCCTGCGCGGCGAAGTCCGTACGTCCGCCGACGAGCGAGCCCCGGCGAGTCGTCCCCTGGAGCCCCGAACAGGTGCGTGCAGTGCGAGCCGCGCTCTCGGACCGATACCGGTCGATGGCTGACGTCGGAGCGGGATGCGGGCTCCGGCAGGGTGAAATCGTCGGCCTTGCCGAGGATGCCGTGGACCTGGCGGCCGGGGTGCTGCGTGTGGTTCGTCAGGTGAAGCTCATCCGGGGAACGGCGGTATTCGCCCCGCCGAAGTGCGACAAGGAACGGGACGTACCGCTGCCCGCGTATGTGGCTGGATCACTCCGTGAGCACATGGGCGCCCACAAGCCCGTGGAAATCACCCTGCCGTGGAGGAAGCCGGACGGCCCCAAGGTGACGGCCCGCCTCCTGTTCACCAACCTCGCCGAGGGCGTGGTCTGGCGGAGCAACTTCAACATCCAGGAGTGGAAACCCGCGCTCGCGGCGGCTGGCGTCATCCCGCAGCCGGACGACGGAGAGCCGTACGCTTCGGCGCGAGAGCACGGCATGCATGCCCTCAGGCACTTCTACGCCTCGCTGCTCCTGGACGCCGGTGAGAGCATCAAGGCGGTGAGCCAGTACCTCGGGCACTCCGACCCCGCCCTGACGCTTCGGGTGTACGCGCACCTGATGCCGACGAGTCTGGAGCGCACCAGGAAGGCCGTCGACGGGCTGTTTCTGCCCGCTCCTCGCGTCTCTGACGGCCCACAGACGGCCCCGTGAACCGAGAGGGCCCCCGGATCTGCACTCAACGTGCAGGTCAGGGGGCCTTTCCTCGCCCAATCCCGGTGAGTTCTCCGGGCTTGGGCATGGTCCTACCAGTGTCGCAGACGAACTCACGGGGCCATGCGCCGAAGGACGGCAGGCGCGCACCGGGCAGGTCGATCTTCCCCCTCGCCGGGTGATCCGTAATGGTCAGATGGGGTGAAGCGGCCGCGTGGATCGTTTCCCCGGGCGGGCCGCGAGGCGTTGATGGGGGCGTGAGTACCGCAAGCATCGCCCCGATACTGCCCACCGCTCTCGCACCCCTGGCCGCTCCTGCCGTGCAGGACTCGGGCGCGGACACCGCGCCCGGAGTCATAGGCATTGACGCCTGCACCACGCTCGGCACGACGCTCGTCGTCCGCGTCAGCGGGGAGATCGACCGCCTCAGCTCGGCTCCGCTCGGCGCTCTCATGGCGTCGGCGGCCGAGGAGGGATACGTCGGACTCGTGCTCGACGCCTCCCAGGTCACCTTCTGCGACTCCGGTCTCCTGCGCGTGCTGCGCTGGTGGCCCCGTGACGGACGCCGCCTCAGGCTGGCGAACCCGTCACGAGCCGTGAAGCACCTCCTGAGGGCGGTCGCGGCCACGGCACGGAAGCCGGCCGCGACAGGCCCCCTCGCCGGGGGGTTCGCGACGTGACCTTCATATCCCTGACCCGTCTCCCGACGGAGACGTAGCCCCACAGTCCACGGACGTACGCGAGAGGGGCCCGGCGCTCGAAAGCGGCGGGCCCCTCACGTACGCGACAGGCAGGTCAGGTCGTGCCGACGAACAGGACCAGCAGCAGCCACACCACCGGCGCCGTCGGCAGCAGGGAGTCCAGGCGGTCCATGATGCCGCCGTGGCCGGGCAGCAGCGTGCCCATGTCCTTGATGCCGAGGTCGCGCTTGATCATCGACTCGCCGAGGTCGCCGAGCGTCGCGCTCGCCGCCACCGCGAGGCCCAGCAGCAGGCCCTGCCACCACGTGCCGTCGTCGATCAGGAACTCCATGCACAGCGCGCCCGCGGCCATCGCGAACGTCACCGCTCCGACCAGACCCTCACGGGTCTTGCCGGGGCTGATCCGCGGCGCCAGCTTGTGCTTGCCGAAGCGCCAGCCGATGGCGTACGCGCCGGTGTCGCTGACGACCGTGAGCAGCAGGAACGTCAGGACCCGCTCCGGGCCGTCATCGGCCGTCAGCATCAGCGCCACGAACGTCGCCAGGAACGGCACGTAGAACGCGGCGAAGACGCCCGCCGTGACGTCCTTCAGATAGCCCTCGGGCGGCTCCGTCATGCGCCACACGAGGACCGCGAGCGCGGTCAGGGCCATGGCGACCCAGGCCCCCTCCGCACCGCGGACGTAGCCGGCCACGACCATCGCCGCGCCGCCGACCGCCAGCGGGACGAGCGGCGCCTTGATGCCCTTGCGCTCCTGGAGCCGGGACGTGAGCTCCCACAGACCGACCACGACGGCGACCACGATGACGCCGACGAACGCGGCCTTCCAGATGAAGAGCGACGCGATGATGACGGCGCCGAGCCCGACCCCGACTCCTATGGCCGCGCCCAGGTCGCGCCCCGCGCTCTTCTTCTGCGGGGCAGCGGGCCGGTGGGGGCTGGACATGGGCTCCTGCGGGTGCTCGTTCGGCGTCTCGTCACGGAACAGGGGACCGCTCGGCTGAGCGGCCCCCCGGTCGTGGTCGTCCTGGTGATCGCCGGCGGGGACGTCGGGCACGATGGGCATGGGCCGAGTCTGCGCCGCCTGCAGCCCATCGTATGCGGGACCCGCCGGGGCAGGCCCCTGGTCGGGCCCCCAGTAGCCGGAACCGGCCGGGGCCCCCCAGGCAGAGTCGTTCATCAGACCTCGAGCAGCTCGGCTTCCTTGTGCTTGAGCAGCTCGTCCACCTGCGTGACGTACTTCGCGGTGGTGTCGTCGAGCTCCTTCTCCGCGCGGCGGCCCTCGTCCTCGCCGACCTCGCCGTCCTTGACGAACTTGTCGATGGCCTCCTTGGCCTTGCGGCGCACGGAGCGGATCGAGATCTTGGCGTCCTCGCCCTTGGTCTTGGCGACCTTGATGTAGTCGCGGCGGCGCTCCTCGGTGAGCTCGGGGAACACCACACGGATGATGTTGCCGTCGTTGCTCGGGTTGACGCCCAGGTCCGAGTCACGGATCGCCTGCTCGATGTTGCGCAGCGCGGTCTTGTCGAAGGGGGTCACGACAGCCATGCGCGGCTCGGGCACCGAGAAGGACGCCAGCTGATTGATCGGCGTGAGTGCACCGTAGTAGTCGGCCACGATCTTGTTGAACATCGCCGGGTGCGCACGGCCGGTGCGGATCGCGGCGAAGTCCTCCTTGGCGACCACGACGGCCTTCTCCATCTTCTCCTCGGCCTCGAGGAGGGTCTCTTCGATCACCACTTGCTCCTGCGTGTCGTCGCGTCTTGTCCTGCACGGTGATACGACCGGCAGGGCTCTGTCCAGCCCCAAGGGGGTCCCCCCCAGGCCGTTCAGGCCCTGGGGGAGGGGGCGGTACCCGGTTCGAGCCGAGGCTCAGGCCCGGGTGCCCTGGTCGCTCACGAGAGTGCCGATCTTCTCACCCTTCACCGCGCGCGCGATATTGCCCTCGGCGAGCAGTTCGAAGACGAGGATCGGGAGAGTGTTGTCCCGGCACAGGGTGATGGCGGTGGCGTCGGCGACCTTGAGGTCGCGGGAGAGCACCTCGCCGTACTCCAGCGCGTCGAACTTGACCGCGTCGGGGTTGGTCTTCGGGTCGGAGTCGTAGACCCCGTCGACGCCGTTCTTGCCCATGAGCAGAGCCTCGGCGTCGATCTCCAGGGCACGCTGGGCGGCCGTGGTGTCGGTGGAGAAGTAGGGCATGCCCATACCGGCGCCGAAGATGACCACGCGGCCCTTCTCCAGGTGGCGCACGGCGCGCAGCGGGATGTACGGCTCCGCGACCTGGCCCATGGTGATGGCGGTCTGGACGCGGGAGTCGATGCCCTCCTTCTCCAGGAAGTCCTGGAGGGCGAGGCAGTTCATGACGGTGCCGAGCATGCCCATGTAGTCGGAGCGGGCCCGGTCCATGCCGCGTACCTGCAGTTCGGCGCCGCGGAAGAAGTTGCCTCCGCCGATCACGACCGCGATCTCCGCGCCGTCGCGGACGACAGCGGCGATCTCCCGTGCGATCTTGTGCACGACGTCGGGGTCGACGCCGAGACTGCCGCCTCCGGCGAATGCCTCGCCGGACAGCTTCAGCATGAAGCGGCCGGCCTTTTTGCCGTGGTTGTCGTCGCCCTGTACGGCGCTCTGGTTCATGGAGATCTCCTCGTGCACATACGACGAAGGCCATTGCCGGTGGGTCCTTGCGGTTTCCCGTACGGCAATGGCCTCCTCGTCAGATCTGCGGTCGTCCTGCGCGAGCGCGGACGACTGCTTCAGACCCTACCGGGGTCCGGTGTCCGTCGCGTACGGACTCAGATGCCGACCTTGATGCGCGTGAAGCGCTTCAGGGTGACACCGGCCTCGTCCAGGATCTGCTGGACGGACTTCTTGTTGTCCAGCGCGTACGGCTGGCCGAGCAGCGTGGCGTCCTTGAAGAAGCCGTTGACGCGACCCTCGACGATCTTCGGGAGCGCGGCCTCGGGCTTGCCCTCGGCGCGGGTGGTCTCCTCGGCGACGCGACGCTCGGTCTCGACGACCTCGGCCGGGACGTCCTCACGGGTGAGGTACTTCGGCGCGAAGGCGGCGATGTGCTGGGCGACACCCTTCGCGATCTCGGCGTTCTCCTTGTCGAACTCGACGAGAACACCGATCTGCGGGGGCAGGTCGGGCATGGTGCGGTGCATGTAGGCGGCGACGTAGCCGTCGGCGTACTGCGCGAAGCGGTCGAGAACGATCTTCTCGCCCAGGTTGGCGTTGGCCTCGTCGACGTACGCCTGGACCGTCTTGCCGGGCTCGATCTCGGAGGCGAGCAGCGCCTCCAGGTCGGCCGGGGAGGTGGCGGCGACGTGGGCGGCGAGGGCGTTGGCGACGGCCTGGAACTTGTCACCCTTGGCGACGAAGTCCGTCTCGCACTTCAGCTCGACCAGGACACCGGAGGTGTTGTCGTCGGCGATGAGGGAGACGACGGCGCCGTTCTCGGCAGAGCGGCCCTCGCGCTTGGCGACGCCCTTCTGGCCCTTGATGCGCAGGGCCTCGACGGCCTTGTCGACGTTGCCGTCGGCCTCGTCCAGAGCCTTCTTGCAGTCCATCATGCCGGCGCCGGTGAGCTCACGGAGCTTCTTGACGTCAGCGGCGGTGTAGTTCGCCATGAGTCTGAGTTTCTCTCTCGAAGTCTGAAAGATCTACGGGTGGACGGCGGGGGCTTCGTGGGCCCCCGCCGTCCACATCCGAAACAACCAACCGGACCCGGCCTGTCAGGGCCGGGCCGTGGGTCAGGCCTGCTCGGCCTCGGCGGCCGGGGCCTCGACGGCCTCGGCGGCGTCGGTGGCAGCCTCGGCGGCGTCGGCGTCGGCGGCCTTCTCCGTCTCGGCGGAGGCCTGGACCTCGGCCTCGTCAGCCTTCTTGTCGCCCTCGAGCAGGTCGCGCTCCCACTCGGCGAGCGGCTCGCCCGCGGCCTTCTCGCCCGGCTTCGAGTCGCCGGTCGCGGCGCCGGAGCGGGCGATGAGGCCCTCGGCGACGGCGTCGGCGATCACGCGGGTGAGCAGGGTGACGGAGCGGATCGCGTCGTCGTTGCCCGGGATCTTGTAGTCGACCTCGTCGGGGTCGCAGTTGGTGTCGAGGATCGCGACGACCGGGATGTGGAGCTTGCGCGCCTCACCGACGGCGATGTGCTCCTTCTTGGTGTCGACGATCCAGACGGCGCTCGGCACCTTCTGCATCTCGCGGATACCACCGAGGGTCTTCTCCAGCTTGGCCTTCTCCCGGGAGAGGACCAGGAGCTCCTTCTTGGTGAGGCCGGACGCGGCCACATCCTCGAAGTCGATCTGCTCGAGCTCCTTGAGGCGCTGCAGACGCTTGTAGACGGTGGAGAAGTTGGTGAGCATGCCACCGAGCCAACGCTGGTTGACGTACGGCATGCCGACGCGCGTCGCCTGCTCGGCGATGGCCTCCTGGGCCTGCTTCTTCGTACCGACGAACATGATGGAGCCGCCGTGGGCGACGGTCTCCTTGACGAACTCGTAGGCGCGGTCGATGTACGACAGCGACTGGAGCAGGTCGATGATGTAGATGCCGTTGCGCTCCGTGAAGATGAAGCGCTTCATCTTCGGGTTCCAACGACGGGTCTGGTGACCGAAGTGGACGCCGCTCTCCAGCAGCTCCCGCATCGTGACGACGGCCATGGCCGTATCTCCTTGTGTTTCTCGGTTATGTCCTGACGCCCCGACGCGCCGTGCCGCAAGGGACCGAAAGGCGCTGCCACGGCCGGTGAGGGCTGGGTGGCGGGGCGTGCGAAGTCGACCCGGTGACCCGGATCGCCATAGGAAGTGTACGGGACCCCGGGGGTGCCGGGTGACGGCGCTGTCCACAACCGGCTGGTCGTCCACAGATCGCGGCCATGATCACCGCGAATCGGGCGGGTGCGGAACGGTGTCGCCATGCACCTCACGACACTGCTTCTCACTCTGGCCCTGATGTGGCCCCCGAGCGTGCCGCCCGTGGCCCTGACATGGCCGCTGGGCCCGCCGCGCCCGGAGGTCGTGCGCGGCTGGGAGCCGCCGCCCGGTCCGTACGCCGCCGGTCACCGCGGTCTCGACCTGGCGGCCCCGGTGGGCGCCCCGGTCCGGGCGGCGGCCTCGGGCGTCGTCACCTTCGCGGGCCGGGTGGCCGGCCGCGGCGTCCTCACGATCACCGTGCCGGCGACCGGGGACCCCCCGCTCCGCACCACCTACGAGCCGGTGGACCCCTTGGTCGCGGCGGGCGCGGAAGTCACCCGAGGCGACCCGGTGGCCACGCTGGCGGCCCCGTCGGCCGGGGCCGCGCACTGCCGGGAGTCCTGCCTCCACTGGGGCCTCCTGCGAGGCGACACCTATCTGAACCCCCTGCTCCTGCTACGCCAGGGCCCGTCGAGGCTGCTCCCGGTGACGGAGGGGTACGGGGGCGACGCCGGGGCCTGGGGCGGTGCTGGGGGCGGTGCTGGGGCCGGGGCCTGGGGCGGTGCTGGGGCCGGGGCCTGGGGCGGTGCTGGGGCCGGGGCCTGGGGCGGTGCTGCAGCCGGGGTCAGCCGCTGACGCCTCGGAGGGCCATGGTGACGGCGGCCTCGGCGATGGCGTTCGGGTCCTCGGCCGCGCCCAGTTCGATACGGCGGACGGCCGCGTCCACGACGCCCTGGAGGAGCATCGCGCCCAGGCGGGGCTCGGCCTGCCCCAGGTCGGCGAGGGCCTCGACGATCATGGTGACGAGGCCGCCGTGGGCCGCGCGGATCTTCTCCCGGGCTCCGTCGTCGAGCTCGCTCGCGGAGATCGCGACGACCGCCCGGTGGCGCCGGTCCCCCACGAGCTCCAGCTGCTTGCGTACGTACGCCTCGACCTTGCCCTCGGGCGTCTCCGCCCCGGCCATCGCCGTCTCGACCTCGGCCGCCCAGACGGGGAAGTCGACGGCGCACAGTTCCTCGACCACGGCCGCGCGCGATCGGAAGTACTCGTACACCGAGGAACGGGCCAGACCCGTGCGCTCGGCGAGGGCGGGGAAGGTCAGCGCCTCCGTACCGCCCTCGGACAGCAGGGTGCGCGCGGCGTCCAGCAGGGCGCCGCGCTGCATCGTCCGGTGCTCGGCCACGGAGGCCGCTCGAATCCTTGGCACGGCTCCACCATACGACCGGCGGCCCGCGGTCAGCGCCCTACATCGGCCAGCTTCGCGCGCAGCTGCAGGACGGACTTGGTGTGGATCTGGCTGACGCGGCTCTCGGTGACGCCGAGGACGTGGCCGATCTCGGCCAGGGTGAGGCCCTCGTAGTAGTAGAGCGTGACGACGGTCTTCTCCCGCTCGGGGAGGGTGTTGATGGCGCGGGCGAGCAGCCTCCGCAGCTCACGGTCCTCGGCGACCTCGACCGGGTTGTCGGCCGCGGTGTCCTCCAGGGTGTCCATCAGCGACAGCCGGTCGCCGCCCTCGCCGCCGACGTGCAGCAGCTCCTCCAGCGCGACGACGTTCGCCAGGGACAACTGGCTGAAAACAGCGTGCAGTTCCTCCAGACCGATGTCCATCTCCGCCGCGACCTCGCTCTCGGTCGGGGTGCGGCGGAGCTTGGCCTCGAGCGTGGCGTAGGCGCGCTCCACGTTGCGCGCCTTCTGCCGCACGGAGCGGGGGATCCAGTCGAGGGCACGGAGCTCGTCGATCATCGCGCCCCGGATCCGGGTGATCGCGTAGGTCTCGAACTTGATCGCCCGCTCGACGTCGAACTTCTCGATGGCGTCGATCAGCCCGAAGACCCCGGAGGAGACGAAGTCGGCCTGTTCCACGTTGGACGGCAGGCCCACGCTCACACGGCCGGCGACGTACTTGACGAGCGGCGAGTAGTGCAGGATCAGCTGTTCGCGCAGCCGCTCGTCGCCCGTGTCCTTGTACGACCGCCACAGTTCGTCGAGCGAGGTCGGTGCGGGCGGTCGCACGGTGCCCCGGGCTGCTGGGGGCACCGCAGCGCGGTCAGACCCGGAGGTGTGCTGGGGCATGCGTTGCCTTGAGCCGTTCTGCTGGCGGGTTTGTCGGGGTGGGTGTCCGGCGGGGAATCCTGGCGAGCGTAGCGTGACTGGACGGTCGCGGTGTGCGAACCTCTGCGGATCGCACCGCTGTGGGTGGACGTCCTCGGCCACATCTTCGAACCCGGGCCGTGGCGCGTGTCGGCCCCTCAGGGGCGGCCGGGACAGCTGGGTTGGTCATCACCCTCACCATTTCACCCGAATGCTCCAGGTCAAGTACCGCCTCGCCGCGCGTTCGCCCCTTCCGTGGGGGTGTTCGTCAACCGCCAGCCGTCGCCTTGCCGTTCGACGAACCCGAGGGAGTGCAGTTCGTACAGTCTGACGAGGGTGTCGTCGGCGGTGGCGCCGGACCGGTCGGCGATCTCACCCACGGGGGTGGCGGGGCCCGCCGGCATCGCTTCGAGCACGCGGGCGGCGTCCGGGGCGAGGAGGTCGCGCGGCAGGACCGGGCCGCGCCGGGCGGGGGCGAGCTGGCCCATGTCCCCGACGAGTTCGATCACTTCGGAGGCCTCGGTGACCAGGGTGGCCTCGCCGCGCAGGAGCTCGTGGACACCGGCGGACAGGCCGCTGGTGACGGCACCGGGCACGCCCATGGTGTGCCGACCGAGGCGGGCGGCGGCGCGGGCGGTGACGAGGGAGCCGCTGCGGTACTCGGCCTCGACGACGACGGTGCCCCGGGTGAGGGCGGCGATGACCCGGTTGCGGAGGATGAATCTGCTGGGTGTGGGATGACTGCCCGGCGGCAACTCCCCGATGACGAGTCCCTGTTCGGCGACGCGCCCGATGAGTCCGGCGTGGCCGCGCGGATAGGGGATGTCGACGCCGCAGGCGAGGACGGCGACGGTGGCGCCCCGTGCGGCGAGGGCCCCTCGGTGCGCGGCGCCGTCGATGCCGAAGGCGGCGCCGGAGACGACGACCCAGCCCTGCTCGGCGAGCCCGGAGGCGAGCGTGGTGGCCATGTGCGCGCCGTACGGGGTGCAGGCGCGGGCGCCGACGACGGCGACGGAGCGCAGCGCCCACGTTCGCAGGTCGGCCCGGCCTCGGACCCAGAGGCCGACGGGGCGGGTGTCGCCGAGGTCGTCGAGCTGCCGGGGCCATTCGGCGTCGCCGGGGACGACGAGCCGGCCGCCGTGCCGGGCGACGGCGTCGAGGTCCCGCCCGGGCTCGGCGTGCGCGGCCCGCCGCCGCCATCCGGCGACGCGTTTCTCCCCGGTGCCGGAAAAGGCGTCCGGGGCCTCGGCGGCGTCCCGGAGTCGCTGGAGGAAGCCCGTGGCTCCGTACTGCCGGAGCCAGCGGCCTGCGTGGACGTCGCCGGGTTCGACGACGCTGGTGAGCGCGGCGCGGGCGAGGCGCTCGTCGGCGGAGATCATGGGCGCTCCCCCGCTCCCACCGGTACGCCGCGGGCGATGCCGGTCCGCAGTTCGAGGGCGAGGTCGACGTCCTGGGCGTCCGGGCGGTCGTGCCCGGCGAGGTCGGCGACGGTCCAGGCGACGCGCAGGACCCGGTCGAGACCGCGCGCGGTGAGCAGCCCGCGCTCGATGTCCCGCTCCGCCGCGGCGAGGGCTCCCGGTCCGACGACGAAGCGTGTACGCAGCTCATGGCCGGGGACCTCGCTGTTGACGGCCCAGGGAGTGCCGGCGAGGCGGGCGGCCGCGCGGGCGCGGGCCTCGCGGACGCGGTCGGCGACGGCGGTCGTGGGCTCCCCGCGCCCGCCGTGGCCGAGGAGGTCGGAGCGTGTGACCGGCTCGACCTCGACGCGCAGGTCGACCCGGTCGAGGAGCGGTCCGGAGAGCCGTGCCTGGTAGCGGCGGATGAGGGAGGCGGGGCATTCGCATCCCGCGCCGTGCAGGGTGTGCCGTCCGCAGGGGCAGGGGTTGGCGGCGAGGGCCAGGAGGAACCGCGCGGGGAGGCGGACGACTCCGGCGGCGCGGGCGACGACCACATGCCCGGACTCCAGCGGCTGCCGCAGGGCGTCCAGCGCCTTTCCGGAGAATTCGGGCGCCTCGTCCAGGAAGAGGATGCCGCGGTGAGCCAGGGACACGGCGCCCGGGCGTGGGAGGCCGTTGCCGCCACCGACGAGGGACTGCATGGTCGCGGAGTGGTGGGGCGCGCAGTAGGGGGCGCGGCGGACGAGGGGTTCGCCGGGCGGAAGGATGCCGGCGACGGAGTGGACGGCGGTGACTTCGAGGGACTCCTGACGGGTGAGCGGGGGCAGGATGCCCGGGAGCCGTTCGGCGAGCATGGTCTTTCCGGCGCCGGGTGGTCCCGAGAGCAGGAGGTGGTGGCTGCCGGCGGCGGCGACCTCCAGGGCCCGCCGGGCTCCGTGCTGTCCGGCGACGTCGGCGAGGTCCGGCCCGTCGGCGGGGTCGGCGGCGAGGCCGGTGCCGACCCCCGCCCCGGGGACGAGGAGCCCGGCGAGCATGGCGTCCGGGCGGCCCTCCTCGGCGGGCTCCTCCTCGGGTACCGGTTCGTCGGAGAGCACGGCGATGAGTTGACGCAGGCTGCGGACGCCGAGGACGGAGACCCCGGGGACGAGGGCGGCCTCGCCCGCCGTCTGCTCGGGCACCACGACCTGGCGGTAGCCGGCGTCGGCGGCGGCGAGGACGGCGGGCAGGACGCCCCGCACGGGCCGGACGCGGCCGTCGAGGCCGAGTTCGCCGATGAGGACGAGGTCGGCGATGCCCCGGGGGTCGATCCGCTCGGCGGCGCCGAGCACTGCGGCCGCGACGGCCAGATCGAAACCCGAGCCGCTCTTGGGCACGGACGCGGGACTCAGCCCGACGGTCAGTTTCTTCTGGGGCCATTCGGCGCCCGAGTTGACGATGGCGGCGCGGACCCGGTCGCGGCTTTCGCTGAGGCTCTTGTCGGGGAGTCCGACGAGGGTGAAGGCGGCGACTCCGGGTTCGAGGTCGGCCTGGACCTCGACCACGACGCCCTCGACGCCGACGAGGGCGACGGAGCAGGTGCGGGCGAATCCCATCTCAGGCCACCCCCTGGGCGTGGGTGACGACGGGGGCGCCTCGGCGGGGCAGGACGATTCCGACGAGGTCGATGCGGACGCCGCCGTCGGGCGGTGGACCCCCGTGGCGGTCGAGCCAGCAGGCCGCAAGGCGTTTGAGCCGGTCGGCCTTGACCGGGGTGACGGCGGCCATGGGGTGCTCGAAGGCGCCGTCACGCCGGGTCTTCACCTCGCAGATGACGACGGTGTCCCCGTCCCGGGCGACGATGTCGATCTCTCCGGCCCGTCCGCAGCGCCAGTTCCGGGCGAGGATGACCATCCCGGCTGCCGTGAGCCTGCGGACCGCCAGCTGTTCTCCGTACTGACCGAGGGCGCTCGTTGCGTTCATTCGGTACCACCTCCGGCACCGACTGTGACGCTTCGCGACGCTCCGCGTGCGGGCCGGTGGATCACCTCCGGCCTGTGGAGAACCCCGTCACCCCTGCGGGTGGTTTCAGCTGCCGGGGAGCTCCAGATCGCTCTTGTTGAGCTCCTCGATGTTCACGTCCTTGAAGGTGAGCACCCGGACCTGCTTGACGAACCTGGCCGGCCGATACATGTCCCAGACCCAGGCGTCGGCCATGGACACCTCGAAGAACACCTCGCCCTGGACCGAGTGCACCTGCATCTCGTAGTCATTGGTGAGGTAGAAGCGACGCTCGGTCTCGATCACGTATTTGAACAGCCCGACGACATCGCGGTACTCCCGGTAGAGCTTCAGCTCCATCTCGGTCTCGTACTTCTCGAGGTCCTCGGCGCTCATGGCATGTTCCCCTTCAGCCGTGCGTCCACCTATTGTGCGCCAGCCACTCGCACCGTTAAGCGATTTCCGGGGCGAGCACCAGCGGCGCACTCGGCGGTCCCTCGTCGAGCAGCCTGTGCAGCAGTTCGGCGAGTCTGGTCGGGTACACCGTCTCACGCGCCGCCGACAGTTCGGCGGAGGTCCACCACCTCAGGCCCGCGACACTGCGTTCCTCCAGCTCGGTGAGGCCTCCGGGGGCGGTCACGATCTGGCTGGTTCGTGCCAGGAAGTACCACTCGTCCTGGTCCCAGCGCCGCCCGTCGAACGGGAACGAGCAGGTCCGCTGCCACAGCACTGGTCCGAGTTCGACCTCCGTGATCCCGGTCTCCTCGGCCAACTCGCGCAGCGCCGCCTGTTCGCGGGTCTCGTCGCCCTCCAGGCCGCCGCCGGGCGTGAACCACCAGGTCTGGGCCGGATCGTCGGGCTCGTAGCCGTGCATGAGGAGGATGCGGTCGTCGGGGTCGAGCAGCACGACCCGGGCCACCCGGCGCAGCTCCGACCCGAGAACCTCCTCCGAACCCGCCGTACCAGCAACACCACCAGCACCAGCGGCAGCAGCGGCACCGCCCGCCGTACCCGCACCGCCCGCCGTCGTACCCGTCACGCGTCCACCGTCTCTCTCCCTGTCGGCCGGCTTCCCGGCCGACGGCCGACGAGCCGGGCCACCGGCCCGTACGCCGCCCCGCCCAGGATCAGTACACACCCACCGACGATCGCGTAGAAGAGCGGCTGCACGGGCCCGGGGGCGGAGAGCCCGCCCGGCAGTGTCGCGAAGCCCGCGGGACGCTCCACGAGGTCCGCGGCGGGCCAGGCGACGGCGTCGACCCTGGCGGTGACCGCCGAGCGCGGCACGGAGCCCTGCCCGGCCTCCTCCAGGTGCGTCCGGGAGTCCAGGGAGGTGTGCCGCTCGTCGCCGAGGAGGAAGAGCTTGCCCTCGGGCACGGTCGCCGAGAACTCCTGCCCCGAGGCGGGAGCGCCGGGCCGCGTGTACGGCTCGTCGATCGCCTTGCCGTCGATCGTGAGCCGTCCGTCCTTGTCGCAGCAGGCCACCGTGTCACCACCGACGCCGACGACCCGCTTCACCATGGGCATGTCGCCCCAGAGCGGGTCGTTGAAGATCACGATGTCGCCGCGCCGCACCTCGTCGCCGTCGATCCGCTCGGCGAGGACCTTGGAGCCGAAGGCCAGCGCCGGGGTCATCGAGTCGCTGGGCACGGTGTAGGGCTGGTACAGCACGGCACCCCAGACGAAACCGCCGAGGAAGAGCACACAGCCGACGGCCACGGCCAGCCCCGACAGAACACTGCCGAGGCGGCCGCGGCCGCCTTCCGTACGTGTCGTTCCGCTCATCCCAGCGCTCCCCACCTCGAAGGTCGGTTCGACGATCTGGGACGGCACCCTACCCGCGGGTCGCTACGCGGCGGTATGCCGAGTGGTGAGCCTCTTCCTGCGCCACAGGACCAGCGGCAGCGCGCCCGCCAGGCCGGCCGCGCCCGGGGCCACCGACAGGGCCTTGCTCAGCCCGGGCTGGTCGAAGGTCTCCGGCACGGGCAGCGTCGCCCAGCGGGTGACCGGCCAGGCCACGACGATCGCGCGCCCGACGACCTTCTCGTTGGGCACCGTGCCGCCGCCCGCCAGGTTCTGGTGGTACCGCGAGTCCAGCGAGTTCTGGCGGTTGTCGCCCATCACCCAGATGCTGCCCTTGGGGACGGTGAGCGGCCCGAAGGGCTTGTCACCGCACGGCGAGGAGCCGGGGTAGATGTACGAGGTCTCCTCCAGCGCCTTGCCGTTCAGGATGACCTTGCCGCCCTCCTTGCAGGAGACCGTGTCACCCCCCACCGCGATGACCCGCTTGATCAGGTCCTTGTCCTCGGCCGAGGGCATCAGGCCGATGAAGGACAGGAACTCCTGGAGCACGTTCGGGTCCGGAGTGGGCTCGTTCTCCAGCCAGCCGCCCGGGTCGTGGAAGACGACGACCTCGCCGCGCTCCGGCTCGGAGCCGAACCACGGGGTCAGCTTGTCGACCAGGACCCGGTCGCCGCGCTGCAGCGTGTTCATCATCGAGTCCGAGGGGATCGAGAACGCCTGCACGAGGAAGGTCTTGATCACCAGCGCGAGCACCAGGGCGATGCCGATCAGCAGCGGCAGTTCCTTCCAGAAGGAACGCGGCCTCCTGGGAGCGTCGCCGGCCTCACCGGCCTCGTCGCCCTCTCCACCGTCACCCGCGCCGTCCTGGTCGCCGGAGCCGGGGCCGTCAGCAGGGTCGGCGTCCCGCCCGCCGACGGAGTCGTCCCTCATGGCCACCGCCGACTCGGCAAGGTGCTCGGGCCTCTCCTCGGGCTCGTCGTGTCCGGATCGTGCGCCGACGGCCACATCCCCCACATCCACTCCTCAGTCCGTGCATATGCCTGCCCCAGAACAGGGACAGGCCCACCACTCCCATAACGAGCGGGAGTTCCGCAGGAGTCGGGAGCCAGGGCAATCCGTTCAGATTCCGCGAGGACACACTATGCGACGCGCCGACCGCCGACCCAGCACCCGAACGACCGTCCGGTACGGCCGCGAACGTGTCCGGCTCCTCCAGGCGGCGCCAGTGGCTCACCGGCCAGACGATGCCGACCGCCCGGCCGACGACGTCGTCCACGGAGATCGTCCCCCGGTCCTTCTCGTCCAGGTGGTAGCGCGAGTCGGCGGAGTCCGAGCGGTGGTCGCCCAGGACGAAGATCCGGCCCTCGGGCACCTGCACCTTGAACTTGATCTTCGAGGGTTCGTTCCCCGGGTGGAGATACGGTTCCTCCAGCGGCACGCCGTTGACCGTGATGCGACCGTCCTTGCCGCAGCAGGCGACGGTGTCGCCGCCGACCGCCACGACCCGCTTGATCAGGTCCTGGTCGTCGGCCGAGGGCAGCAGTCCGATGAAGGTCAGGGCCTGCTTGATCTGCTTGACGCCGACGGGGTCCTCGGCGGGTGGCGCGGAGTCCTGGAGCCAGTTGCCGGGGTCCTTGAAGACGACGACGTCGCCGCGCGCGGGCGTGGCGCCGAACCAGGGCGTGAGCTTGTCGACCACCACGCGGTCGTCGATCCGGATCGTCTGTTCCATCGAGCCGGACGGGATGACGAACGCCTGGACCAGGAACGTCTTCAGGACGAGCGCGATCAGCACGGCGACGGTGATCAGGAGCGGGATCTCCTTGATCGCCGAGCGTCGGCGCTTGCGTTTGACCTTGCGGGCGAGTTTGCGCCGCTCCGCGCGCCCGGGCAGCGGACGGCCGCCCTCCGTGGGCCGTGTGCCGGTGGGCAGCCGCGTGTCGGCACGGTGTCCGCCGGCCCGGCCCCGGTTACCCATGGCCGACCGCCACAGGGGCCGGTACGGCGTCGAAGGCGCCGGTCTCGGGCACCCCCGACCAGCGGCCGAAGGGCCAGCCGATCCAGTCCGCGCGCCCGATCACCCGCTCGACGGGCACCATGCCGCCCCCCGGCTGCCCGAGGTGGTCGCGGGAGTCGCTCGACTGGCTGCGGTGGTCGCCCATCACCCACAGGGTGCCCTGCGGTACGACGATGTCGAAAGGAACCTTCGAGGGCGCGTCACCCAGCTGGACGTACCACTCCTCGACGGGCACGCCGTTGACGGTGAGCCGGCCGTTCTTGTCGCAGCAGACGACCCGGTCGCCGCCGACGCCCACGACCCGCTTCACGAAGTCGGTCTCGGCGGGTTCGGCGAGCCCGAGGGCCGCCGCCGCGCCGTGCAGGAGCCCGGTGACCGGGTTCTCCTGAGGGGGCTGCTGGACGAAGGAGCCGGTGCCGTCGAAGACGACGACGTCCCCACGGCGGGGCTGGTCGCCGAAACGGTACGCCAGCTTGTTCACCAGGATCCGGTCCCCGACCTGGAGCGTCGGCTCCATGGAGCGGCTGGGGATCAGGAACGGCTGCAGCACGAAGTGGCTGAGGAGCAGCACGAAGACGACGCAGAGAGCGCCGATGATCCCGGTGCGCCGCCAGGACCAGCCGAAACGGCCGGCGGCCTCGGATATACGCACGGAGCGCGACCGCTCCTCCGTCTCGGAGGAG
>NZ_JBSGWV010000074.1:0-25221 GCF_053609105.1 Streptomyces sp. NPDC054975
GTGCCGGGCCCCTCTCTCCGTACCGTGCTCAGATCCCGACGATGGTCTCCGCCGCCGCGCGGCCGCAGACGCGGGCCGCGCCGTGCGTGGCGATGTGCAGGGCCCCCCGCGGCGCGGCCTGGTTCAGGCCCATCTCCACCACGACGGTGTCCGGGCGGGCCGCGAGCAGGGCGTCGAGGGCCTCGGTCATCCACGGGTGCCGGTGGGCGTCCCGGACGACCGCGACGATCCGCCGCTCTTTCGCCTCGGCGAGCACGGCGTCCACCGACGGCTCGTCGAACGAGCCGGTCTCGGTGCCGGGCAGCAGCCGTTCCAGCTCGGCCGCGACACCCCAGGGCGTCTCGTCACCCACGGCGATGTTGGCGACCGGGGTGAAGGCAGCGACGTAGGGAGCGCTGGTCATCGGCGTGTACGGCAGCTCCCCCGGCGTGAGCGTCACGGCCCGGCGGGCCGCCACGAGTCCGATCTCGGTGCCGGGCGCGGTCCCCTCCTGCACTGCCGCGCCCGGCCCCGATCCAGCCCCCCTGGCCCGGTGCGCCTGGGTCCAGGCCGCGAGCGCGCGTACACGCGCCGCGGCGTCGGCCAGCCGCTCCTCGGGCAGTTCACCGGTCCGTACCGCTGCGACCAGCGCGTCACGCAGCCGCAGTACGGTGTCCTCGTCGGCCAGCCCGCCGCCGACGCAGATGGCGTCGGCGCCCGCGGCGATCGCGAGGACGGATCCGCGCTCGATGCCGTACGTCGACGCGATGGCCTGCATCTCCATGCCATCGGTGACGATCAGCCCCTCGAAGCCCAACTCCTGACGGAGCAGACCGGTCAGGATCTGCGGGCTCAGGGTCGCCGGGCGCTCGGGGTCGAGTGCGGAGAGCAGGATATGCGCGCTCATGACCGCTTTGGTACCCGCGGCGATCGCGGCCCGGAAAGGTACCAGCTCACGGGCGTGGAGTGTGTCGAGGCCCACATCGATGCGGGGCATCGCGTGGTGCGAGTCCACGTTGGTGTCGCCGTGTCCGGGGAAGTGCTTGGTGCAGGCGGCGACGCCGACGGCCTGGAGGCCCTCGACGTACGCCACGGTGTGCCGGGCGACCAGGTCGGTGGCGGCGCCGAAGGACCGGACGCCGATGACCGGGTTGTCGGCGTTGGAGTTCACGTCCGCGGACGGCGCCCAGTTGAGGTCGACGCCGCAGGCGGCGAGCCGGCGGCCGAGCTCCTCGGCGACGGCCCGGGTGAGGTCGACGTCGTCGACCGCTCCGAGGGCGTAGTTGCCGGGGAAGGAGGAGCCGTTTCGGACCTCCAGGCGGGTGACGTCGCCGCCCTCCTCGTCGATGGCGACGAGGACGTCGTCCCGCTCGGCCCGCAGCTGGGCGGTGAGCGCGGCGAGCTGCTCGGGAGAGGCGATGTTCCGGCCGAACAGGCCGACGGAGGAGAGACCCTCGCCGATCCTGCGGAGCAGCCAGTCGGGCGCGGTGGTGCCGAGGAATCCGGGCTGCAGGACGGTGAGCGCGTCACGGGTCAGGGTGTCCGAGGCGCTGATGAGTGTGGTCATGAGGCGGCGTTATCCCTTCACCGCGCCGGCCGTCAGGCCCGCGGCCATCTTGCGCTGGACGAGGAGGAAGAGGATCACGATGGGGACGGCCATCATCGTGGAGCCCGCCATCATCGGGGCGTACTCGGTGCCGTTCTTCGTGATGAAGTTGCCGAGCCAGACGGTGGCCGTCTGGTTCTGCTGGCTCATCAGCATCAGCGCGTACAGGTACTCGTTCCACGCCTGGATGAAGCCGTAGACGGAGGTGGCGACCATGCCGGGGGCGAGCAGCGGGAAGACGACCCGGATGAACGCGCCCGTGCGGGTGCAGCCGTCGACCTGGGCGGCCTCCTCCAGCTCCTTGGGGATGTTGACGATGAATCCGCGCAGCGTCCACACCGTGAAGGGGAGGATGAAGGTCAGGTAGGTGATGATCAGGCCGCTGATCTTGTCGTACTGGCCCAGGTCGTTGAGCATCAGGAAGACCGGGATGATCATCGCGACGAGCGGGACCATCTGGACGGCGAGGATGCCGACGATGACGATCTTGCGGCCCCGGAAGGCGAACCGGGAGATCGCGAGCGCCGCCAGCATGCCGACGATGATGCCGATGACGACGACCACGGACGAGACGACGAGGCTGCGGGTGACCGGTCCCCAGAAGTCCGCGATCTCCAGGGCACGCTTGAAGTTCTCCAGCGTGAAGACCGAGGGGAAGAAGTGCGGGTTCGGGTCGATGGCGTCCTTGGCCGGCTTGAAGGCCGTGTTGACCATCCAGTAGACCGGGAAGCCGATCGTCACGAAGACGAGGAGCCCGATCAGGTTCCAGCCGAGCTTCGACTTGCGGCGCCGGGTGAGGGCGGGAGCAGCGGTGTTCGTGGCCACGCGGCCAGGTGCGTTCGCGGCGCTCACTCCACGTCTCCGATCTTCAGCATCTGACGCATGTACACGGCGACCACGCCGAGCAGCAGCAGGACCGTGACGAGCGCGATCGCGGAGCCGGTGCCGTAGTCGTTGACGACGAACGCCTTGTCGAACGAGTACGTGGTGAGCAGCTGGAACTCCGCCTCGGGGTGGCCGTTGCGCATCACGTAGACCTGCGGGAAGACACCCATGTCCCAGATGACCGAGAGCGTCGTCAGCATGACGATGATCGGCTTCAGGATCGGCAGGGTGACGAAGCGGAAGACGCCCCAGGCTCCGGCGCCGTCGAGGCGCGCGGCCTCCTCCAGCTCCTTGGGCACCTGGGTCAGCCCGGCGCTCAGGGTGATGACGACGAAGGGCACGGCGCCCCAGACGACGAGCAGCATGATGACGGCGAGGCCCTGCGGGCCGCTGGCGAACCAGTTGTGGCCGATCATGTCGACGCCCGGGATCTTGCTGAGCAGCCAGTTGAGGACGCCGTAGTCGGCGTCGAAGAGCCACTTGAAGATGGCGGTGGCGACGATGATGGGCATGCCCCAGCTCGCCACGAGCGCGATGTTGATGAGCATCTTGACCCAGCCGGAGACCCGCTGGAGCAGCAGCGCGATCAGCATGCCGAGGACCATGGTGAGGACCACGGCCCCGCCCGCGAAGATCACGGTGCGCAGGACGACGGCCCAGAACTCACCGTCACCGAGGATCTTGGTGAAGTTGTCGAGGCCGGCCCACTCGGCCTCCTGGAAGCCCCAGAGCTGGGGCTGTCCGAAGACCTGGAAGGAGAGGGTGACCAGGCGCACGAGCGGATAGCCGAGCACCAGGAGCAGGATGAGCAGGCAGGGCGCGAGCAGCAGCCAGGGGATCCCACCCCCGCCCGCGGTCGGCTTCCTTCCGGGCTTCGGGGTACCGGCTACGGCGCCGGATGGTGGCGATTGCCGCACCGGCGGCACCTTCGCGGTGGTTGTGTCTGCGGCACTCATCCCGTGCTCCTCAGCGATCCCTCTCGTGGTACGGGAAGCAGGGCCCCGTCGTCGTGACGGGGCCCTGCCCATAGGTCACTTGGTGTTGATGACCTTGTCGATCGCGGCGTCCGCGTCCTTCGCGGCGGCCTCGACCGACTTCTTGCCGTTGGCGATCTCGATGAGCATCGTCTTGAGGATCTGGGCCTTCTCGACCTGGCCCCAGCCCGGGGCGGTCGGCACGAACCAGCTGGACTCGGCGGCGGTGGCCGCGACCGTCGTGGCCGGGTCGGCCTTCAGCGGGGCGAGGTCCGCCTTGTTGTTGGGCAGGTTGCCCTTGGCGACGAGGCCCTTCTGGCCCTCGGCGCCGGTGAAGGCGGCGATCCACTCGGCCGCGACGCCCTGCGCCTTGGACTTGACCGGGATGGCCAGGTCCGAGCCGCCGAGGAAGACCGGGAGGTTCTTGCCGGACGGGCCGGGCATCACGAAGTTCTCGAGCTTGTCCTTCAGCCCGCCGACCTTGTCGCTCTTCGGGTCGGCCGCGGTGGCGCCCTCCCAGCCGGCGGCGAACATCGTGGCGGCGTTGCCCTGGCCGAAGACGACCGGGCGGTCGGACTCGTCCTTGGTCTTGTCGCCGTGCATGTACTTGTCGACGATGTTCTTGTACTCGTTGAGGCCCTTGACCGACTCCGGCGAGGAGAGGTTCGCCTTCCAGGTCTCGCCCTCCTGCTTGGCGATGGAGCCGCCGGCGTCGAAGACGAAGGACATCGCGGCGTACCAGTCGGGCGACGGCTGGTACCAGGCGCTGAACTTGTCGCCCTTCTTCTTCTGGATGGCGTCGAGCGCGGCGGTCAGCTCGGTCCAGGTCTTCGGGGCGGCCTTGACGCCCGCCTCGGCGGCGATGTCCTTGCGCCAGGTGCCCACGCGGCCACCGGCGTAGTAGGGGACGCCGTAGGTCTTGCCGTTGTAGGTGACCGAGTCCTTGAGGGCGTCGAGCCACTTGTCCGAGTTCTCGAACTTCGAGGCGTCGACCTCGGCGAAGGCACCCTTGGCCATGTAGCTGATCATCTCGGAGTTGCCCATCTCGACAACGTCCGGGGCCTTGTCCGTGGCGAGCACCGCGTCGAGCTTGGTGTTCTTGTCCGGCCAGCCGTAGTACTCGTGCTTGATCGTGATGCCCGGGTGCTTCTTCGTCACCGCGTCGTCGGCGGCCTTGACCAGCTCGGGCCAGTTGTTCTGGGCGTCGACCGTCAGCCAGACGGTCAGCTCCTTGGCGTCTCCGCCGGCGTTGTCCCCGCTCTTGTCGGTACCGCCGCATGCCGCGACGCCGACCATGATGCCCGCGACGCCGATCGCCGCGATGAGCTTGCGCTTCACGCCACCCTCCTCAGGGATGCCTGCAACCCCCCCACCGCGCGAAGACATACGTCGAGTAGTGCTCGTGGGGCTGGGACCTGGTCTTTAATGGTTTAGACCAGTACCGGGAGCTTGGCCTAGACCTTTAGGGGTGTCAAGGGTGTATAAGAAGGGCAGTCGCGTCCGTTATCGGACCGACACCTGAGGGAGGGCGACGACCCGTGACCGGTCCGTGCCACCATGTGAGCCGCGACAGACGGAGGAGCCGGTGACGGCAGCAGCACAGGAGTCGGGAAGGCAGGCCATGGCCACGGACGCGGGCGGCACGGACAAAGAGGGCGGGGTCGCCACCCGCACCGCGCGCGTGCCCAAGTACTACCGACTGAAGCGGCATTTGCTCGACATGACGGAGACCCTGCCGCCCGGCACCCCCGTCCCGCCCGAGCGCACCCTGGCCGCCGAGTTCGACACCTCGCGCACCACCGTGCGCCAGGCCCTCCAGGAGCTGGTCGTCGAGGGCCGGCTGGAACGGATCCAGGGCAAGGGCACGTTCGTCGCCAAGCCCAAGGTCTCGCAGGCGCTGCAGCTCACCTCCTACACCGAGGACATGCGCGCCCAGGGCCTGGAGCCCACCTCCCAGTTGCTCGACATCGGCTACGTGACCGCCGACGACACCCTCGCCGGGCTGCTCGACATCTCCCCCGGCGGGCGCGTCCTGCGGATCGAGCGGCTGCGGCTGGCGAGCGGCGAGCCGATGGCGATCGAGACCACGCACCTTTCGGCCAAGCGCTTCCCGGCGCTGCGCCGTTCGCTGGTGAAGTACACCTCGCTCTACACCGCGCTCGCCGAGGTGTACGACGTGCACCTCGCCGAGGCCGAGGAGACCATCGAGACCTCGCTCGCCACCCCGCGCGAGGCCGGCCTGCTCGGTACGGACGTGGGCCTGCCGATGCTGATGCTCTCCCGCCACTCGCTGGACGCCCAGGGCGAGCCCGTCGAGTGGGTACGTTCGGTGTACCGCGGCGATCGATACAAGTTCGTTGCCAGGCTCAAGCGCCCCAACGGCTGACAAAAGACCGCACACCCCCTGTCCGTTATTCGGACGGGGGTTCCATACAGCGAAACCGTCCCCTAGATTTCCTGCGCATTACACAGGTGATCAGTGAGGGGATGGTTCGCCGTATGTCGGAAGAGTCGCAGGGAAGACAACCAACCGTCACACCCCTACGGGTCGTCGTGGCGCTCTGCCTGTTCGCCCCGTTCGTGGCGATGCTCTGGGTGAGTTCGTACGCGAAGGTCGAGCCGACCTTCATCGGCATCCCGTTCTTCTACTGGTACCAGATGGCGTGGGTGCTCATCTCGACCGCGCTGACGATGGTCGCGTACAAGCTCTGGCAGCGTGACCAGCGCGCCCGGAAGGCAGGTGCGTCGCGATGAAGGACGGCGTGAACGGCGTCGCACTCGCCGTCTTCATATTCTTCTTCCTGGCCGTCACGGTCATGGGCTTCCTCGCCTCGCGCTGGCGCAGGGCCGAGAACGAGAACAGCCTCGACGAATGGGGCCTCGGCGGGCGGTCGTTCGGCACCTGGGTCACCTGGTTCCTGCTGGGCGGCGACCTCTACACCGCGTACACCTTCGTCGCCGTCCCCGCGGCGATCTACGCGGCAGGCGCGGCCGGCTTCTTCGCCGTGCCCTACACGATCCTGGTCTACCCGCTGATCTTCACCTTCCTGCCCCGCCTCTGGTCGGTGTCGCACAAGCACGGGTACGTCACCACCTCGGACTTCGTCCGCGGCCGCTTCGGCTCCAAGGGCCTGTCCCTCGCGGTCGCCCTCACCGGCATCCTCGCGACCATGCCGTACATCGCGCTCCAGCTCGTCGGCATCCAGGCCGTCCTGGACGTGATGGGCGTGGGCGGCGGGGAGAACACGCACTGGTTCATCAAGGACCTGCCGCTGCTCATCGCCTTCGGTGTCCTCGCCGCGTACACCTACTCCTCGGGTCTGCGCGCCCCGGCGCTCATCGCCTTCGTCAAGGACACCCTGATCTACATCGTCATCGCGGTGGCGATCATCTACATCCCGATCAAGCTGGGCGGCTTCGACGAGATCTTCGCCAAGGCCGGCGAGGCGTACGCGACGGTCAACCCGGCGACCGACAAGCCGCGTGGCGCGCTGGTGCCGGGCGAGATGGGTCAGTGGGGCTACGCGACGCTCGCGCTCGGCTCGGCGCTCGCGCTCTTCATGTACCCGCACTCGATCACGGCGACGCTCTCCTCGCGCAGCCGTGACGTGATCCGCCGCAACACCACGATCCTGCCGCTGTACTCACTGATGCTGGGTCTGCTCGCGCTGCTCGGCTTCATGGCGATCGCCGCCGGGGTCAAGGTCTCCAACGGTCAGCTGGCGATCCCGCAGCTGTTCGAGACCATGTTCCCGGACTGGTTCGCGGGCGTGGCCTTCGCCGCCATCGGCATCGGCGCCCTGGTGCCGGCCGCGATCATGTCGATCGCCGCCGCCAACCTCTTCACCCGGAACATCTACAAGGACTTCCTGAAGCCGGACGCCACGCCGGAGCAGGAGACCAAGGTGTCCAAGCTGGTGTCGCTGCTGGTCAAGGTCGGCGCGCTGGCCTTCGTCCTCACCATGGACAAGACGGTCGCCATCAACTTCCAGCTGCTCGGCGGCATCTGGATCCTGCAGACCCTCCCGGCCCTGGTCGGCGGCCTGTTCACCCGCTGGTTCCACCGCTGGGCGCTGCTCGCCGGCTGGGCGGTCGGCATGGTCTACGGCACGGCGGCGGCGTACGGCGTGGCCAGCCCGACCCAGAAGCACTTCGGCGGCTCGTCCGCCGAGATCCCGGGCATCGGCGAGATCGGCTACATCGGCCTCACCGCCTTCGTGATCAACGTCGTCGTCACCGTCGTCCTGACCTTCGTCCTGAAGGCCGTCAAGGCGCCGGAGGGCGTGGACGAGACCTCGCCGTCGGACTACACGGCGGACGCCGGCGACCCGGGCGTCGAGACCGAGATGCCGAAGCTCGGCGCGAGCACGCACTGACGCCGTAGCGCACCACGCGAAGGGCCCGGGGTTTCCGAGCGGAAATCCACGGGCCCTTCGCCGTGCCTCCGGGCAGACTCGGGCCATGGACATCACGATCAGGGCGGTACGGCCCGAGGAGTACGAGACGCTCGGCGAACTGACGGCGGGGACCTACCTGGGCGACGGGCTGCTGTTCTTCGGCGCGGAGGACCCCTATCTGCCCGTCCTCGCGGACGTCGCCGGTCGGGCCGCGGAGGCCGAGGTGCTCGTCGCCGACGACGGCGCGGGCCGGATCCTCGGCGGCGTCACCTTCGTGCGGGGCGGCACGCGCTGGGCGGACGTGGCGCGGGCCGACGAGGCCGAGTTCCGGATGCTGGTGGTCGCCCCCGACGCGCGCGGCCGGGGCATCGGCGAGGCACTGGTCCGGGCGTGCGTGGAGCGGGCCCGGGCGCTGCCCGGCTGTGTCCGGATCGTGCTCTCGACCGACCCCGAAATGGCCGCCGCCCACCGCGTGTACGAGCGGATGGGATTCGTACGCACCCCGGAACGGGACTGGTCGCCGATACCGGACATAGTCCCGCTGCTCACCTACGCCCTGGAGCTGTGACGCGACGCGACACAACATGTGGGGGGTGCCACGAGCGGCGCCCCCCACATGTATGCTCGACCTCGCTGTCGTCGCAGGGGAATCCGGTGCGAATCCGGAACTGTCCCGCAACGGTGTGCTTTTGACGGCTTCGTCCGTCCGGTCAGTCCGAAGACCTGCCGACAGCGCGCCCGGTCCTTCCGTTCCGGGTGCCACAGACGTCCGGGCCTCGCGGAGTGGGCCGCGGCGCGGCGCAGCCCTGCGTACGGGGATGGCCGCTGCCCGCCTCCCTCCGCCCGGCCCCGAGCCGAGCGAGGGAGAGCCCCACGTGACCATCGCGCCCGCCGATCCGGCCGCAGCGATCGAGAGCGACGGTAACGAGAGCGACGGACCCGGGACCGTGCTTCTGCGGACCCTGACCCACCTCACCGCCGACCTCCCCGACACCGACCCCGGCAAGGTCGCCGCCGCCGCGCTGCGCGGCCGCAACGCCGGTTCGGACGAGGCGGAGCTGCGCGAGCTGGCCACCGAGGCGGCCGCGGGTCTCATCGCCGAGGACCCCGCCTACTCCCGGCTCGCCGCCCGGTTGCTGACGATCACGATCGCGGACGAGGCCGCCTCCCAGGGCTCGGTCCGCTTCTCCGCCTCGGTCGCCGTGGGGCACCGCGAGGGCCTGATCGCCGACCGCACGGCCGACTTCGTCACGCTGCACGCCGAGCGCCTCGACGCGCTCGTCGACGACGCCGCGGACGACCGCTTCGGCTACTTCGGTCTGCGCACCCTCTACTCGCGCTACCTCCTGCGCCACCCGATCACCCGCAAGGTGATCGAGACCCCGCAGCACTTCATGCTCCGGGTGGCCTGCGGTCTCGCGGAGAACGACTCCACCCGCGCGCTGGACGAGGTCGCCGCGCTGTACGGGCTGATGAGCCGGCTGGACTACCTGCCCTCCTCCCCCACGCTCTTCAACTCCGGCACCCGCCACCCTCAGATGTCCTCCTGCTACCTGCTGGACTCCCCGCAGGACGAGCTGGACTCCATCTACGACCGGTACCACCAGGTCGCGCGCCTCTCGAAGCACGCGGGCGGCATCGGCCTGTCGTACTCCCGCGTCCGCGCCCGCGGTTCGCTGATCCGCGGCACCAACGGGCACTCCAACGGCATCGTGCCGTTCCTGAAGACGCTGGACGCCTCGGTGGCGGCCGTGAACCAGGGCGGGCGGCGCAAGGGCGCGGCCGCGGTCTACCTGGAGACCTGGCACGCGGACATCGAGGAGTTCCTGGAGCTGCGGGACAACACCGGTGAGGACGCCCGGCGTACGCACAACCTGAACCTCGCGCACTGGATCCCGGACGAGTTCATGCGCCGGGTCAACGCCGACGCCGAGTGGTCGCTGTTCTCCCCGGCGGACGTGCCCGAGCTCGTCGACCTGTGGGGCGAGGAGTTCGACGCCGCGTACCGCGCCGCCGAGGCGAAGGGCCTGGCCCGCAAGACCATGCCGGCCCGTGACCTGTACGGCCGGATGATGCGGACCCTGGCCCAGACCGGCAACGGCTGGATGACCTTCAAGGACGCCTCGAACCGTACGGCCAACCAGACCGCCGAGCCGGGCCACACGGTCCACTCCTCCAACCTCTGCACGGAGATCCTGGAGGTCACGGACGACGGCGAGACGGCGGTCTGCAACCTGGGCTCGGTCAACCTGGGTGCCTTCGTCACCGGCGGCGACATCGACTGGGACCGGCTGGACGAGACCGTCCGTACGGCCGTCACCTTCCTCGACCGGGTCGTGGACATCAACTTCTACCCGACCGAGCAGGCCGGCCGCTCCAACGCCCGCTGGCGCCCGGTGGGCCTGGGCGCGATGGGCCTCCAGGACGTCTTCTTCCAGCTGAAGCTGCCGTTCGACTCCCCCGAGGCGCGTGCGCTGTCCACCCGTATCGCCGAGCGGATCATGCTCGCCGCGTACGAGGCCTCCGCCGACCTCGCCGAGCGCAACGGCCCGGTGCCGGCCTGGGACAAGACCCGCGCCGCGCGCGGTGTCCTGCACCCCGACCACTACGACGTCGAGCTCAACTGGCCCGAGCGCTGGGCCGCGCTGCGCGAGCGGATCGCGAGCGTCGGCATGCGCAACAGCCTGCTGCTCGCCATCGCGCCGACGGCGACGATCGCCTCGATCGCGGGCGTGTACGAGTGCATCGAGCCGCAGGTCTCCAACCTGTTCAAGCGCGAGACGCTGAGCGGTGAGTTCCTCCAGGTCAACGCGTACCTCGTGGACGAGCTGAAGAAGCTCGGCGTGTGGGACGCGCAGACCCGTGAGGCGCTGCGCGAGGCGAGCGGCTCGGTGCAGGGGTTCAGCTGGATCCCGGCCGAGGTGCGCGAGCTGTACCGGACGGCGTGGGAGATCCCGCAGCGCGGTCTGATCGACATGGCTGCGGCCCGCACCCCGTTCCTGGACCAGTCGCAGTCCCTGAACCTGTTCCTGGAGACGCCGACGATCGGCAAGCTGTCGTCGATGTACGCGTACGCCTGGAAGCAGGGCCTGAAGACGACGTACTACCTGCGCTCCCGCCCGGCGACGCGGATCGCCCGCGCCGCTCAGGCGTCGGCGACCGCCACCGCCACCGCCCCCATCCCCGTCCAGCAGGCCGCCGACCCCGACGCCGTCGCCTGCTCCCTTGAGAACCCCGAGTCCTGCGAGGCCTGCCAGTAATGAGCTCCAACGAACAGAAGAACCTGCTGGACCCGGGCTTCGAGCTGACCCTGCGTCCGATGCGCTACCCGGACTTCTACGAGCGCTACCGCGACGCGATCAAGAACACCTGGACCGTGGAGGAGGTCGACCTCCACTCGGACGTCGCCGACCTCGCCAAGCTGACGCCGGGTGAGCAGCACATGATCGGCCGGCTGGTCGCGTTCTTCGCGACCGGCGACTCGATCGTGGCGAACAACCTCGTGCTGACGCTGTACAAGCACATCAACTCCCCCGAGGCGCGCCTGTACCTCTCGCGCCAGCTGTTCGAGGAGGCCGTGCACGTCCAGTTCTATCTGACGCTGCTCGACACCTACCTGCCCGACCCGGAGGACCGCGCGGCGGCCTTCGACGCGGTGGAGAACATCCCCTCCATCCGCGAGAAGGCGCAGTTCTGCTTCAAGTGGATGGACTCGGTCGAGAAGATCGAGCGCCTGGAGACCCAGGCCGACCGCCGCCGCTTCCTGCTCAACCTGATCTGCTTCGCGGCGTGCATCGAGGGCCTGTTCTTCTACGGCGCCTTCGCCTACGTGTACTGGTTCCGCTCGCGCGGTCTGCTGCACGGTCTCGCGACCGGCACCAACTGGGTGTTCCGCGACGAGACGATGCACATGAACTTCGCCTTCGAGGTCGTGGACACCGTCCGCAAGGAGGAGCCGGAGCTCTTCGACGACGCCCTCCAGCAGCAGGTCACCGACATGCTGAAGGAGGCCGTGGAGGCGGAGCTGCAGTTCGGCCGTGACCTGTGCGGCGACGGCCTGCCGGGCATGAACACCGAGTCGATGCGCGAGTACCTCCAGTGCGTCGCCGACCAGCGCCTGGTCCGTCTCGGCTTCGCGCCGGTCTACGGCTCCGAGAACCCGTTCGCGTTCATGGAGCTCCAGGGCGTCCAGGAGCTGACGAACTTCTTCGAGCGCCGCCCGTCCGCCTACCAGGTGGCGGTCGAGGGCTCGGTGGACCTGGACGAGGACTTCTGAGCCTCGCCGGTACGGCGAAGGGCCCCGCTCCGGGGGGAGCGGGGCCCTTCGTCGTACGCCGAGGTCAGTCGTTCGGGACGGTCTCGTAGCGCGGGGTGCCCTCTTCCATCTGGCGCAGCGCGTCCTTGCGGTCGCGCTTGGAGAGCTTGTCGATGTACAGGAAGCCGTACAGGTGGTCCGTCTCGTGCTGGAGGCAGCGGGCGAAGTAGCCGGTGCCCCGGACCTTGATCGGGTTGCCCTGGGCGTCCTGGCCGTGCACCTCGGCGTAGTCCGGGCGGGCCAGCGCGGCGTACGCGGTCGGGACGGAGAGGCAGCCCTCGTTGGAGTCGTCCAGGTTGCGGCGGTCGGCCGGGAGGTCCTGGAGCACCGGGTTGACGACGACGCCGGTGTGGCGGACGCCCTCGTCGTCGGGGCAGTCGTAGACGAAGACCTTGAGGTCGACACCGATCTGGTTCGCGGCCAGGCCCACGCCCTCGGCGGCCTTCTGGCTGGCGAACATGTCGTCGATCAGCGCGGCGAGCTTGTCGTCGAACTCGGTGACGTCCTTGCACTCGCGGTGCAGCACCGGGTTGCCGACGACGGTGATCGGACGCGCCGTGCCCCGCTCGCGGTACGCGAGCTCACGCGCCTCGCAGTCCTCCGTGTCGACGACGAAACCGTCGTTGATCTGCTCGTCAGTCTCCTGCTGCGCCATTTCCGCCGCACGCCTTCCTCAGAACCCCAGTCAATGGTCCCGTACAGCCTAAGGGCAGGATCTGGGCGGGATCAGCAGATGGATCAGCAGACCTCTTCGAGATCGCGCCATTCCCTGCTGTCCGGACTGTCCGCCACCCAGCCGTCGAGCAGGCCGCGGACCAGGCCCACGGGCGCGGCGATTCCGCACTCCCGTTCGGGGACCCAGAGCTCGCCGGGCGAGCGGTGGCCGAGCGGTCCGGGGTGGCCCGGCTCGCTGTGGTCGTGCGGGTCCAGGTGCTCGCCCTCGCCCTCGGCGCTCGGCATGGTCGACTCCGAGCAGGCGCGGCAGAGCAGCCGGACCGACGAGGACCAGTCCTCGGCGGCGAAGCCGGCGTCGGCGGCGAGCTGCTCCAGGGCGTCACGGTCGGCCTCGGTGGCGGCTTCCAGGAGGACCACCCAGGTGGGCACGGGCGAGGGGGCCCAGAGCTCGATCTCGTCGAAGACGGGGTAGGACGGCCCGGCGGTGGTCGTGCGCTCGCCGTTGGGCACGCCGTCGTGGAGGACGACCTCGCCCCAGCGGCGGCCGGAGGACGGCAGCGGGATGGAGAGCACCTCGATCCGCGCGGGGTCGAGCCTGCGGCCCCACACCACCTCGGCCTCGCCCTCGGGCGAGAGCCGGACGGCGGCGCTGCCCAGCTCCATACCGGCGGGCTCACCGGTGCCGGCGGAGGCCCCGGGCACCTTCAGCCCGTACGCCTGCCAGGCGCGGCGGGCCAGGGGCCAGTCCTGGAGCGCGGTGGCGGCGATGCCGACGTTCCACCAGTCGGGAGCGCCGGTCTCCTTGTCGAGCAGCGCGACGGCGCGCAGCCCGGCGGCCCGGGCCTGCTCCCAGTCGTGGCGGAACTTGTGCAGCAGCGCCAGGTTGAACCAGGACTCCGAGAGCCAGGGCTCCAGGTCCGCCGCGCGCGTGAGCAGCGCGCCCGCGTCCTCGTACCGGCCGTCGCCGATCAGCGTGAACGCGCGGTCGGTGGCCTGCCGCCACGAGGCGGAGGGCCGATGCCGTACCTTCCCGAAGATCCTCACGATTCCCGCCTGCCGGTCGCTTCACCCTCTTGTTCGCATCCAACCATGCCCGGTTGGACGCGCGCTCATTACCCATGGGTTACCCAGGAGGGACGGGGGTGACGCCCCCGGTCGTACCGCCCCTCGCCAGGACTCTGGCGAGGGATTCCACGACCTCGGGGTGGTGGTCGCGGGCGGTGGCGAGGCGGAGCCGTTCGAGGGCGGTCAGCGACCCGCCGGCACCGGCGCCGGCGAGGTCGTCGTAGGCGTTGACGGTACGCACGATCCGGGCGGGGAGCGGCTGGTCGCGGTACGGGTCGGCCTGCCGCTCCACGACGACGGCCACGGCGGCGGGGACGCCGGTCTGGCGGACGACGGCGCCGCCGAGGAGCGCGATCCGGCGCTGTTCCTCGGCCGGGAGGAGAGCGGTGGCGCCTTCGGGGACGGGGTCGACGAGGGAGAGCTGGCCGATGTCGTGCATGAGGGCGGCGTACTCCAGGACAGTCAGCTCGGACCCGGAGAGGCCGAGCTCACGGCCGACGGCGCCGCTCAGCGCGGCGACACGGCGGGCGTGGCCGGGTGGGGTGCAGCCGGCGATCTCGGTGGCGCGGGCGAGCGAGGCGATGGTCTGGCGGTTGGTGGCGCGCACGGCCGCGTACCGCCGGAAGGAGACCTGGGTGAGCAGCAGCGGGACGCAGAAGAGGGGCAGCGCCCAGAGTCCGGCGGCGGCCACGCCGAGGGCCATGACGGCGCCGGTGGCGCAGACCGCGGAGCCGATACCGAGCAGCGCCCGCAGCTCGTCCCGCAGGAGGGGGCCGTAGGGGACGGGGGCGCTCGCCCTGTCCTCGCCCGTGCGCCGCCGGGCGCTGCGGGGGACGGTGCGGGCGCGGAGCATCAGGGCGGCGAGGACGGCGTCGCAGAGGGCGGTGAGGACGAGGAGGAGCAGGAGGAAGAGGGCGTAGGCGGGGCCTCGTCCGAGGCGGTCGGCGACCTCGCCGGAGTTGTAGAGCGGCTGGAAGCAGAGGGCAGCGAAGCCGACGGTGAGGATGCGGCGGGCCTGGTGGTCGAGGTCGGGGCCCTCGCCGCGGGCGATGTGCGGGACGATCCCGACGAGCCCGCCGGCGAAGACGACGGCGATGATCTGCAGCACGCCGTGGGTGGTCGCGCTCCCGGCCTGCTCTCCGAGCAGGGCGTACGCGAGGGCTCCGGCGGAGGCGAGCGGCGCGGGCTCGCGGTCCCCCGGCAGGGCGCCCCAGCGGGCGAGTTCGCCGAGTGCGATGAGCACGCCGAACGCGAGCGCGTTCCCGGGCTCGCTGACCCCGTTCCACAGCGTGCCCCCGAACCCGGCGACGGTCAGCGCGAGGGCGGCGCCGTGGACGACCCCGACGACCGGGGCCCCGGCCCTCACGCCCGGCCTCGGGGCGGAACGTGCGCGCGGGGCGCGGCGGGGCCGGGGGTGGGCGCGCCGACGGGGGCGGATGCGTCGGCGGCCGAGGGGGGTCCGGCGGGGGTGCGCGGCGCGCGGGCGGTGGCTTGCGCGGGCGGCGTGGCCGGCGCGGTCGGTGCGGGCAGGCGCCGGGCGGCCGGGACGCCGGGCTCGGGCGCGCTCGTGGGTGCCGTACCGGGCGGGCACGGCTCGTCCGCCGTCACCGCCGTCTGCCAGCCGTGGCGGTCGAGCGCCTGGACGAGCGCGGAGACCATCCGGGGGTCGAAGTGCGTGCCCGCGCACCGCTCCAGCTCCGCCAGCGCCACCGCGACGGGCCGGCCCCTGCTGTAGGAGCGGGTCGAGGTCATCGCGTCGAAGGCGTCGGCGACGGCCACCACCCGGGCGAACTCGGGGATCTGCTCCCCGCTGAGCCCGTAGGGGTATCCGCTGCCGTCCATCTTCTCGTGGTGGTGCAGGATCGCCGCCCGCGCCTCCCCGAGGAAGCCGATGCCCCGGACCATCTCGTGGCCGTACTCCGGGTGCAGCTCGATGATCCGGCGCTCCTCGGGGGTGAGCGGCCCGTCCTTCCGCAGGATCCGGGTCGGTACGCCGAGCTTGCCCACGTCGTGCAGGATCCCGGCGAAGCGGAGGTTCTCCAGGCGCTCCTCCGCCATGCCGAGCTCATGGGCGATCAGTACCGAGGCGTGGCCCACCCGTTCGCTGTGCCCGCGGGTGTACCGGTCCTTGATGTCGACGGCCTGCACGAGGGCGCGGATCGTCGCCTGGTGCGCGGCGCGTTCGCGGTGGTACTGGGCGAAGACCCAGCAGGAGATGTACATCGGCAGCAGCACGAAGAGCGCGGCGACGGGCCCGTACGTACTGCGCCACAGCACCGCCATCATCAGCCCGGCGAGGCCGTGCACGGCGTGCGGGGCGAGCGTCCGGCCGAGGTGGCCGCGCCAGGCGGTGCGCGGCGGGATCCTCTCGGCGGCGATCCGGATCCCGCCGTCGAGGGCCGTCAGGACCAGGCAGAAGGTGAGCGCGGACGCGGCCGCCGGGAGCAGGGCGTACGGGAAGTCGGGGGCGTGCGGCCCATTCCCGAGGGCCTCGCGGCCGCCCAGGGCCCCGGCGACCAGCGCGGCGGCCGAGACGGAGATCAGGAGCTGGGCCGTCCGCCAGGCCCGGCGCACGCCCGCCGGCCGCTGCTCCACGCGGGCGACCAGAGCCCCGGGCAGGGCGGTGAGCGCGGCGGCGGCGGGCGGGAGGAGGAGGGCCGAGCTGAGCAGGACGGGGAAGAAGGAACCGGCCCCCATGGGCACCGAGCCGCCGAGCGCCCGGTCGAGGAGCCGGCAGCGTGCGGGGAGCTCGCACAGCGCGTACAGGGCGGCGAGGAGCGCGACGGTGCTCCACGGGGTGTGCGCGGCCGGGTGCAGCGCCGGGAGCGCGCACGCGGCGGCGGCGAGAAGGGCGCAGCCGATGTACGCACGTGCCGCTCGGGGAATCGCCTTCACGCCCATCACACCGGTCACGCTAGCGAGTTGGGCGTGCTGTGCGGGCGGGCCCCGGCCGATTCGCACCATCGGGTGATACAAGCTGATGTATGCGTGAGGGCCGCCGCGATCGTGTCGCGGCGGCCCTTCGCCGACGGGCGGCGTTACTCCTGGGCGGTCGCCGTGATGTCCTGCTCGGGCACCAGCTCGCCCGAGCGGATCAGGTCGATGCGGCCCATCACCTTGGCCCGCAGGTCGGTGGGCACGTCGTCACTGCCGCAGCAGCGCTTGACGAGCTTCTTCACCGCCTGTTCCAGGCCGTACTTCTCCAGGCACGGGGAGCACTCCTCGAAGTGCACCTCGAACTTGGTGCAGTCACTGTCGGGCATCTCTCTGTCGAGGAACTCGTAGAGATGATCCAGGACCTCTGAGCAGTCCGTCTCGTGCGGCTCTCCGCAGCTCATGAGCCCGAGCCTTTCCGATCGTTCGACGACTCTCCGGCGCCCGCGGGCACGAGCCCGCGGTCGCGGGCGTAGTCCTCGAGCATGCCGCGCAACTGACGGCGGCCCCGGTGCAGTCGGGACATCACCGTACCGATGGGTGTCCCCATGATGTCCGCGATCTCCTTGTACGCAAAGCCCTCGACATCCGCGAGATAGACGGCGATGCGGAATTCCTCGGGGATCGCCTGCAGCGCTTCCTTGACGTCCGAGTCCGGCAGGTGGTCGAGGGCCTGCGACTCGGCGGACCGCAGTCCGGTCGACATGTGCGACTCGGCGCGGGCGAGCTGCCAGTCCTCGATCTCCTCGGCGGCGCTGCGCTGGGGCTCGCGCTGCTTCTTGCGGTACGAGTTGATGAAGGTGTTGGTGAGGATCCGGTACAGCCAGGCCTTCAGATTCGTACCCTCGCGGAACTGGTGGAACGAGCCGTACGCCTTGGCGTACGTCTCCTGCACCAGGTCCTCGGCGTCTGCGGGGTTCCGCGTCATGCGCAGCGCGGCGGAGTACATCTGGTCGAGGTAGCCGAGGGCGTCCCGCTCGAAGCGCGCGTTGCGCTCCGCGGTCGTCTCCTCGGGGCCGTCGTCGGTCCCTGTGTCGGTCCCAGTGACCGGACCCACCTCCTCCAACGCTGCGGCGAATCCGAATGCGGACCCGCTCGATTCGGAGGATAGACGAGGAACCGCTCCGCCCGCCGCCCGAATAGGGGCGCTCTTGGGAGCGGGCAGCACTGTCCAGTCGAGGTCAGCGGCCTGCACACGCTCGGGGCAGATGGTCGATCCCATGCGACGGACTCCCTCTTCCTTGCTCTCACACCGACATGCGTCACAACCGTGGTCGCATGCTCCGCATTCCCGGGCTCAGGGCCGGAGTGACGCGAGCCACGCGGAGACCTCGCGGACGATGTGAGCGAGGGTCTCGTCCGGGGTGACGGGCGCTCGCTTGGCCACGGCGAAGCCGTGATCGCCGTACGCCACCTCGACGAGCGTGTACGGCCCTTCGGGGAATTCCGCGGGCTTCCCGAAGGAGTCGTTGCCGCCCTGGAGGACGAGGGTGGGCAGGCCCGTGCCGAGCAGTTCGTCGGCCCGGGACTTCTCCGGCTTGCCCGGCGGGTGGAGCGGGAAGCTCAGTGCCAGGACGGCGGCGGCGCCGAGCTCCTTGCCGGTCCGGCAGGCGACCCGGGCGCCGGCGCTGCGCCCTCCGGCGATCACGGGGAGGCCGGGCCTGGCGAGAGCGGGCCAGATCCCTCGCCACCCGACGTCGAGCGTCTTCGGGGCGGGCGCCACCTTCTTCCCGGCGACCCGCCAGGGCTGCTCCACCAGCGCGACGCTCACGCCCTCGGGCGGCAGCGCGGCGGCCAGCGCCTGGAGGTCCCGCGCCTCGACCCCGCCCCCGGCGCCGTGCGACAGCGCCAGCACGGCCCAGGCCTTCTTCCCGGGGAACCAGGTGATCCGGGCGTCTCCGGCATCGGTGGCTACGATCTCGCTCTTCGTCACAGGCCCCATCCTGCCGCCCGCCCCTGGGGCCCGCGGGCGCGGCGCGCCTCAGAACAGCGTGGCCACCTCCGGGCCCTCCAGCTCCTCCAGCAGTTCCGGTCCGTTGTTGCGGACGTTGCTGACGGCCGTCGCCACCGGATACGCCCGCATCAGCCCCTCCGGCGGCGCCGCCAGCAGGCCCTGCAGCTCGTCCACGTTCGTGCGGCGCGGGTCCAGCCACGCGTCCCAGCGGTCCGGGGTCAGCATCAGCGGCATCCGGGGGTGGATCTCCGCGAGCGAGCCGGGGCCCTCCGCCGGGGCCACGCCCAGCGGCCCCGTCTCCGCCTCCGTCGTGATGACCGAGCACGTCACCCACCACGCCGACGGGTGGTCGCCCGGCAGGGCCGGGTCGCGCCAGAACTCGTACAGGCCGGCCATCGCGAAGACCGAGCCGTCCGCCGGGGTCACGAAGTACGGCTGCTTCCGGGGCCGCTTCCTCTTCCCCTCGACCTCCAGCTCCCGCTCCCCCGCCCCCGTCACCCACTCGTAGTAGCCGTCGGCCGGCAGGATGCACCGCCGCGCGGCGAGGGCCGTCTTGAAGGACGGCTTCTCGGCCAGTGTCTCCGCCCGCGCGTTGATCATCCGGGCCGCGCCCTCGGGACTCTTCGACCAGGACGGCACGAGGCCCCACCTCAGCGTCCTCAGCTGGCGAACCGGTCGCCGTGATTCCGCGTCTTTCAGTGGACGCTCCAGAATCGCGTGGACCTCCTTCGTGGGGGCCACGTTCCAGTCCGGAGCCAGGGTCTCCTCGGGCTCCCACTTCTCGACCCCGAAGACGCCCACCAGGTCCTCGGGCCGCCGACTCGCTGCAAACCGTCCGCACATACGTGCCACACTGCCACGGTCCATGACCCATCCGAGGAGACAGTCCAGACAATGAACGAAGTCCTCGGCACCCAGCCCTCCCCCGACGAGTGGCTGGTGATCGCCACCACCGTCGCCGCCCTCGCCGTCACCGTCCCGCGCGCGATATGGCGGCTGTCCCGCAACGCCATCACCATCGCCCACGAAGGCGGCCACGGCCTCGTCGCGCTCGTCACCGGCCGCCGTCTGCAGTCCATCCGGCTCCACTCCGACACCAGCGGGCTGACCGTCTCGCGCGGGCGCCCCACCGGCATCGGCATGATCCTCACCGCCGCCGCCGGCTACACCGCCGCCCCGCTGCTCGGCCTGGGCGGTGCCTGGCTGCTCGCCGACCACCGGATCACGCTGCTGCTGTGGGTCGCGACCGCGCTGCTCCTCGCCATGCTGGTGATGGTCCGGAACGCGTACGGAATCTTCACCGTCCTGCTCACGGGCACCGCGTTCCTGCTGATCTCCTGGCTCACCGGCCCGGCCGTGCAGGCCGTCTTCGCGTACGCCGTCGTCTGGTTCCTGCTCGTGGGCGGTGTCCGGCCGGTCTTCGAGCTCCAGGGCAAGCGGCGCCACGGCGGGGCACCCGACTCGGACGCCGACCAGCTCTCCCGGCTCACCTACGTCCCCGCGGCGCTCTGGCTCTTCTTCTTCCACGCGGTGTCGCTCTGCTCCCTGATCGGCGGAGGCCGCTGGCTGCTCGGGCTGTAGCCGCCGCGTGCCCCACTAAAGTGAGGGGCATGACCGATACCTCCTCGCACGCCGACCAGCACACAGACCTCTGGCCCGCCCCGTATGCCGGCGGCGCCGTCGACGCGACCGTCACCGTGCCCGGATCGAAGTCGGTCACCAACCGCGGCCTGGTCCTCGCCGCCCTCGCCGCCGAGCCGGGCTGGCTGCGCCGCCCGCTGCGCTCGCGCGACACGCTCCTGATGGCCGAGGCCCTGCGCACGCTGGGCGTGAAGATCGAGGAAGGCGTGGGCCCGGACGGTACGGGCGAGGCGTGGCGGATCATCCCGGCCGGGCTGCGCGGCCCGGCGACGGTGGACGTCGGCAACGCCGGTACGGTCATGCGCTTCCTGCCGCCGGTCGCGGCGCTCGCCGACGGCCCGGTGCACTTCGACGGCGACGCCCGGTCCCACGAGCGTCCGCTGCACGGCGTGATCGACGCGCTGCGGGTCCTCGGCGCCCGGATCGACGACGACGGGCGCGGCGCGCTGCCGATGACCGTGCACGGTGGCGGGGCGCTGGACGGCGGCCCGGTGGAGATCGACGCCTCCTCGTCCTCCCAGTTCGTCAGCGCCCTGCTGCTGTCGGCGCCCCGCTTCAACCAGGGGGTGGAGGTACGCCACGTGGGCGCGAAGCTCCCCTCCCTCCCGCACATCCGGATGACCGTCGACATGCTCCGGCAGGTCGGCGCCCAGGTCGACGAGCCGGAGACCGGTGGCGAGCCGAACGTCTGGCGCGTCTCCCCCTCCGCGCTGCTCGGCCGTGACCTGACGGTCGAGCCCGACCTGTCGAACGCCCAGCCGTTCCTGGCCGCGGCCCTGGTCACCGGCGGCCGGGTGACGGTCCCCGACTGGCCGGCCCGGACCACCCAGCCCGGTGACGCGCTGCGCGAGATCTTCACCGAGATGGGTGGCACCTGCGAGCTGACCGAGGCCGGTCTCACCTTCACCGGCACCGGCCGGATCCACGGCATCGACGTGGACCTGAGCGAGGTCGGCGAGCTGACGCCCGGCATCGCGGCGGTCGCGGCGCTCGCCGACTCGCCGTCCACGCTGCGCGGCGTCGCCCATCTGCGGCTGCACGAGACGGACCGCCTCGCCGCGCTCACCAAGGAGATCAACGAGCTCGGCGGCGACGTGACGGAGACCGAGGACGGGCTGCTCATCCGCCCGCGCCCGCTGCACGGCGGGGTCTTCCACACGTACCACGACCACCGCATGGCGACGGCGGGCGCGATCATCGGCCTCGCGGTCGAGGGAGTGGAGATCGAGAACGTGGCGACGACGGCCAAGACCTTGCCCGACTTCCCCAGGATGTGGACCGAAATGCTCGGAGCCTGAGCCATGCGGCGTTACGGGAAGCACACCGACGAGGACGACATCCGCCAGCGGCCCAACCGCAAGGGCAACCGTCCCCGTACCAACATCCGTCCCAAGCACGAGGACGCGGTCGAGGGCATGGTCCTCACCGTGGACCGTGGCCGGCTCACCTGCCTCGTCGACGACCGGGTGATCCTGGCGATGAAGGCGCGCGAGCTGGGCCGCAAGGCCGCCGTCGTCGGCGACCGGGTCTCCCTCGTGGGCGATCTGTCCGGCGAGAAGGACACGCTGGCCCGGATCGTACGGATCGGTGAGCGCAGCTCCGTACTCCGCCGGACGGCCGACGACGACGATCCCTACGAGCGGGTGGTCGTCGCCAACGCCGACCAGCTGGCCATCGTCACCGCGCTCGCCGACCCCGAGCCCCGCCCCCGGCTCATCGACCGCTGTCTGGTCGCCGCGTACGACGGCGGGCTCACCCCGCTGCTCGTGCTCACCAAGTCGGACCTGGCGAAGCCCGACGAACTCCTGGAGAAGTACGGGGCGCTCGGGGTGCCGTACGTGGTCACCACGCGCGACGAGTTCGTGGACGGGGTGGCCGCCGAGCGGGTCCACGAGCACCTCAAGGGGCGCACGACCGCCTTCGTCGGACACTCCGGCGTCGGCAAGACGACGCTGGTCAACGCCCTGGTCCCGGAGGACCGGCGGCGGAGCACCGGCCATGTCAACGCGGTCACCGGGCGAGGCCGGCACACCACCACCTCGGCGCTCGCGCTGCCGCTGAACGACCCGGCGGGCGGCTGGGTGATCGACACTCCAGGCGTCCGTTCCTTCGGCCTCAACCACGTCGACCCGTCCCGGGTGATCCTGGCCTTCCCCGACCTCGTCCCCGGTACGGAGAACTGTCCGCGGGCCTGCAGCCACGACGAGCCGGACTGCGCGCTGGACGCGTGGGTGGCCGACGGGCACGCCGATCCGGCGCGGCTGTATTCCCTGCGGCGGCTGCTCGCCACGCGGGAGCGACGCGAAGGCGACTGAATCGCGCACGTTTGCGGTCCAAGGGTGTTGGTAAGTGCATAATCGCACCAAGTGCGACGAAGCAGTCACCGACGGCGTGGGAGGCACTGACGATGGCGTGGCTGCTGGTGGTTGTCGCTGGAATCCTGGAGACGGGGTTCGCGGTCTGTCTGAAGCTGTCGCACGGATTCACCCGCCTCTGGCCCACGGTCGCCTTCGCCTGTTTCGCCCTCGGCAGCTTCGGGCTGCTGACGCTCGCCCTGCGCAAGCTGGACGTCGGTCCGGCGTACGCGGTGTGGACCGGCATCGGGGCGGCCGGGACCGCGATCTACGGAATGATCTTCCTCGGCGACATCGTGTCGACGCTGAAGATCGTGTCGATCACGTTCGTGATCGTCGGGGTCATCGGCCTCCAGCTCTCGGGGTCGGCCCACTGACCGTCCGGTCCGACGGGCGAGGCCACGACGGGCGTCGGAGCGACGACGTACGAGAGCGCCAGCCGGAGGGCCACCTCGCAGTCGTGCCGTACGTGCCGTACGTCCCCGGTCTCGTCGCGGAGCGCCGTCGCGGCCCGGTCACGGGCGAGCCCGAGCATGTCGGCGGGGGACGGCACGCCCGCGTCGGCGCGGCGCTGCGCGGGGACGGTGGAGGCCCGGGCTCCTGCCCTCGCGGGGCGGGGCGTCGGGAGCCGCTCCCCCCAGCAGCCGGTGAGCAGGGCCCGCAGGACGGGGCGCGTGAAGGCCTCGGAGACGGTCCACTCGGCGACGGCCGCCAGGCTCCGCCGGGGCGGGGCCGGGGTGGCGACGATCCGCTCGACGCCCTGGAGGTACGCGTCGGCCTCGCGCCGTACGAGCGCGCGGGCCAGGCCCTCCTTGCTGCCGAACTCGTTGTACAGGGTCTGCCGGGATACGCGCGCGGCGGAGGCGATGTCGACCATCCGGACCGCGGACCAGGGCAGCTCCGTGAGTGCCGCGTGGGCGGCGTCGAGCAGGGCCTCACGGGCAGTCGGCATCGTCGCCTCCCGGCCAGAACGGTTCTGCGCTCAGAGTTGACGGGCCGCCACGCACTGTCAAGGCCTCCGGAGGGGCCACCTCCCTTCGGGGGATAGAGTTTCGACCATGGCCGATTACCACGACGATCTCCGTCTCGCCCATGTCCTCGCGGATGCCGCCGACGCGGCCACCATGGACCGGTTCAAGGCACTCGACCTGAAGGTCGAGACCAAGCCGGACATGACGCCGGTCAGCGAGGCGGACAAGGCCGCCGAGGAGCTCATCCGCGCCCACCTCCAGCGGGCGCGGCCGCGTGACGCGATCCTCGGCGAGGAGTACGGCGTGGAGGGCACGGGCCCGCGCCGCTGGGTGATCGACCCGATCGACGGCACGAAGAACTATGTGCGCGGGGTGCCGGTCTGGGCGACCCTGATCGCGCTGATGGAGGCCGGTGACGCCGGTTTCCAGCCGGTGGTGGGCGTGGTCTCGGCGCCGGCGCTCGGCCGTCGCTGGTGGGCGGCGAAGGGCGCGGGCGCGTACACCGGCCGCAGCCTCACCTCGGCGACCCGGATCCATGTCTCGAAGGTCTCGGAGCTCGGCGACGCCTCGTTCGCGTACTCCTCGCTGAGCGGCTGGGAGGAGCGGGGCCGCCTCGACGGCTTCCTCGACCTCACGCGCGCGTGCTGGCGGACGCGGGCGTACGGCGACTTCTGGCCGTACATGATGGTCGCCGAGGGCGCGGTGGACCTGTGCGCCGAGCCGGAGCTGTCGCTCTGGGACATGGCGGCGACGGCGATCGTGGTCCAGGAGGCGGGCGGCACGTTCACCGGCCTCGACGGGCGGCACGGCCCGCACAGCGGCAACGCGGCGGCCTCGAACGGCCTGCTCCACGGCGAACTGCTGAGCTACCTGAACCAGGAGAGCTGACCCCGAGCGCCCCTCGCGGGCGCCGCGCGCGCCCTCTTGTCGGCCCCTCACCTGACTGCCACTCTGAGAGTCCCCCCACTTGTGAACTTGTGAATGCGTTCTCGTTGAAGGCGGGAACGGTTCACGAAGGAGGTGGCTCCCTTCATGCTCGTCCGTGACGCCATGAGCACGGTGGTCCTCACCATCGGCCCCGCCCACACCCTCCGCCAGGCCGCCCGGCTGATGTCGGCGCGCCGCGTCGGCGCGGCCGTCGTCCACGACACCGATGCCGGCGGGTTCGGCATCCTCACCGAGCGCGACATCCTCAACTCGATCGGCGCCGACCAGAACCCCGACCACGAGACCGCCGGCTCCCACACCACCACCGACGTCGTCTTCGCCGCCCCCACCTGGACCCTGGAGGAGGCGGCCGCGGCCATGACCCACGGCGGCTTCCGCCATCTCGTCGTGCTCGACGGCGACGGTGCCGTCGGCATCGTCTCCGTACGGGACATCATCCGCTGCTGGACCCTGGCGCACCGCCGCGCGGCGACCATGGCGAGCTGACACCGGAGCGGGCCGGACTTCCGTACCGATGTACGGA
>NZ_JBSGWV010000075.1:0-24689 GCF_053609105.1 Streptomyces sp. NPDC054975
GGACGGGCCTGCCGTGGCAGGCCCGTCCGGGCTCGTCCGCGCTACGGGTGTGGGGCGGCGGGGCCGTCAGGAGGCCATCACCAGGTCGCCGGAGTCACCGAAGGTGAGGCGGCAGGTGTCGGCGCGGTACGTGGCGACGGAGACCGCGGCCGTGCGGCCCTCGGAGAGGTAACGGGTCGTGACGACGAGGACCGGGGCGCCCGGGAGGCGGTCCAGTTCCTTGGCGTCGTCCGCGCGGGCCGAGCCGAGCTCCACGGAACGGTCCTGGCCGTCGAGGGCGAGGCGGTGGAGTTCACGCAGGACGCCGCGGGCACCGGCGGGGCCGGTCGGAGCGTCGACGGCGGTCAGCTCGGGGACCGAGCCGGACGGCACGTACAGCAGCTCGGCGGCGACGGGCTGGCCCTGCGTGACGCGCAGGCGGCGCACGACGTGCACCTGCTCGTCGGGAGAGAGCTCCAGGATCCGCGCGACGGCCGGGGGGGCCGTGTCGAAGGCGGAGTCCATGGACTGCCAGGTCTCCTCCGAGACACCGGGCCAGACGTGCTGGGTCGTGGAGACGTCGACGCCCACACGCGGCGGGGCGACGGTCGTGCCGACGCCGCGGCGGCGCTGAAGGCGGCCCTCCAGCTCCAGCTGCTCCAGGGCCTGACGGAGCGTGGCCCGGGCGACGCCGAAGCGCGCGGCCAGTTCCCGCTCGTTGGGCAGGATCTCGCCGACTGCGAAGTCGGAGTCGAGCGCCTCACCGATCACGGTCTTGAGGTGCCAGTACTTCGGCTCCGGCACCGATTCCAGCTGCGTGGTCCCCACCCTGATCCTCCGCATTCGCCGTGTACCGCTGCGGTTTTCCGCGCCCTTGTTTATTAAAGGTTCCTGCACTATCTCTGCGACCATAAGGCGGCCCACCCCCTTGGTCAAGACCAATCCTCGCCCGGATGCCCCCGAATGCGGGCGTCTGGCGTAGATCGTTCACAGGACGTTCGCACCGATGTGTGGCCTGCGCAGCAAAGTGCCCCGCCTCCGGTCGGAGGCGGGGCAGGCGGTCGGAAGCGGGGCAGGCGGTCGGCTCGGCTCAGCGCGCGTCGACGGCCACCGCGTGGAGCTTGTCGGGGTTGCGGACGATGTACACGCACTGGATGCGTCCGTCGCGCACCTCGATCTGGAAGACCGAGTCCGGCTTGCCGTCGACGAGGACGAGCACGCCGGGACCGCCGTTGACCTCCGTGAACCGGGGCTCGTAGGCGATCTCGGAGCCGTAGGTGACGGCGAGGAGGAAGCGGCCGACCTTGTCCGCGCTGTCGATGACGCGCAGCGGCGCCTTCGTCTTGCCTCCGCTGTCGCCGACGAGCCGTACGTCCGGCGCGAGCAGGGCCAGCAGCCCGTCCAGGTCACCGCCGGCCGCGGCCGCGAGGAACCGCTCGGTGAGGTCGCGGCGTTCGGCGGGGTCGACGTCGTAGCGGGGCCTGCCCTCGTCGACGTGGCGGCGCGCACGGCCCGCGAGCTGGCGGACGGCGGCCTCCGAGCGGTCGAGCGCGGTGGCGATCTCCGCGTACGGGAAGCCGAAGGCCTCCCTGAGGACGAAGACCGCGCGCTCCAGCGGCGAGAGGGATTCGAGGACGACGAGGACGGCGAGCGAGACGGAGTCGGCGAGCAGGGCCTGCTCGGCGGTGTCGGGGACGGAGGGCCCGAAGTCGGTGACGACGGGTTCGGGCAGCCAGGGGCCGACGTAGGACTCGCGGCGGGCCTGGACCTGGCGGAGCCGGTCGAGGGCGAGCCGGGTGGTGATCCGTACGAGATACGCGCGCGGCTCGCGGACCTCCTCGCGATCGGCGGCGGTCCAGCGCAGCCACGCGTCCTGGACCACGTCCTCGGCGTCGGCGGCGCGGCCGAGCATGCGGTAGGCCACGCCGTGGAGCATGGGCCGGTGTTCCTGGAAGACGTCGGTCAGCGTGTCGGTCACCACTCCCCCATCCCAGCCGACGGGCCCGGGCCCTGTCCAGTTCCGTTTCGGTCGGGCCCTTGAACTCGTAGCTACTGAGCGGTAATTCTTGCTGACAGGGTGTCTAAGTCAAGGAGCGCGCGTATGTCCGCACAGATCTCGTTCTCGTTCGAGACCCCCGGGGGTCCGCGCACGTCCTCCGTGACGTACGAACGCAGGGGCGCGGGCGAGCCGCTCCTGCTGCTGCACGGCATCGGCCACCACTGGCAGGCCTGGGAGCCGGTGCTCGACATCCTCGCCACCGAACGCGACGTCGTCGCCGTCGACCTGCCCGGGTTCGGAACCTCCCCCGCGCTGCCCGACGGCTGCGCCTACGACCTGTCGACGGTCGTCCCGGTCCTCGGCGCCTTCTGCGCGGCTCTCGACTTCGAACGGCCGCACGTGGCGGGCAACTCCCTCGGCGGACTGCTCGCCCTGGCGCTCGGCCGGGAGAAGCTGGTGCGGTCGGTCACCGCGCTCTCCCCGGCCGGTTTCTGGTCGGAGGGCGAACGCCGGTACGCCTTCGGGGCCTTGCGCGCGATGCGGGCGGCCGCGCTGTCCATGCCCGTGCCGCTGATCGAGCGACTGTCGCGCACCGCCGCCGGGCGCACGGCGCTGACGAGCACCATCTACGCCCGCCCCGGGCGCCGTTCACCCGAGGCGGTGGTCGCCGAGACGCTCGCGCTGCGGGAGGCCACCGGCTTCCGCGAGACCCTGGAGGCCGGCCGGACCGTCCTGTTCGGCGACGACGTCACCGCCGTGCCCGTGACCGTCGCCTGGGGCACCCAGGACCGGCTGCTCCTTCGCCGCCAGGGCGTGCGGGCCAAGCGCACCGTCCCCGGGGCCCGGCTCGTGCGGCTGCCCGGCTGCGGGCACGTTCCCATGAGCGACGACCCGGCTCTCGTCGCGCGGGTGATCCTCGACGGGAGCAGTCGCTGACGCCGGCGCTGAGGCCTTCCGGCGGGTGAACAGGCCGGTCCCGAGGGCCGCTCCGGCGCCGACGAGAACGCTGCCGGCAGCCTGCGGGAGGCCGAAGCCGCCGGTCGCGACCAGCGCGGCCGTCAGGGCGGCGGCCACCGGGATCGCTCCGGTGAAGAGGGTGGCCCGCTCCATGCCGACCCGCTGGACTCCCATGTAGAAGAGCACGAACCCGACGACCGTGGCGAGGACGGCCTGCCACACCAGCGCGCCCGTCTCCACGGCCGTCGGCACCCGCAGGAACGCCCCACCGTCCACGACCAGCCCGAGCAGCGCCGACTCCACCGCCGCGATCCCGCAGACGGCCGCCGTCAGGAGCTTCGGCCCGAGCGGGCGCAGGACCGGCACGGCGAGGACGGTGAACCCGACCTCGCCCGCGAGTGCTCCTACGGAGTAGGAGAGGCCGGCCAGGTCGGTACGGCCCCACCCCTGGACGGTGAAGGCCCCGGCGGCGACGAGCAGCGCGCCGTGGAGCACCGGCCGGGACGGCGTGCGCCCCTCCAGGAGCGGGACGAGCACGGCCACGACCACCGGGGCGCAGCCGACGAGGACACCGGGGACGGCGGGTTCGGCGGTACGTTCCGCGGCGAGGACCGCGAGGTTGAAGCCGACCATGCCGACGGCCGCCAGGGCGGCCAGCCGGGCCCAGCCCCGGGCGCCCAGCGCACGAAGCGGGGCGAGGCCGCCGGCCCCGAGCAGGGGGAGCAGGAGGAGGCACGCGGCGCCGTAGCGCAGGGCCTGGCCGCCCGCGTACGGATAGTCGCCCAGAAGGCTGTTGGCGGTGAAGGAGGCGCCTACGAGCGCGTAGGCGACGGTCACGAGGAGGGCTCCTCGCAAGGAGTTCGCGTTCATGGTCCCGACGCTAGAAAGCGGGCCGGTCCGGATTAAGGTCCACTTCCATGACGTCTTCGGGGACCACTTCGCACGCGTCGCGGGAGGGCGGGCGTCGTCCGGCGCCGTCGGCTGCCTGGGAACTGCTGCTCCCGGCGGCCGCCGCCCCGGCCAGGGGGCGCGGCCGGGCGCTCCAGGAGGCGCTGCGTGACGCGGTGCGCACGGGGCGGCTGACGGCGGGGACGCGGCTGCCGTCGAGCCGCGAACTCGCGGCCGATCTGGGGGTCTCGCGCGGGCTCGTGACGGAGGCGTACGAGCAGCTGACCGCCGAGGGGTACCTGCGCAGCGACCGCGGTTCGGGCACCTGGGTCGGGGAGACGGCGCGGGCCGCGAGAGGCCGGACGGTACGGGACCTGGCGCCGCGCGCGCCAGGTGTCCAGGTGGACTTCCGCCCCGGAACTCCCGATCTCGCGCTCTTCCCGCGCGCGGCCTGGGCGGCGGCCCAGCGGTCGGTGCTGTCCACTCTCCCCCACCGGGCGCTCGGCTACCCGGATCCGCGCGGCCTTCCGGAGCTGCGGACCGCGCTCGCCGGGATGCTCGCACGGCGGCGCGGCGTGGTGGCCGACCCGGAGCGCCTGGTGGTCTGTTCGGGGGTGGCGCAGGCGTCGACGCTGCTCGGTTTCGTGCTGCGGGCACGCGGGGAGCGCACGGTGGGGATCGAGGACCCGGGCAGCCCGGAGCACGGCCGGCTGTTCGCCGCCACCGGCGTGGAGACGCTGTGGCTGCCGGTGGACGAGGAGGGGCTGCTGCCCGGTCCGCTGGCCGCGTCGGGGGTACGGGCGGTGGTCACGACGCCCTCGCACCACTTCCCGACCGGCATCGCGTACTCGGCGGGGCGCCGGGCCGCGCTCCTGGACTGGGCGCGGGCGGTGGACGGCTACGTCCTGGAGGACGACTACGACGGCGACTTCCGTTACGACCGGGCTCCGGTGGGCGCGCTCCAGGGCCTCGATCCGGAGCGGGTCGTCTACACCGGGTCGGTGAGCAAGTCGCTCGCGCCGGGGCTGCGGCTCGGCTGGATGCTCGTACCGCGCGAGCTGCTCGCGGAGGTCGTGGAGCGCAAGCGGACGATGGACCTCGGGAACCCGGCCCTGGACCAGGCGCTGCTGGCCGAGTTCGTGACGCGCGGCGCCTACGACCGGCACCTGCGCCGCTGCCGGCGCGCGTACCGGGAACGGCGGGACGCCCTGGTGGCGGCTCTCGAGGAGGCCTTCCCCGGGACGACGGTGAGCGGGATCGCGGCCGGGCTGCACATCATCGCGCGCGTGGAGCCGCGCTACGGCCCCCCGGCGCGGTTCGTGGAACGCGCAGCGTCCGCCGGGGTGGCGCTGCGCCCGCTGGAGGAGTACGGCACGTCCCGGCCGACGGACGGCGCCGTCCGCCTGGTCCTCGGCTACGCCCACCTGACCCCGTCCGAGATCGCACGCGGCGTCCACCTCGCGGCGGGTGCCTGCGGGGCGGAGGGGTAGCGGGCGGGTAGGGGGCGGGGGCGGGTAGGGGCGCGGGGCCGCCGCCCGGCCGGCGGGCTGACGGGGGCGCGGGGCGGACGAGGTGGGCAGGGGCCGAACGGGGGGCGGGTTCGGGGTGTTCACCCCGGGTTCGTGTGCGCGCCGCCCCGGGCCGTTAGGCATGGACGGTTCAACGAACCCGGCCCGCACCGCATTTGGAGGCGCTTCGATGTCCCACTCCGACCCCGGCCCGACCCCTGCCCGCCGCAGCGTGCTGCGCGGCTCCCTGGCCGCCTCGGCGGCGCTCGCCCTCGGCGGCGGAGTCGTCGGCTCCGCCGCCCCCGCGCTCGCGCTGTCGGGCCGCCCCCGGGCCGCCTGGGGCGTGCAGACGGGCGACGTCACCGCCTCCTCGGGGCTGGTGTGGGTCCGTTCGGACCGGCCGGCCCGGATGATCGTGGAGACGTCGGCGAGCGAGTCGTTCCGCCGTACGCACCGCCACCACGGGCCGCTGCTCGGCCCCGGCAGCGACTTCACCGGGACGACGGCGCTGCGCGGCCTGCCGGCGGGCGAGCAGATCCACTACCGGGTCACGCTCGCGGACCCGGACGACCCGCGCCGTACGGGCGAACGGATCGTCGGCACGTTCCGTACCGCTCCGGCCCGCCGGCGGGACGGGGTGCGCTTCCTCTGGTCGGGCGACATCGCCGGACAGGGCTGGGGCATCAACCCCGACATCGGCGGCTTCCGCGCCTTCGAGGAGATGCGCCGGCTGAACCCGGACTTCTTCCTCTGCAGCGGCGACACGGTCTACGCGGACGGCCCCCTCCAGCCGAGCGTCACACTGCCCGACGGCCGGGTCTGGCGAAACGTCACCACCCCGGAGAAGGCGAAGGTCGCCGAGACCCTGGACGAGTACCGCGGCCAGTTCCGGTACAACCTGCTCGACCACAACGTGCGGGCGTTCAACGCGCAAGTCCCCTCGATCGTGCAGTGGGACGACCACGAGGTGCGCAACAACTGGTACCCCGGCCAGATCCTGGACGACGCCCGCTACACCGAGAAGAACGTGGACGTCCTCGCCGCGCGCGCCTCCCGCGCCTTCGCCGAGTACTTCCCGGTGTCGACCCTCCACGCGCGCGGTGACGCCCCCTCCACCGGGGGCCGGATGCACCGGGTGGTGCGCCACGGGCCGCTGCTCGACGTCTTCGTCCTGGACATGCGCTCCTACCGGAACGCCAACTCGCCCGGCCGGCAGGCCGACGACACCGAGGGCATCCTCGGCGCGGAGCAGCTGGCCTGGCTCAAGCGGGAGCTGAGCCGCTCGCGCGCGGTGTGGAAGGTGCTCGCGGCGGACATGCCGCTGGGCCTCGTCGTCCCGGACGGCGCGGCGAACATCGAGGCGATCGCCCAGGGCGATCCGGGCGCGCCGCTCGGCCGGGAGCTGCAGATCGCGGAGCTGCTGCGGTTCGTCAAGCACCGCCGGATCACCGGCACGCTGTGGCTGACCGCCGACGTGCACTACACCTCGGCGCAGCACTACGCGCCGGAGCGCGCAGCCTTCAAGGACTTCGCGCCGTTCTGGGAGTTCGTCTCGGGGCCGCTGGCCGCCGGCGGCTTCCCCGCGAACGCTCTCGACGCCACGTTCGGTCCCGAGCAGGTCTTCGTCCGGGCGCCGGAGCGGGCGAACCTGTCGCCGATGGAGTCGCCACAGTACTTCGGCGAGGTCGACATCGACGGTGGGAGCGGGGAGTTGACGGTCCGGCTGCGCGCGGAGGGCGGAACGGTCCTGTTCAGCAAGGTGCTCCAGCCGGGCCGGGTCGGCCAGTAGCAACGCCTCGCGCGTCCCCCGGGAGGTGGCCGGGGCCGATTGTCAGTGGTGGGTCCTAGCGTTTTTCCCATGACGCGATCCGTACAGGCGCTCGCCTACTCACGCCCGTCCGCCCTGCGCTCCTCCGGGGACGGGCGGCTCCTCGGTCTGGAGACCTCCGGGGGCCTGACGCCCTCGGGGGCCGAGGCCCATCCCCGGTTCTTCAGCGGTTTCCTGACGTCCCCGCAGGTGGCCGCGCGGGGTCTGCTGGCCGTGGCGGACGTGGCGGCCGCCCGTTACCACCAGCGGATACGGCCGGGCTCCCTGGACCCGGTCGTGACGGGGAACGGCGACCGGCTGCGGTTCGAGTCGTTCTCCGGCTGCGGCGGGGTCTACGCCCGGCTCGACGTGCTCAGCGAGGGCCTCGACGGCGCCGAGACCAGCCACGGCACGACGAACGTCGACGTCAACAACCCGCTCCGCGAGGCCCTGTCGCGCATGACCGGCAGCGATCCGCTGCACCTGACGGTCGGGCCGGAGGAGCTGGCCGTGACGACGCTCGCGGGCGCGGTGGTGGAGAAGAAGGTTCCCCTGCCGGACCGCTGGCTGCGCGGTTTCGCGGAGGCCCAGGTGGCCTCGGCCGGCTTCGATCTGCGGGCGGAGCTGACGGGCCCGGAGGCGGTGCGGTTCCTGCGCTCGCTGCCGCGCTCGCAGGCGACGGGCCGGCGTGCGCCGCTCTGGGTGGTCCAGGCGGGGCGGACCCTGCGGCCGACGACCCGCCCGGTTCCGGGGGCGGTCTGTCTTCCGGGGCCCGACCGGCTGGTGGCCCTGGAGCGGGTGCTGCGGCACGCGACGGCGCTGCGGGTGTACGGGCCGGTGCCGGACGGCGTCGCCACCGCGAGCGCCTGGGAGGTGACGCTGCCCGGGATGCGTCTGACGCTCACCCTCTCGCCCGACTCCGCGCGCGGTTTCTCCGGCGAGGGCGGCGTCCTGGAGGCCCTGGCGACGGAGGAGGCCGCGCAGGACGCCGAGCTGATCTCGGTGCTGCTGGCCTGGGAGCCGAAGATCGACCCGGCCGAGCTGGGCGAGCGGTCGGGCCTTCCGGTGGACCGGGTGCGGGCGGCGCTGACCCGGCTGGGCACCGCCGGACGGGTCGGGTACGACGTGGCCGACGCGGCCTACTTCCACCGGGAGCTGCCGTACGACGCGGACCGCGCGGAGCGGCACAATCCCCGGCTCGTGGCGGCGCGTGCCCTGGTCGCGGAGGGGGCGGTGGCCCTCGACGGGGATCTCGCGACGGTGGCCTCGGGCGAACGCCGCTACCAGGTGCGGGAGTCGGGCAAGGTGCTGAGCTGCACCTGCCAGTGGTGGGCGGACTACCGGGGCCGCCGAGGCCCGTGCAAGCACGCGCTCGCGGTGCGGATGGCCCGGCGCGGTGCCGTGGCCGGGACGGTCGACGGCCTCGTGGCCGCCGGAGGTGTGCGATGAGGACGGGCACGATCAGCGGCGAGGAGACCGTGGTGAAGGACCTGCTGGTGGCCGTCCGGGCGGGCAAGTGCGAGGCCGTTCCCGGGCTGCTCAAGGAGCTGGGGCCCGGCGGGCGGAAGTCGGCCCTCGCGGAGCTGAAGGCCCTGCGGACCGAGGTCCGCCGCTGGGGCTGGGACCGCTGGAACGAACAGGTCCCGATCCAGAAGGCGTTGCGGATCGCCGGGGCGGGGTGCCACACGGGCGCGGCGGCCGCCGCCGCCTGGATCGCCGGCCGGGACCTCTCCGACTGGGGCCGGACGACGACCTCGCAGGTCCTGGAGGTGCTGGTCGACCGGGACACGGAGTGGCTGGGCGACGTGGCGCAGCGCCTCGCCGAGCGGCCGGCGGTGGCGGAGAACGAGTACGGGCTCGTGCGCGAACTGGTCGTGCGCTCCGGCTGCGCCGTCCCGACGACCGACGGCTACGTCCTCGGCTGGACCCGCGCGATCACCGGACGGCGGCTCGTGGAGGACCTGCGCGCCGACCCGCAGACGCCGGTACTGGCGCCCCGGATCCTGGACATGACCGAGACCCCGGACCGGCTGACCTGGTCCGTCGGCCCGGAGGCGCCCACGCACTGGCCGACGGCGCTGGTGACGCTCACCGCGGAGGGCGTGCTCGACCGTGCGTCGATGGTGGACGGCTGTGTCGCCCGGCTGCTGCGCGGTGGCCGGCCCCGGGACCTGCGGTTCCCGCTGGCGCTGCTCCAGCTCCTCGATCCGACGCCCGAGGAGCGGCGTGGCCGGACGGCGGACTGGATCGGCATGGCCGCCGACGCGCCGTCGCCGGTCGCCGCGTACGCACAGGAGGTCCTGGCGGGCCTCGCCGCCGGGGGCGAGCTGTCGACGCCGGAGCTGGCGGAGATGTCCGCCCCGGTGCTGTTCCGTACGGAGAAGAAGCTCGTCCGGGCCCAACTGACGCTTCTGACGAAGGAGTTGCGGAAAGAACCCGGCGCGGCGGCGGAGCTGCTGCCGGTCGTCGCGGACGCGTTCGGCCATGAGGACACCGGGATCCAGGAGCGGGCCCTGAAGCTCGTCGGACGGTACCTGCCGAAGGTGGACGAGCAGGTACGGGAAGAACTGGCAGGGGCCGCAGCCGCGCTGAGCCCGATGCATCGGCAGGTGGCCGAGGAGCTGTTCGGCACCACGGAGCTCGTGGACGACCTGCCTTATGAGGAGACGCTGCCGCCCGTGCCCGAGCTGAGGCGGGTGGCGGGTCCGCCGGCCACGGTCGCGGAGCTGGTCGCGGATCTGGTGGCCGTCTCGCACAGGCGTCCGGAAGCCGCGCCGGAGGAGTTCGAGCGGGTGCTCGACGGGCTCGTCCGCCATGCGCACCGTGATCGTGAGCAGCTGACGGCGGCCCTGACCGAGGCCTTCGCGGACGCCTGGTGGGCGAGCGGGGAGGTCCACGTGGGGGACCCGTTCGCCCACGGGACGTACGGCGTGGACGTGGTGGCGGCGGCGGTCATGGGCCGGGTGCGGCCGTCCCGCCTGCACGCCGGCCGGGTGCGCGGGCATGCCCCCTCCTCGTGCGCGCACGAGGCCCTGGACGCGGTCGTCGACGCCCGTCTGTGGGAGGTGGCGGCGCTCGTCGGCACGGAGCGGTTGCCGTTCCTGCTCGCCGCTCCCACCTGGCACACCGGAGCGATCGAGCCGTCCGCGCTGGTGGAGCGGTTGCGCGCCTATCGGGACGCGGGCATCGATCCGGCGCCCACCGACTTCGCGCAGGCCCTGCTGCGGGTCCGCAAGGGCGACCCGTCGGCAGCCGGGGCGGCCGCCGACTCCGCCGCACTGGGTACCCGGGCCGGGGAGCGGCTCGCCGACTGGCTGACGGAGAAGGCCTCCCTCGCCCCGGGCCTCCGGTTCGTCCCCCGCGAGCGGAACGCGCAGCAGGGCGCCCGGCGGCTGGCCGACCGGATCGTCCTGAAGCTCCGCGAGCGCCGGGCCGTACGGGACGAGTTCCCGCCCGCCTTCCGCCGGCTGGGCGGCGTGGAGCCCGAGGCCGCCCACCCCTGCCACCGCTGGTTCCCGCACAGGCCGCACTGGCCGGGCGTCCTGCCGGACGACCGGGAGACGCTGGCGGCGTGGCTGCTGCCCGCCCTCGCCGGCGGGGTCGACTGGGAGGAGCGCGGAGTCACCTGGGGCCTGACGGCCCTGGCCGAGGCGGACGGGCCGGTCGGCGAGTCGACCCACCTCGCCCTGGCCCTCGCGCTCGGCTGCCGGCACGCGGAGGACCGGTTGACCGCCGTGGACACGCTGCTCGTCCTGGCCGCACGCGGCGATCTGGATCCGCACATGCTGGGCGCTTCGCTGACCGGCCTGATCGGCGAGGGGTCGGTCAAGCCCACCCGGCTCGCGGACGCGGCGCGTACTGCGGCGGCCACGGGCGCGTACGGGACTGCCTGGTCCGTCCTCGCACCGCTGCTGCCGTCGTTGCTCACCTCCGAGAAGCCGGTACGCGGCCTCGGCGAGCTCCTGGCCGTCGCGGCGGACTGCGTGGAGCGGTCCGGGAGCGGGCTGTCCGAGGGCGAGCGGTCGGGAGGCGGCGAGCCGATACCGGGGCTGGACGCGGTGGCGGACCGGCGCGGTTCCTCGCAACTCGTCGTCCAGGCCGGGCGGCTACGGAGGGCGCTCCGGGCCGACTCGGAAGGACATGCCACCGGGGCCGGTCAGGGCACGACACAACCAGTCGAAAACGACCAGTAAACCCCCAGATCGGCGCTTAACCCATCAGTCACAAAGCGTTCGTGATCACGCAACACCGTTGGGTCACAGTGAGGTCATGACCGATGTGACGTCCGCGAAGTCCGCCCGCCGCCGCCACCACTGGCGGCGGGATCTCATCGAACTCGCCGCCCTCTTCACGGCCGTGGTGGTGGCCGACACGGTCGCCAAGACCGTCGTCCGCGGTGCCGAGGGCCCGTACATGCTCGTCTTCTCCGCGATCGCGCTGATCGCCACGGCGACCTTCCACACCTGGTGGGCCAGGCGCCACAGCCATGCACCACCCGCCGGTGATCCCGGCGGCAGCGGGTCCACCCCGCTGCCGCCGGCCACCGAAACCCCCGCGCACGACGACGCGTCCGACGGCCCCGTCGAGACGACCCTCTGGCGGATGCGGACCACGGTCCGCGACACCCCGGGCAGCCTCGCCGCGCTGTGCACGGCCCTGGCCCGCAACGGGGTCGACATCCTGACCCTGCAGACCCACCCGCTCGCCGAGGGCACCGTCGACGAATTCCTGCTGCGCGCCCCCGCCGGCCTCCAGGCGGGCGAGCTCACCCGGGAGATCGCCGCGGCCGGCGGCCGGAACACCTGGACCGAGCGCGCCGACGCCCACGACCTGGTGGACACCCCCACCCGCCTCCTGGGCCTCGCCACCCGGACCGCGCTCGACGCGGCCGAACTCCCGCTCGCCCTGCGCCAGCTCCTCGGCCGCTGCCGCATCCACTCCCTGCCCGCCGTCTCCCTGAGCGGCCGCCCCACCGGCGAGACCGCCCCCGTCGAGGGCGTCCTGGAGGAGACGGTGATGCGCCTGCGCGACCCGAACGGCGGCGTCCTCACCATCGAGCGGCCCCATCTGCCCTTCACGCCGACCGAGTTCGCCCGCGCCCGGGCGCTGGTCGAGCTCGACGCCCGCCTCGGCCCGCGCATCCCGCGCAGCCAGGACGTCCTCACCCTGCCCGAGGGCAACGAGATCACCGTCCGCCGCGCCGACCAGCGCGACCTCGTGGCCGCCCGCGCCATGCACGACCGCTGCTCCCCCCGGACGCTCGCCCTCCGGTACCACGGCCCGGTCGGTGACGCGGACCGCTACCTCGACCACCTCCTGAGCCCGCGCTTCGGCCGCACCCTCGCCGTGCAGACGGCCTCCGGCCGACTCGTCGCCCTCGGCCATCTGCTCTGGGACGGCGACGAGACGGAGGTCGCCCTGATGGTCGAGGACGACTGGCAGCGCCGGGGCATCGGCGCCGAACTCCTCGGCCGGCTGGTCGCGATGGCCGTCGAGGCCGGCTGCGAGAGCGTCTACGCCGTGACGCAGTCGTCCAACACCGGCATGGTGGCCGCGATGCGGGCCCTGAACCTCCCGCTCGACTACCAGATCGAGGAGGGCACCCTCGTCATCACCGCCCGCCTCGCCCCGGCACCGGCAGCCACGCGCCACCGGCTGCCGCTGGGCGAACGCTGACGGCACACGCCAGTTGGCCGAATCCCTCGCACCCCACCCGGCCAATCCGCCCCCTCTCCGCCGCCCGGCCGGCGCCTCCCGGGCAACGGCGCCCGGGACGCCGTCCGCCACCTCACCACCGAGGTGGGCAGGGCGCCCCCGGGCCCGCCGGGGAACCGTCGCCGATGGGATCCGGCCAAACTCGGCCAGGGGCCCATTGCTCGGCGGCCGGTCAGGACGTACCCGTACCGGCGCGAACTGTTCGGCCCGTCCACCGAGCGCAAGCCCTCGGTGACCCGCGTAGACCTCCGGCGGACCCTCTCCCCGGAGGCCTCTGGGCCCTCTCGCCGGGCGCTCATTTGTCAGCCTCATGAGATCGATTGAGGATGACGCGAGGACCGTGCAGGCACGAGGATGACCCCCATGCCAGAGACTTCCAGCAGCCCGCTGCCCCGCCAGGTCGCCGACAGCTACGTCGACGCACTCATCGAACTCGACCCGATCACCGGTACATACCTGGGAGTCGAAGCGAGTGCCGGCCTCCTCCCCGACTTCTCCCCGGCCGGTCAGGAGGCGGTGGCCGAACTCGCCCGCCGCACCCTCGCCCGGCTCGACGAGGCCGAGCGGCTCCCGGGCGCGGACAGCGACGCCGAACGGCGCTGCGCCCGGCTGCTGCGGGAGCGGCTGACGGCCGAACTCGCCGTCCACGAGGCCGACGAGGGCCTCTGCACGGTCAGCAACATGCGGTCCCCCGCGCACAGCGTGCGGATGGTGTTCACCGTGGCGTCGACCGAGACCGAGGAGGACTGGGAGGCCGTCGCTCGGCGGCTGCGCGGGGTCCCGGCGGCGCTCGACGGCTACCGCGCCTCCCTCGCTCTGGGCCTGGAGCGCAAGCTCCTGGGCGGGCCCCGCGCGACCACCACGTTCATCGGCCAGCTGACGGAGTGGGCGGGCGGGGACGACGCCGAGGGCCGGGGCTGGTTCGAGGAGTTCGCGGCCACGGGGCCGGAGTCCCTCCGCCCCGACCTGCGGACGGAACTGGCCTCGGCCGCCCGGGGCGCCACCGAGGCGGTCGTCGCCCTGCGGGACTGGATGCGCGACGTGTACGTCCCCGCCGTCGCGGGCGCGCCCGACACGGTGGGCCGCGAGCGGTACCAGCGCTGGTCGCGGTACTTCAACGGCACCGACCTGGACCTCGACCAGGCGTACGCGTACGGCTGGTCCGAGTACCACCGCCTCCTCGCCGAGATGCGCACCGAGGCGGACCGCATCCTGCCCGGCTCCGGCCCGTGGGAGGCGCTCGCCCACCTCGACGTCCACGGCACCCACATCGAGGGCGTCGAGGAGGTACGGGTCTGGCTGCAGAACCTGATGGACGAGGCGATCGAGGCGCTGGACGGCACCCACTTCGAACTCGCCGAGCGGGTACGGAAGGTGGAGTCGCACATCGCCCCGCCGGGCGGCGCCGCCGCCCCGTACTACACCGGCCCGTCGGAGGACTTCTCCCGTCCCGGCCGCACCTGGCTGCCGGTCGACGGCCAGACCCGCTTCCCGGTGTACGACCTGGTGTCGACCTGGTACCACGAGGGTGTGCCGGGTCACCACCTTCAGATCGCCCAGTGGGTGCACGTCGCCGACCAGCTCTCCCGCTACCAGGCGACGATCGGCGGCGTCAGCGCCAACGCGGAGGGCTGGGCGCTCTACGCGGAGCGGCTGATGGACGAGCTGGGCTTCCTGCCCGACGCCGAGCGGCGCCTGGGCTACCTGGACGCGCAGATGATGCGGGCCTGCCGCGTGATCGTCGACATCGGCATGCACCTGCGGCTGGAGATCCCGGCGGACTCGCCGTTCCACCCCGGCGAGCAGTGGACCCCCGAGCTGGCCCAGGAGTTCTTCCAGCGGCACAGCAGCCGGCCGCCGGCGTTCATCGAGAGCGAGATGACCCGCTATCTCTCTATGCCGGGGCAGGCGATCGGCTACAAGCTGGGCGAGCGGGCCTGGCTGCTCGGCCGCGAGAACGCGCGGGCCGCGCACGGTGACGCCTTCGACGCGAAGGCCTGGCACATGGCGGCGCTGTCGCAGGGCCCGCTGGGCCTGGACGACCTCGTGGAGGAGATCTCGCGGCTCTGACCAGGCAGGACCTTCCGGCCGCACCACGTTCCGGACGGTGAGAACTCCCCGGGGATCGCTTGATCGCCCGGGGATTCCCCTGCACCATCTCGGTCATGACCGCCATGACCGGATACACCCCGGACGCCACCGACTGGCGCATCCTCGACGCCCTGCAGAGCCAGGGCCGGGCCAGCTTCACCGAGCTGGCCCGCGCCGTGTCCATGTCGGCCTCCGCCGTGACCGAGCGGGTCCGCAGGCTGGAGGAGGCCGGGGTGATCACGGGTTACGCGGCCGTCATCGACCCGGAGCGGCTCGGGCTGCCGATCCTCGCCTTCGTCCGGCTGCGCTACCCGAACGGCAACTACAAGCCGTTCCACGACCTGGTCGCGTCCACCCCGGAGGTCCTGGAGGCGCACCACGTGACCGGCGACGACTGCTTCGTCCTGAAGGTGGCCACCCGGTCCATGAAGCACCTGGAGGAGGTCTCCGGAAAGGTGGGCACGCTGGGTTCGGTGACGACGAGCGTGGTGTACTCCTCGCCCCTCCCCCGCCGCGCGATCAGCCGCTGACCCCGGCTCCCGTACGGAGCTTCACGGCCGAGCCGTGCCGCTCCTTGACGACCTCCAGCTGCGCCGGGATCCGGCGGCGCAGGTCGGCGACGTGGCTGACGATGCCGACGCTGCGGTCCCGTTCGCGCAGGGAGTCGAGGACGTCCAGGACCTCGTCGAGGGTCTGGTCGTCCAGGCTGCCGAAGCCCTCGTCGATGAAGAGGGTGTCCAGCCGGACGCCGCCGGCCTCGTCGGTGACGACGTCGGCGAGGCCGAGGGCGAGGGCCAGCGAGGCGAAGAAGGTCTCGCCTCCGGAGAGGGTCGCGGTGTCCCGCTCGTTGCCCGTCCAGGCGTCGACGACGTGCAGACCGAGGCCGGCCCGCTTGCCGCCGGAGCGGGCGTCGGAGTGGACGAGGGTGTAGCGGCCGGAGGACATCCGCTGGAGCCGGGCCGTGGCCGCGGCCGCGACCTGTTCGAGCCGGGCGGCGAGGACGTAGGACTCCAGGCGCATCTTCCGTTCGTTCTCCGCCGAGGTGCCGGCGGTCAGACCGGCGAGCCGCGCGACGCGGTCGTACTCCTCGCGCAGCGGCCCGAGGCGGCGGGCCTCGGTGTCGGCCTTGCGGGAGAGCCGGGCCAGTTCGGCGCCGCGCTCACGGACGGCGGCGAGGGCCGAGGTGGCCTCGCGCAGGGCGCGTTCGGCGGCGGTGTGGGCCGCTTCGGCGGCCTCGAGGTCGGCGGGCGGGCGTTCGGCGGCGGCCCGGGTCTCCGGCTCGGCGAGCCGGTCGGCGACGGCGGCGGCCTCCGCCTGCCAGGCGTCGAGTCGGTGCTGGAGCGCGCGGTGCTCGCCGTCGTGCAGGAGCGCGGCGGAGGCCTCGGCGGGGGTGTCGAACCCGGCGCGGAACGCGGCGTCGGCGAGCCGGTCGTCGGCCTCCTTCAGGCGCTGGGCGGTGAGCTCCACGGCGCGCACGGTCTCGACGGCGTCGATCAGGATGGAGATCTTCCGCTCCAGCCGTGAGGCCTGCTCGGCGACGCTCGCGGACTCGCCGCGGCCCCGGGCCACTTCGGCGTCCAGGGCCGTCTGCTCCCGGTCGAGCGCCTCCCGCTGGGAGGTCCGCGCGGCAACACGCCGCTCGGCGTCGCGCTGCGCCGCCACCCGGCTCTCGTACTCGCGCTCGGCCCGCGCCAAAGCCTCCCGCGCACCGTGCGTCTGGGCGGCGAGCGCATGCGCCTCGGCGTGCAGGCGCCCCAGCTCCTCGACCTCCGCGGCGAGTGCGCCGACGGTCGGTTCGGCGTCGAGGTCGGTGCCCTCCTGGACCTCCGCGCGTGCCGCCGCCCACGCCTCCGCGGTGGCGGCCGTGTCGCGCTCCGCCGCCGTACGGTCCTCCTCCGCGCGGGTGAAGGCCGCGTACGCGGCGTCCTCCGTGGCCCGGTCGACGTGGTCGGCGCCCGTGCGCGCCGGGGCCGGATGGTCGGCGGAGCCGCAGACCTGGCAGGGGTCGCCGGGGGTGAGGGCGGCGGCCAGTTCGGCGGCGATGCCCTGGAGGCGGCGGGACTTGACGTCGAGCCAACTCTCGTGGGCTTCGTTGCGGCGCTCGCGCACGGCCGTCAGGCGTGACTCGGCGGTGGCCGTCTGCTCGGCGAGCGCGTCCCTGCGGCGCGCGGCGGCCAGCCGGCGACGGGCCGGTTCGAGACGGCCCGCGAGGTGTTCGGCGCGCGCGGCGGCCTCCTGGGCGGCTTCGATGCGGTTCGCCAGCTCGGCCCGGCGGGACTCCCAGCCGCTGAGCCAGCCGCCCGCGTCCTGGAGCACGTCCTCGTCGGCGCGGGCCTGCCGCGCCAGTTCCGCGCGCTCCCGCGCGATCTCGGCGCCGCGCCGCTCCGCCCGCCGGGCGGACTCCAGGCCGCCCAACTCCTCGCTCAGCTTCCGCTCCAGGGCGGACAGCTGCTCCGCGCCCGCGCCGGCCAGCTCGGGGGGCAGCAGGCCGAGGCTCCGCTCCCGTGCCGTCCGGGCCGTGGCGTGGTCGCGCTCCGCGTCGGCGCGCAGGGCAAGGGCGGGGGCCACAAGGTCGGCCTTGCGCGAGCGGTCGAGCACCGCCTGCACGCGGTCCCGCTCGGGCCGGCCCGCCTCCAGCGCCTCCTGGCGGCGCCGGGTCTCCTCGTACCGCGCCTGACGGGCAGCGAGGTCCCGCTCCCCGTCGAGCGCCCGGCGGGCGGCGGCCTGCCGGGACTCGGCGGCCGAGACCGCCGCGTCGGCGATGTCGAGGGCCTCGCGGGCCTCGGAGCGGGCGATGGCCGCCTGGGTCAGGACGGCCTGGGCGAGTCCGGGTTCGCCCGGCCGCTCGTCGACAACTTGACCGCCGGCGACCTGCGCCGTCCGGTGGGCGAGCGCGAGCAGCCGCTCGTCCCCTTCCCGTACCTGCTGCTCGGCGGCGCGCCGCAGATCGGCGAGGCGTTCCTCGACGGCGGCGAACCTGCGGGTGTCGAAGAGCCGTCCGAGCAGCTTGCCGCGTGCCTCCGCGTCCGCCCGCAGGAAGCGCGCGAAGTCGCCCTGCGGCAGGAGCACGACCTGGCAGAACTGCTCGCGGCTCATGCCGACGAGCTGGGTGATCTCCTCGCCGATCTCCTGGTGGGAGCGGCTGAGCGCGGCCCACTCGCCCGTGCCGGCGTCGTACTCGCGCAGCCAGCTCTGGGCCTTCTCCGTCGTGAAACCGCCGCCGCGCTTCTTCGGACGCGGCTGGGCGGGCCGCCGGGTGATCTCCAACCGCCGCTTCCCCACGGTCAGTTCGAGGGTGACCTCGGTGTACGTGCCGGCCGGCGCGTGGTCGCTGCGGAGCGAGGTCCCCGGCGACTGCCGGGCGCCGGGCACGGCTCCGTACAGGGCGTAGCAGACGGCATCGAGGACGGAGGTCTTGCCCGCGCCGGTGGGGCCGTGGAGCAGGAAGACGCCCGCGGCGGAGAGCGCGTCGAAGTCGATCTCCTGGGTGGCGCCGAAGGGGCCGAAGGCGGTGACGGAGAGGCGGTGGAGTCTCACCGGGCGCCCACCTCGCGCTCCGTCGCCGCCGCGTCCACCCGTACGTCGTCGAAGGCGCCGTACAGCACGGTCCGTTCGGTGGCGTCGGGTCCCGCGCCGCCGCGTACATGGGCCACGAAGTCCTCCGCGATCTGCTGGTCGCTGCGGTCGCGGAGCCGCTGGGCGTACGAGGCGGACGGGTCGCTCTCGGCGCGCTCGGGCTCGAAGACCAGGTTCAGGACGTGCGGGAAGCGCTCGGCGAGCCGGGCCATGGGCTCGGCGGGCCGCACCGTGTCGGTGAGCGTCGCCTCGACCCAGGACTCCTCGTGGCGCGCGTGGGCGGGGTCGGCCAGCAGGTCGTCGAGGCGGCCGCGGATCCGGGCGAGGGAGCGGGGCACGGGGCAGTCGACGCGCTCGGCCGCCTCGATCCCGCCGTCCGGCCCGAGGTCGATCAGCCACATGGTCTTGCGGTGGTGGACCTCGGAGAAGGAGTACGCGAGGGGCGAGCCGGAGTAGCGGACGCGCGGGGCGACGGTCTGGCTGCCGTGCAGATGGCCGAGGGCCACGTAGTCGACGCCGTCGAAGACCCCGGCGGGCACGGCGGCGACACCGCCGACGGTGATGTCCCGCTCGCTGTCGCTCACCTCGCCGCCCGCGACGAAGGCGTGCGCGAGGACGACCGAGCGGGTACCGGCGGGGCGGGCGGCGAGGTCGGCGCGGACGCGGTCCATGGCGGCGGAGAGCACCTCCTCGTGCCCGGCCTTCGCGGCGCCCAGCCGCTCACGTACGAGGGCCGGTTCCAGATACGGCAGGCCGTAGAGCGCGACCTCTCCGTGGGCGTCGGCGAGCACGACGGGGGTGCCGACCCCGGCGGGGTCCGTCCGGAGGTGGATACCGGCCCGCTCGATGAGCCCGGCGCCGACGCCGAGTCGGCGGGCCGAGTCGTGGTTGCCGGAGATCATGACCGTGGGCACCCCGGCGTCGGCGAGCCGGTGCAGGGCTCTGTCGAAGAGCTCGACGGCGGAGAGCGGCGGCACGGCCCGGTCGTAGACGTCCCCGGCGACCAGGACCGCGTCCACGTCCCGCTCGCGCACCGTCGCCACGAGGTGGTCCAGGAACGCCGTCTGGGCGTCGAGCAGGCTCACCCGGTGGAACGACCGCCCCAGGTGCCAGTCCGACGTATGCAGGAACCTCATGATCGAGGAGCGTATCGGTGGGGTCGGACATCGGACGCGGCTTCGGAGGAACGGGGTATCCCGAGGGTCGGCCGGTCACGCATCGCCGTACGCCTCGCCGCCCAGTTCCAGGCTCGCGGTGCCGGCGGTCACGTCCGCGAGCCAGGCCCGGAAGGCCTCGACGTCGGCGTCCGGGAGTCCGATCTCCAGGGCGACGGCCTCGCCGTACCGCACGTCGCGTACGTTCCGGCCCGTCGCCCGCAGGTCGTTCTCCAGCTTGCCCGCGCGCTGGTGGTCGACGGTCACGGTGGCGAGGCGGTAGCGCTGCCGGGTGAGGGTGCCGAGTGCGTCCAGCGCCTCGCCCACCACACCGCCGTACGCCCGGATCAGGCCGCCCGCGCCGAGCTTCACGCCGCCGTAGTAGCGGGTGACGACGGCGGCGACGTAGCGCACCTCGCGCCGCAGGAGCATCTGGAGCATGGGGACGCCGGCCGTGCCGCCGGGTTCGCCGTCGTCGCTCGCCTTCTGCACGGAGGCGTCGGCGCCGATGACGTAGGCGAAGCAGTTGTGGCTGGCGGTCGGGTGCTCCTTGCGGACGCGCGCGACGAAGTCCTGCGCCTCCTGCTCGGTCGCCACCGGTGCCAGTGCGCAGAGGAAGCGCGAGCGGTTGATCTCGGTCTCGTGCACACCCTCGCGGGCGATGGTGCGGTACTGCTCCTGCATTCCGCCACCCTATGCGCCCTGGCACGCGCCCCTGTCACCCCCGGTCCGCTCCGACCGATCACCGGGGCTCGCGAGCCGCAGAGCCGACCCCTCCGTACAGCCGGTCCGGGGAGCGCCGCGGCGGGAATCCCACGCCGTCCGCGCTCGTTCTCCCTCCACGAGTGTCCGTCCCCACCGACCGGAGGTTGAGAGTGCGCAGCGAGACGGAAACGGTCCGCAGGATCCTCGAGGAGCACGGCGACACCTGGGCCGTCGTCGGGCTCTCCTCGAACGAGCGGCGCGCGGCCTACGGCGTCGCGGCGGTGCTTCAGCGTTACGGCAAGCGGATCGTTCCGGTGCACCCGAAGGCGGAGACGGTCCACGGCGAGCAGGGGTACGCCTCGCTCGCCGACATCCCGTTCCCGGTGGACGTGGTCGACGTGTTCGTGAACAGCGAGCTCGCCGGGCAGGTCGCCGACGAGGCGGTCGGCGTCGGGGCGAAGGCGGTGTGGTTCCAGCTCGGTGTGATCGACGAGGAGGCGTACGCGCGGACCCGTGAGGCCGGGCTCGACATGGTCATGGACCGTTGCCCGGCCATCGAGATTCCGCTGCTCGGCCCCCGGCCGGGGATCAGCTGACGCCCAGGCCCTCCAGGACGACGACTCCGGGGAGTTCGGCGAGGGCCTTGCCCGGGACGATCAGTTTGCCTCGGCGCCGACCGCTGCCGATGAGGACCCAGGTGGTGTCGACGACCGCCGCGTCGACGAGGAGGGGCCAGTCGGCAGGGAGGCCGATCGGTGTGATGCCGCCGTACTCCATGCCGCTCTCGGCGGTCGCGGTCTCCATCGGCGCGAAGCTCGCCTTGCGCGCTCCCAGATGACGGCGGACCACGCCGTTCACGTCGACCCGGGTCGCCGAGCGCACCACGCACGCGGCCAGGGTCGTCTCCTCGCCCCTCTTCCCGGCGACGATCACGCAGTTCGCCGACGTGTCGAGCAGGTCACGGCCGTGGTGCTCGACGAAGACCGCCGTGTCGGCGATCTCGGGGTCGGTGTCGACGTACAGCAGCTGCTCCGCCGGGACGGTGCCCTGCCAGGCGCGTACGGCGGCGGCGACCGGTTCGGTGAGCCGGTCCAGGCAGGCGGGGGCGGGTACGGCGTTGTCGAAGTCTCCGATGGGTGCGCGCATGCCGTGCACGCTAACAACAGTCGGCGGGGGCGGTGTTGGGCGTCTCAGCGTACGGGCGGGATGGAGACGGCCATGGTCATCTCGACCTGCTCCGCGCCCTCGTTGCGGTACGCGTGCGGCACGTTGGCCTCGAAGACGGCGGAGGTGCCGGCCGGGATGCGGTGCTCCTCGCCCTCCACGACGAGGGTGAGCTCGCCGGCCGTCACGTGCAGCAGCTCGGTCGTGCCGTCGGGGTGCGGGTCGGACGCGCTGCCGTCGCCCGGCATCAGCGTCCAGGCCCAGAGCTCCAGCGGGCCGCGGGCCTCGGTGCCGGCGAGCAGGGTGGTGTGGCTGCCGGTGGAGGTGGACCACATACGGACGGCCTGGTCGGGCGGGACCAGTCGGACGTGAGGGCCCTGCTCGTAGTCGAGGAGGGTGGTGATCGAGACGCCGAGCGCGTCCGCGAGCTTCACGGTGGTGCCCACGCTGGGGTTCGTCCGGGCCTGCTCGATCTGGATGATCATGCCGCGGCTGACGCCGGCCCGGGCGGCGAGCGCGTCCAGCGTGAAACCGCGTTCATTGCGCCACCGCTTCAGATTCCGCGCGAGCGACTGCGTGAGCTGATCGAGGTCCGACACATTCCGTCCAATATTCTGGATGACAGAGTCCAACAGACTGAACTACGGTGGGGTCTACCGCGGTGTACCAGCTGTCCACCGCACTGTACTGCGAGACCGCCACCCTGCGAGGATCCATGACTGCGCTGTTCGCCCTGGCCACCGCCCTGCTCTGGGGCCTGGCCGACTTCGGCGGCGGGCTGCTGACCCGGCGGATGCCCGCCCTGACGGTCGTCGTCGTCTCGCAGATCATCGCGGTCGTCATCCTCGGCGCGATCGTGGTCGCCACGGGCGCCTGGTCCGAGGCGGGACCCCAGCTCTGGTTCGCCGTCGCGGCGGGCGTCGTCGGTCCGGTGGCGATGCTCGCCTTCTACAAGGCTCTCGCGCTCGGCCCCATGGGCGTGGTCTCCCCGCTGGGCTCGCTCGGCGTCGTCGTGCCCGTCTCGATCGGTCTGCTCATCGGCGACCGGCCCGGCCTCCTCCAGTTCGCCGGGATCGGCGTGGCGGTCGTCGGCATCGTCCTCGCCGGTGGGCCCGAGCTGCGCGGCGCGCCCGTGCAGCGCCAGGCCGTGCTCCTCACCCTGGTCGCGGCCTTCGGCTTCGGCTCGGTCATGGCGCTGATCGCCGAGGCCTCCTCGACGCTGACCGGCCTGTTCCTCGCCCTGTTCGTCCAGCGGGTGACCAACGTGGCGGTGGGCGGCGGCGCGCTGTGGGTGTCGGTGCAGCGGGGCGGACGGGCGGTGCCCGAGGGGGGCGGCGGCATGAAGGTCGTCTGGGCGGCCCTCCCCGCGCTCGCCTTCGTCGGCCTCGCGGACGTCGCCGCCAACGGTACGTATTCGATCGCGGCGCAGAACGGCCCGGTGACCGTCGCCGCCGTGCTCGCCAACCTCTACCCGGTGGTCACGGCGCTCGCCGCGCGCGGAGTCCTGAAGGAACGGCTGCGCGCGGTCCAGGCGGCGGGTGCCGGCCTCGCTCTGGTCGGCACGGTCCTCCTCGCGACGGGCTGACGGCGGACGGCTGTCGGCCGCCCGTCAGGGCCCGCTCAGCTCTCCGTCAGGTCCAGCTGCGCGAGCCCGGCGAGTTGCTCGGGCGTCAGGTCGTCGGGGATCGGCACGGGGGCCGGCGTCCTCAGCGGCGGCTGCCAGCCGAGGTCCGGGTCCCAGCTGCGTACCACCTTCGCGGGGGCACCGGCCACCACCGAGTGGTCGGGCACCTCGCCGCGTACGACAGCGCCCGCCGCGACCACCACGTTGCGGCCGAGCCGGGCCCCCGGCAGGATCACGGCCCCCGTGCCCAGCCAGCAGCCCCGGCCGATCTCGACCGGCTCGGAGCGCGGCCACTGCCGGCCGACCGGCTCGTCGGGGTCGTCGTAACTGTGGTTGGTCGAGGTGATGTAGACGTACGGTCCGCAGTACGTGTCCGAGCCGATGGTCACCCGGGTGTCGGCGATGACGTGGCTGCCCCGGCCGAGGACCACACCGTCGCCGAGGGTCAGGACCGTGTCCTCACCGAGGTCGAGCCCGGGGAGCATCCCGGCGGTGAGCGTGACCTGCTCGGCGATGATGCAGTGCTCGCCGATCTCGATCCACGCCTCGCCGAAGACCGTGCCCTGCGGGAACGCGAGCCGGGTACCCGCCCCGAGGCGCCGGAAGCGCAGTCGCCCGGGGCGCTCGGCGGTCACGGCCCCGGTCTCCTGCACCCAGCGCCACCCGCCCTGCACGACCCGGGCGAGGACGCGGCGCCGCCAGGCGGTCACGGATGAGAACGTGTTTCTGTTCCTGGGCACCCGGACACGGTAGTCGTCGCCGTCGTACCTGATCAGGGGGGGTGCCCTGTGATGTCCGTCATGGGGCGCGGCTAGATTGCCCCGCAGGGCGTGACGCAACCATCAGGGACCACGAGCGATCAGGAGCGAACGATGACCGAGGCGTTGATCAAGGGCGTGGGCGGCAAGGAACCGCAGGTCCATCCGACCGCCTTCACCGCGCCGACCTCCGTCGTACTCGGTGACGTCACGCTGGGGGCGCGCGCCAGCGTCTGGTACCACGCCGTGCTCCGGGCGGACTGCGGTCCCGTCGTCATCGGCGAGGACTCGAACATCCAGGACAACTGCACCGTCCACGTCGACCCCGGCTTCCCGGTCACGATCGGCGACCGGGTGACGGTCGGCCACAACGCGACCGTCCACGGGTGCACGATCGAGGACGACGTCCTGGTCGGCATGGGCGCCACGGTCCTCAACGGGGCCCGGGTGGGCGCCGGTTCGCTGATCGCCGCGCAGGCGCTCGTCCCGCAGGGGATGGAGATCCCCCCGGGTTCGCTGGTGGCCGGGGTCCCGGCCAAGGTGCGGCGCCCGCTGACGGAGGAGGAGCAGGCGGGCATCCGCCTCAACGCGGAGATGTACCTCCTCCTGGCCAAGGGCCACGCCGAGGCCTTCGAGGACTGAGGCGCAGGGGGCCGGCAGGGACCACGCGGAAGGGCGCGGCGGCCGAACCGCCCGCCCGCCCGCGCGGGGCCAACGTGGGGGCCTTTCCGAGCGCCCGCGATCCCGTGGCGCCCGGTCGGCGC
>NZ_JBSGWV010000076.1:0-24176 GCF_053609105.1 Streptomyces sp. NPDC054975
CCCAAAGACCGTCCAACACTAGACAGGGCCTGATGCGCTCCCGCCCGAAGAGGCGTCCACTGGCAATGGCACCAGTGGAACAAGAGGAGCTGGCATGAGTGAGATCGCAGACAGACGGAGTTCCGTGGCCCCGCCCCCGTTCCCGTAGCACCATCGTCGGCCGGACGATCTCCCGACGACCGTCCCGTGACGGGCGTCAGCCGGCCCGCAGCCCCGCCGCCTCGCGCGCCAGCGACTCCACCCGGGGCCAGTCGCGGGCCGCGAGGGCGTCGGCCGGCAGCATCCACGTACCGCCGACGCAGCCCACGTTGGGCAGCGAGAGGTAGGACGGGGCCGAGGTCAGGGAGATGCCGCCGGTCGGGCAGAACCGGGCCTGGGGGAGCGGGCCGGAGAGCGACTTCAGGTACGGGACGCCGCCCGCGGCCTCCGCCGGGAAGAACTTCATCTCGCTCACCCCGTGTTCGAGCAGCGCCACGACCTCCGAGGTGGTCGAGACGCCCGGCAGGAACGGCACGCCCGAGGTCTTCATCGCGTCGAGCAGGCCGTCCGTCCAGCCGGGGCTCACCAGGAACCGGGCCCCGGCGCCGACCGCGTCCGCGACACCGCCCGGCGAGATGACGGTCCCCGCGCCGACGACGGCGTCCGGGACCTCGTCGGCGATCGCCCGGATCGCGTCGAGCGCGGCGGCCGTCCGCAGGGTCACCTCGATGGCGGGCAGCCCACCCGCGACCAGCGCCCGCGCCAGCGGCACGGCGTCGACGGCGTCCTCGATCACCACGACCGGAACGACGGGGGCGAGATCGAGGACGGAGGGCAGGGCGGGAGTCATGGCCCCCATCCTGCCCGTACGCAACAAGGCACGCAACGAGCGTTGCGCAGTACGCAACGCCCTTGCGCGTCACCCCTAGTGGATCTCCTCCACCAGCACGTCCAGCGCCCCCGCCGAGCCGTTCTCCTCCACCACGTAGCCCAGGTCCCGCAGCGCCTCGATCAGCTGCGCCGGGTTCTTCGGGTCCGCGCCGGCCTCCAGCAGACTGCGCACGATGCGGCCCTTCGTCGCCTTGTTGAAGTGGCTGACGACCTTGCGGGTGGGGGCGTGCAGCACGCGGACCGTCGCCGTTCGCGCGGCCACCTCGCCCTTGGGCTTCCACGCCGAGGCGTACGCCGAGGAGCGCAGGTCCAGGACGAGACCGTCGGCGGCGGCCTCCGGCATGACCGTCGCCATCGCGTGCCGCCAGTGGGCGACGAGCGCGCCGAGGCCCGGCAGCTTCACCCCCATCGAGCAGCGGTACGAGGGGATCCGGTCGTCCACCCGGACCGCGCCCCACAGCCCCGAGAACACCAGGAGCGAGCCCCGCGCGCGCTTACGGGCCGCTGCGTCCAGTGTGGCCAGGCCCAGCGCGTCGTACAGCACGCCCGTGTAGATCTCACCGGCCGGCCGCGCACCGGCCGTCCGCAGCTCCGTGTTCTTGGCGACCTCGCCGCGCAGCCCCTCGCTCAGCCCGAGCACCTCGCGGGCCTTCTCCTCGTCGGCGGCGCACAGCTCGACCAGCTCGTCCAGGACCGCCGCCCGTGCCTCGGCCAGGCCCGGCAGCGACAGGGACTCCCACTTGAGCGGCGCCCCACGCCCCGACGCGGCCTTACCCTCCGACGGCGGCAACAGCACGAGCACGGTGGTTCTCCTTCACGTACGTCCAGGGCCGGGGGTGCGGCCCCAGGCGTTCAGCTCCGTTCAGCCTACAAAGTGCCGTGCCCCGCCCCTCGCCATACGCTCGGTCCATGCCCCGCCGCCACATCCACGTGACCGGCGCAGCCGAGGCCCTGCGGGCCGCGCTGCGCGCGCTGAGGACCCGGATGGAAGTCCCGACAGACTTCCCACCCGCCGTCGTCGCCGAGGCGACCGCGGCCGCGTCGTCCCCACAGCTGCCGGAGTACGACGCCACCGACATCCCCCTCTTCACCATCGACCCGCCGGACTCCCGCGACCTCGACCAGGCCATGCACCTCGCCCGTCTCCCGGGCGGCGGCTACCGCGTCCACTACGCCATCGCCGACGTCGCCGCGTTCGTCACCCCGGGCGGAGCCGTCGACAAGGAGGCCCACCGACGCGTGGAGACCCTCTACTTCCCCGACGAGAAGATCCCCCTGCACCCCCCGGTCCTCTCCGAGGGCGCCGCCAGCCTGCTGCCCGGCCAGACCGTGCCCGCCCTGCTCTGGCGATTCGACCTGGACGCCGACGGCCGCCAGGTCGCCGTCGACGTCCGTCGCGCGCTCGTCCGCAGCCACCTCAGGCTCGACTACGCCGGCGCCCAGCAGCTGATCGACGCGGGCACGGCGGAGGAACCGCTCGCCCTGCTCAAGACCGTGGGCACGCTCCGCGAGGCCCTGGAGGTCAAACGCGGCGGGGTCTCCCTCGACCTCCCCGAACAGGAGGTCCTCGAGACCGGCGACTCGTACACCCTCGTCTACCGCGCCCGGCGCGCGGTCGACGGCTGGAACGAGCAGATCTCCCTGCTCACCGGCATGGCCGCGGCCGATCTGATGATCGCCTCGGGCACGGGGATCCTGCGGACCCTAGGCGCCACCCCGGACGGGGTCGAAAGGCTTCGCCGCTCCGCGCAGGCGCTGGAGATCGACTGGCCGCACCACGTGTCGTACGCGGAGCTGATCCGCTCGCTCGACACGTCCGAACCCCGGCACGCCGCCTTCGTGATGGACGCCGCCACCGGCCTGTTCGAGAACTCCGCGTACATCCACTTCGAGGACGGCGCTCTTCCGGACTCCGTCGTCCACGCCGCCATCGCCGACGAGTACACCCACTGCACCGCGCCCCTGCGCCGCCTGATCGACCGCTACGTGGGCGAGCTCTGCCTGGCGGCGGCCGAGGGGCAGCCGCCACCCGAGTGGGTGAAGGACGCGCTGGCGAAGCTGCCGGAAGACATGCGCAGGGGGCGCGGCAACGAGGCCGACCGGGAGAGCATGGACGTGGTCGAGGCGGCGCTGCTGAAGGACCGGATCGGCCAGGTCTTCGACGGGTTCGTGATCGACCTCAGGGACAGCGCCGGGAGGAAGGCGGTCGTGCATCTGAAGGATCCGGCCGTGGTGGGCACAGCGAAGAGCGAGCGGCCGCTGGAGCAGGGGGAGCGGGTGAAGGTGAAGCTGGAGAAGGCGGATCCGGCCTCCTCCGCGAGGGACAAGATCCTCTTCAAGCACGTGCCGGCGTGAGTCACGCGCCCGCGGGCGTACGGGCGCCTGCGCCCGTGTCCTTGTCCGCCCCCGCGCCCGCCCCCGTGTTCGCTTCCGTGTTCGCTCCCGCGCCCGCGACGGCCCGCGTTAGGGCCCGGTACAGCGCACGGGCGTCGTCGGCGTGGCAGCGGACGAGCCGTACCGGGCGGGGCGCGCCGAGGAGGCGGGGCGCGTCGACCGGCTCGGTCAGCTCGATGGTGAGGGAGGTCTGCGAGCCGACGGTGAGGTTCAGCTCCCCCTCGGCCTTCTCGTGGGTGAAGACCAACTCGTGCCGGACGGTGGCGATCCGGTCGAGCGGCACGAGCAGGTCGACGTGCGCGGCCTGACGCAGACGGAGGGCGCCGGGGGTGAGGAGGTGCGGGCGGGTGACGGAGGCGGCGTGCAGCCCGAGGACGAACAGCACCGTGTACACGTCCAGGACGAGCACGATCGCGTGGACGACGGGCAAGTCGCCGAGCAGGTACGACATGCCGACGGTCTCGACGAGGCAGACGAACGCGAAGCCGTACATGAGGGCGGCCTGGTCGCGGGCGTGCGCGAAGACCTGGTCGCCGGGGCGTACGCCGACGCGCCGCCGGGCCACCCACAGCCCGAGGCTCGCCATCAGCCGTAGCTCGTGCCCGACGAGCCGCAGCACGGGCTCGGGCACCAGCTCCCCGAGCGCCTTCCGCGCGGAGAGCCCGCTCCGCCGCAGGCGTACGTATCCCACGAGTCCGGCGACGAGGAGCAGAAGGGTCGCGATCTCGGCGGCGACGAGAGCGGAGGGGGGTATCCGTACACCGGCGACGAGACAGACGGCGAGGACGACCTCGGCGGGCAGGAACGCGTACGCGCACCCGCGCAGCAGGCGGATCGCGGCGGTCACCGGTTCCGCTCCCTGACCAGGCGCAGGGCGAGGTGGACGGCGGCGGTCTGGGCGGGGGAGAAGTCGCCGAAGAAGGCCTCGGTCAGCCGCCCCTGCGGCAGGACGTCCTGCTCGCCGAGGTGCGCCGCCAGCGCGTCCGGCAGACAGTCGGCGAGTGCCTGCCCCGCCTCCGCCACGCGTGGGTCGTCGGCGTCGGCGTCGGCGAGGGCGTCGAGCCGTGCGTACACGTCGTGGGCGCGGGCGACGGCCTGCGGGTCCTCCGTCATGGAGCGCATCGTGTCGATGAGCCGCGAGCGGTCCTCGTCCGGCGCCACGGTGTCGAGCAGGGCCAGCAGCTCACGGTCCTTCGCGGCCATCGGCGACTGCGGGACCTCGCCGAGGCCCGCGAACAGGGCGGCCAGCTCGGGCGAGACGGGCCCCTCGGCGGTCAGCCGCCCCGCCCGGGCCTCCCCGAGCAGGCCGGCGAGGCGCGCCCGCCGCTCGCGGATCACGGTCTCCTGCCCCCCGAGGTCGGCGTCCAGCTCCTCCAGAACCTCCACCAGCTCCCGCCCCGCGTCGTCGGCCAGCACGTCCCGCACCTCGTCGAGGCCGAGCCCGAGCTCGGCGAGACGCCGGATCCGGGCGAGGAGTACGGCGTCGCGGATGCCGTACTCGCGGTAGCCGTTGGCCCGCCGTACGGGCTCGGGCAGCAGCCCGAGGTGGTGGTAGTGCCGCACGGCCCGCGGGGTGATCCCGACGAGGGCGGCGATCTCGCCGATGCGCATGCGCCCAGTACAAACCCTGACGCTGCGACAAGGTCAAGCGGGCGCGGCGGGCCGGGTAGCATGGTCGGCACGGCAGACGAGCCGGGCGGGCGGCCGCGTGGGGATCCTCGGATCCTCCCGAGGAACGTCCGGGCTCCACAGGGCAGGGTGGTGGCTAACGGCCACCCGGGGTGACCCGCGGGACAGTGCCACAGAAAACAGACCGCCGGGGACCTCGGTCCTCGGTAAGGGTGAAACGGTGGTGTAAGAGACCACCAGCGCTTGAGGTGACTCAGGCGGCTAGGTAAACCCCACTCGGAGCAAGGTCAAGAGGGGACACCTCGGTGTCCCTGCGCGAACGTTCGAGGGCGGCCCGCCCGAGTTCGCGGGTAGACCGCACGAGGCCGGCGGCAACGCCGGCCCTAGATGGATGGCCGTCACCCCGACGACCGCGAGGTCCCGGGGTACAGAACCCGGCGTACAGCCCGACTCGTCTGCCCCTTGCCTCAGGTGTCCAGTGAGCGGTCCGCCACGCGCCTCACGTGGCCCGCGAAGACCTCCGGCGCGTCCGGTGTCAGCGTCCGTAGCGCCACCATCGCCGTGATGATGACGTCGCACAGCTCCGACTCCACGTCCTGCCAGGTGTGCGTCGTGCCCTTGCGCGGGTTCTGGCCCGTCGCGCCGATCACGGCCTGCGCCACCTCGCCGACCTCCTCCGAGAGTTTCAGGACCCTCATCAGGACGTCCTGTTCCGGCGGAAGGGTGTGGTGGGCCGAGATCCAGGAGGCGAGGCGGTCGATGGTGTTCCACGGGTCGGTCATGGGGCAGAAGCCTGCCAGCTCGTCCAGGTGGCCGAGTACGGCCACCGGCGCGCGCCACACCCCCGGCCGGGGTCCGTGGGGATCGGCGGGGGGCGGTGTACGGGTAGGGCCATGACGATCCCCGTGGACAGACTCAGCGACCCCGCCGTGCGTGCCTTCGTCGCGGCCCTCAACGCCAACGACCGCGACGCCTTCTTCGCGGTCCTCACCCCCGGCGCCACCATGTCCGACGACGGCTCGGACCGGAACGTCGACGAGTGGACCGACAAGGAGATCTTCTCCTCGCGCGGCCACATGGAGATCGAGTCCGAGAAGGACGGCGGCCGCGCCCTCGTCGCCCGCTACCGCAACGACACCTGGGGCGAGATGAGGACCGGCTGGCGGTTCACCGTCGACGGCGGCAAGATCTCCCGCTTCGAGACCGGCCAGGCGTAGCCCCGTAGGACCGGTCGGACGTAGCCCCGTACGACCCGGTCAGGCGTGACCCCGTAGGGGCGGAGCCCACAGAGCCCCCGAAGTTCCCCCGTAGGGGCGGAGGAGACCGTCGACCCGCCCCTACCCCCGGCCGATGTACGGCATCGCCGTCGCCATCACCGTCGCGAACTGGACGTTCGCCTCCAGCGGCAGGCCCGCCATGTGGACCACCGTCGCCGCCACGTCCGCCGCGTCCATCACCGGTTCCGCCACCAGTTGGCCGTTGGCCTGCAGGATGCCCGTCTGCATCCGGGCCGTCATCTCCGTCGCCGCGTTCCCGATGTCGATCTGGCCGCAGGCGATCCGGTACGGGCGCCCGTCCAGGGACAGCGACTTCGTCAGGCCCGTCATGGCGTGCTTCGTCGCCGTGTACGCGATCGAGTGCGGGCGCGGTACGTGCGCCGAGATCGAGCCGTTGTTGATGATCCGGCCGCCCTGCGGCGACTGCTCCTTCATCGCCCGGAACGCCGCCTGGGCGCAGAGGAACGAGCCCGTCAGGTTGACGTCCACGACCGAGCGCCAGGTCTCGTAGGGCAGGTCCTCGACCGGGGTCCCGCCGCCGGCGAACGTGCCCGCGTTGTTGAAGAGCAGGTCGACCCGGCCCCACCGGTCCCGTACCGCCTCGAAGAGGGACGTCACCTCCTGCGGTGACGTCACGTCCGTGGGGACGACGAACACGGCGTCGGGGGCCGCCGCCGCCGTCTCCTCCAGAGGCTCCCGCCGGCGGCCCGCCAGCGCCACCGACCAGCCCGCGCCGGCCAGGGCCAGGGCCACACTCCGGCCGATCCCCGACCCCGCTCCCGTCACCACTGCGATCCGCGACTCAGTGCTCATGGGCGCGCAGCGTACGGGAGATCGGTGCACAGGGAACTCATCCGTCCGACACGCGGATGTTCTGTACCCGACAACCCAGGGTCTTCCCGCCCCACTCCAATGCCTCACGGACAACATCCGTCAGGGGAGGGGCATATGACGCACGCACAGACACCCACGGGTCCCGCACCGAGCCATTCCGACGAACTGCGCGCCGCCGCCCGGCACTTCGGCCGCCGCCGCTTCCTCACCGCCAGCGGCGCCGCCGCCGCGCTCGCCTTCGCCGTCCAGCTGCCGGCCGCCGGTGCCGCGAGCGCCGCCGAGCTGAACCCGCGCCGGATCACCGAGAACCCGTTCACCCTGGGGGTGGCGTCCGGCGACCCGCTGCCCGGCTCCGTCCTCCTGTGGACCCGGCTCGCGCCGCGCCCCTTCGAGCCCGACGCCGGACTGCCTCGCACCCGGGTCTCCGTCCGCTGGGAGCTCGCCCACGACGAGCGCTTCACCCGTGTCGTCCGGCGCGGCAGCGCCACCGCCCACCCCGAGTTCCAGCACAGCGTCCACGTCCCGGTCGACCACCTCGACGCCGACCGCGTCTACCACTACCGGTTCCTCGTCGGCGACTGGACCAGCCCCGTCGGCCGCACCCGTACCGCACCCGCCCACGGCGCCCGGATCTCCGAGCTCAAGATCGCCGCCGTCTCCTGCCAGGCGTACCACGACGGCTACTTCACCGCCTACCGGCACCTCGCCCAGGAGGACGTCGACGTCGTCTTCCACCTCGGCGACTACCTCTACGAGTACGCCGTCAACGCCACCGGCGGCGCCCGCGCCTACACCGACCGCCGCCTCCCCGCCGTCTTCAACCGGGAGACGATCACCCTGGAGGACTACCGGCTGCGGTACGCCCTCTACAAGTCGGACCCCGACCTCATGGCCGCCCACGCCGCGCACCCCTTCGCGGTCACCTGGGACGACCACGAGACGGAGAACAACTACGCGGACGGGACCCCCGAGAACGACGTGCCGCCGGAGGAGTTCCTGCTCCGCCGCGCCGCCGCCTACCGCGCCTACTGGGAGAACCAGCCGCTCCGCAAGCCCCAGCAGCCCGACGGGCCCGACATGCGGCTCTACCGCCGCCTTCGCTTCGGGCAGCTCGCCCAGTTCGACATCCTCGACACCCGCCAGTACCGCTCCGACCAGGCGTACGGCGACGGCTGGCGGGTCCCCGGGCCGGAGTCCGAGGACCCCTCGCGCACGATGACCGGCGCCACACAGGAGCGCTGGCTGCTCGACGGCTGGCACGCGTCGGGCGCGCTGTGGAACGTCGTCCCGCAGCAGGTCGTCTTCGCCGAGCGGCGCGACGTGCCGACCGACGCCTTCAAGCTCTCCATGGACTCCTGGGACGGCTACCCGGCCTCCCGGAAGCGGATCCTGGACGGCGCGACGGCCGCCGGCGTCGAGAACCTGATGGTGCTCACCGGCGACGTCCACGTCGGCTACGGCCTCGACATCAAGGCCGACCACCGCGACCCGTCCTCCCGCACCCTCGGCACCGAGATCGTCGCGACCTCGATCGCCAGCGGCAAGGACGGCGCCGACCGGCCGGCCAACTACGACAACCTCACCACCGCCAACCCGCACCTGAAGTTCTACAACGGGCGGCGCGGTTACGTGACGGTCGCGCTCGGCCAGGCAACCGCCCGCGCCGACTTCCGTACGGTCTCGGCCGTGACGACCCCGGGCGCGCCGGTCACCACGGCCGGTTCCTACGTCACGGAGGCCGGCAACCCGGGCCTCAAGCCGGCGTAGGGCTGAGTTCCTGGGGGTAGCGGACGCCGACGCGGTCCCGTACCGCGTCGAGCGTCCGCATCACCGCCAGCGAACCCTCCAGCGGGACGAGCGGGGACTCCGTCAGGCCCGCCCGCAGGCACCGCACGACCTCCTCCGCCTCGGGCCGCAGCGACTGCCGGTCGCCGTCGAGGACGAACTCCTCCGGCTCCCGGCCGTGGCGCCGCAGCGTGAACCGGTCGGGGAAGAAGAAGCCGGGCGGGAGGTCGATCCGGCCCTCCGACCCCGTCACGGACGCGGTCATCGGGGTGTCCGCCACGACCGAGCACGACAGCAGGGCCGAGGCCCCGGACGACCAGCCGAGGAGCATCCCGGTGTTCAGGTCCACGCCCTCGGGCGAGAGCAGCGCGTGCGCCTGGACCGAGTCGGGCTCGCCGAGGAGCAGCTGCGCGAAGGAGACCGGGTAGACACCGAGGTCCAGCAGCGCCCCGCCGCCCAGGGCCGGGTCACGCAGCCGGTGGTCAGGGGCGAACGGGCCGGCGAGCCCGAAGTCCGCCTGGACGGTCCTGACCTCGCCGATCGCCCCGTCCCGGACCAGCTCCGCCAACTGCCGGACCAGCGGGTTGCAGTACATCCACATGGCCTCCATCAGGAAGAGACCTCGGTCCCGGGCGAGGGCGACCAACTCCTCTGCCTCGCGCGCGTTCAGGGTGAGAGCCTTCTCGCAGAGGACCGCCTTGCCCGCCTCCAGGACGAGCCCGGCGGCCTCCCGGTGCGCGTGGTGCGGGGTCGCCACGTACACCACGTCGACGTCCGGATCGGCGGCGAGCGCGGACCACTCCCCGTACGCCTTCGGTATCCCGAAGCGGTCGGCGAAGGCACGCGCCGACGTCTCCGTGCGGGAGGCCACGGCCACCACCTCCGCGCCGTCCACCGCACGCAGCTCGTCGACGAACTTCGCCGCGATCCCGCCCGTGGCCAACACGCCCCACCGCACGGTCTTCCCCATGCCCCGCCCCATGTCCCACCCCAGAAAGGTCTCGACCTGTCCCGCCGAGCTGAGAGCATAGGGAAAGTTTCAACGAAATGGAGCAGTCGATGCCGGAGAGCGGCCAGAACACGAAGCAAGGATCGCCCACCCACATATCCGCCGGCCCCGCCGCCTCCGCGAGGCGCACGAGCCTGCTCGTCACGCTCGTCCTCGGCGGGCTCACGGCGCTCCCGCCGCTCTCCATGGACATGTACCTGCCGGCGCTGCCGGAGGTCACCGAGGCGCTGCGCTCGCCCGCCGCGACCGTCCAGCTGACCCTGACCGCCTGCCTCGCCGGCATGGCGCTCGGTCAGCTCGTCGTCGGACCCATGAGCGACCGATGGGGCCGCCGCCGCCCGCTGCTCATCGGCATGCTCGTCTACGTCGCCGCCACCGCGGTCTGCGCGTTCGCGCCCACGGTCGAGCTGCTCATCGCCTTCCGGCTGCTCCAGGGTCTGGCCGGCGCGGCCGGCATCGTCATCGCCCGGGCCGTCGTCCGCGACCTCTACGACGGCGTCGCGATGGCCCGGTTCTTCTCCACCCTGATGCTGATCTCCGGCGTCGCCCCGATCATCGCGCCGCTCATCGGCGGCCAGATCCTGCGGATCACCGACTGGCGGGGCGTCTTCCACGTCCTCGCCGTCATCGGCGTCCTGCTGACCCTGGTGGTCTGGAAGTGGCTGGGCGAGACGCTGCCGCCCGAGCGGCGCCACGAGGGCGGGGTGGGCGAGGCGCTGCGCACCATGCGCGGGCTGCTCGCGGACCGCGTCTTCACCGGCTACATGCTGGCCGGCGGCCTCGGCTTCGCCGCGCTCTTCGCGTACATCTCGGCCTCCCCGTTCGTCGTGCAGGAGATCTACGGCGCCTCACCGCAGACCTTCAGCCTCCTCTTCGGCCTCAACTCCATCGGCCTCGTCGCCGTCGGCCAGATCAACGGCAAGCTGCTCGTCGGCCGCGTCAGCCTGGACAAGACGCTGGGCTGGGGCCTCGGCGTGATCCTGCTCGCCGCGGCGGCGCTACTCCTCATGACGAGCGGGGTCTTCGGGACGCCCTCGCTCGCCGCCGTCGCCGCCGGGCTCTTCGTCCTGATGTCGGCGATGGGGCTCGTCCTTCCCAACACCAACGCGCAGGCGCTGATGCGCACCCCGCACGCGGCGGGCTCCGGCTCCGCGCTGCTCGGCACCTCGTCCTTCCTCATCGGCGCGATCGCCTCGCCGCTCGTCGGCATCGCCGGGGAGGCCACGGCCGTGCCGATGGCCCTCGTCCAGCTGGTCTGCGCGGCCGGCGCGCTCGCCTGCTTCCTTGGTCTGTGCCGGCCGTGGCGCTCGACGAAAACCGCCTGACCGAGGGCGCCTAAAATGTGCAGGTGAACGCCTCCCCCTCCCTTCCCTCCGGCGACCGGCTCGCGACGGGCGACGCCTCCGGTGACCGCCCGGCCTCCGGTGACGCGCTGCGTGCCGCGCTCGCCGGGCTCCTCGCCGGGCTGCCGCAGCGCCAGGCGACCCAGGCCGTCGAGCGGCTGATCGCCAACTACCGGGGGACCACCCCGACCGACGCCCCGGTGCTGCGGGACCGTTCCGACGTCGCCGCGTACGCCGCGTACCGGATGCCCGCCACGTTCGAGGCGGTACGGGCTTCGCTCGACGCCCTGCGCGACGCGGCGCCCGTCTGGGAACCGGCCACGCACACCGACGTCGGCGGCGGCACCGGCGCGGCGAGCTGGGCGGTCGCGGAGGCCTGGGACGGCACCCCGCGCACGACCGTCCTCGACTGGGCGGAGCCCGCACTCGCCCTCGGCAGGGAACTGGCCGACGGGGTCTTCGACGCGGAGTGGCGACGGGCCCGGATCGGCGGCGCCCTGCGGCTCGACGCGACGGACCTGGTGACCGTCTCGTACGTAATGAAGGAACTGACCGAGGCCGACCGGACGGCGCTCGTGACCGAGGCGGCGCGGGTCGCGCAGGCGGTCGTGATCGTCGAGCCGGGCACCCCCGACGGCTACGAGCGGATCATCGCCGCGCGCTCCCTGCTCGTCGAGGCGGGCCTCACCGTGGCCGCGCCCTGCCCGCACAGCGGGACCTGCCCGATCGAGCCGGGCAAGGACTGGTGCCATTTCGCGGCCCGCGTGAGCAGGTCGTCGCTGCACCGGCAGGTGAAGGGCGGTTCGCTGCCGTACGAGGACGAGAAGTTCGCCTACGTGGCGGCGACCCGGTTCCCCGTAACCCCGGCGGCCTCGCGGGTGATCCGGAAGCCGCAGATCCGCAAGGGCCAGGTCCTGCTGGACCTCTGCGGCCCCGAGGAGACCGGGCTGACCCGCGAGACGGTCACCAAGCGCCACGGGGTCCTGTACAAGGCGGCCAGGGACGCGGAGTGGGGCGACCCCTGGCCCCCGGAGTAGGGGGCCAGGGGTCGCCCGGTGGGTCAGGGGCGCAGCTCCTGGGTGCAGCACTTCACGCTGCCACCGCCCTTGAGCAGCTCCGACAGGTCCATGCCGATGGGCTCGAAGCCCCGGTCACGGAGCGGGGCGAAGAGCCCCACCGCCGCCTGGGGCAGCAGCACATGGCGGCCGTCGCTCACCGCGTTCAGGCCGAGCGTTGCCGCGTCCTCCTCCGTCGCGAGCAGGGCGTCCGGATAGAGCCGGGACAGCACCTCCTGGCTGCCGGGGGAGAAGGCGCCGGGGTAGTACATGACCTCGTCGCCCTCCGCGTCCAGGACGCACAGCGCCGTGTCCAGGTGGTAGTAGCGCGGGTCCACGAGCTCCAGGCCGATCACCGGGCGCCCGAAGAACTCCTGCGCCTCCAGGTGCGAGAGCGGGGTGGAGCGGAAGCCCCGGCCGGCCAGGATCCACGACGAGGTCACCGCGAAGTCGCCCTCGCCCTCGTTCACATGGTCCGGTACGCGCACCTCCGCGTACCCGTGGTCGCGGAACCAGTCCAGGTGCGCGGCCTCCTCCTCCGTGCGTTGCGCGTGGGCGAACCGGGCGCCGAGGACGCGGCCGTCCACGACGGTCGCCCCGTTGGCGGTGAAGACCATGTCCGGCAGGCCGGGGCGCGGGTCGAGGAGTTCGACGGTGTGGCCGAGGGCGCGGTAGCGGCCGGTCAGGTCCTCCCACTGGGCGAGGGCGAGCGGCAGGTCGACCGGTTTCGTGGGGTCCATCCACGGGTTGATGGAGTACGTCACCTCGAAGTGCGTGGGTGGGCACATCAGATAACGGCGGGGCGAGGCCTGGCGCGGGGTCTGGCGCAACGAGGGCTCCTCACGGACGCGAGAACAGTCGTCGGACGGAGCCCATGGTCCGCCTTCGACCGGCTCGGCGCAGTGAACCGTTCGGGTGATTCCTCCGACCATCAGGAGGGGCAGAGGGCGGACCGGCCCCGCGGGAGGCGAGACGTCACGTCTCGTCTGCTGCTAGATTGGCGCCATGTCCGACACCAAGAAGCCCCAGGGCTCCGCCGCCAAGGCCCCCGACGCCTCCCGCCGCAGCGAACGCTCCCGGCGCGCCATCTTCGACGCCGCTCTCGCCCTCGTCTCCGAGGCCGGCTACGGCAGGACGACCATCGAGGGCATCGCCGCCCGCGCCGGTGTCGGCAAGCAGACCATCTACCGCTGGTGGCCCTCCAAGGCCGCCGTCCTCCTCGACGCCTTCCTCGACCTCGCCGCGCAGGCGAACGAGGCTCTCGGCGGGGACGCCGAGAGTGAGATCCCCGACACCGGCGACCTCGCCGCCGACCTGAAGTACGTGCTCCGCGCCACCGTCGACGAGCTGAACAACCCGACCTACGACGCCCCCACCCGGGCCCTCGCCGCCGAGGGCGTCGTGAACGCCGAACTCGGCGCCCAGTTCGTCGACCAGCTCCTGGAACCCCAGCTCCAGCACTACGTACGCCGCATCGAGGCCGCCCAGGCCGCCGGCGACATCGACCCCGACGTCGACCCCCGCATCGCCCTCGAACTCCTCGTCGGGCCCCTGAACCACCGCTGGCTGCACCGCACCCTGCCGCTCACCCACGCCTACGCCGACACCCTCGTCGACTACGCGCTGCGCGGACTCGCGCCCAGGGCGTAACCCCGGTACGTACCCCGGTTGGGGACTCCGGTCACCTGAAGCACCGGAAGATGCGACGATGGGCAGAGCCGAACGGGCGAGTACAGGTGTGAGGGGATAGATGGGCGACGGTATCGGCCGCTACCGCGGCACGGAGAGCAGGCTCACGCACTGGCTGCGCAGGCGCCCGAAACGCACCGCGGCCGAGGTCGAGAACCTCCGCGAGACACTGCTCCTGGCCACCGCCGCCGCCGGACTGCCCCTCGCCCCCGCCGCGTACCCCGTCGGCTACCGCTGCTCCTGCGAGCGCATCGGCTGTCCCACGCCCGCCCGGCACCCCGTCTCCTTCGCCTGGCAGACCCAGTCGACCACCGACCGCGCCCAGATCGAGCGCTGGGCGCGCGGCGAGCCCGACGCGAACTTCATCACCGCCACCGGCATGGTCCACGACGTCCTCGACGTTCCGCTGGCCGCCGGCCGGGCCGCCCTGGAGCGGCTCCTCGACCAGGGCGTGGAGGTCGGGCCCGTCGCCGAGTCCGCCGAGAGCGCGGGCGACGGCGGCCGGATGCTCTTCTTCACCGCCACCCGGGGCACCCCCGAGGACGAGGACGAGTGGTGGCCCTGCGAGCTGGACTGCCATCCGGAGACCATGGACGAGCATCCGGGGCTGCGCTGGCACTGTCGCGGCAGCTACGTCCTCGTACCGCCGGCCCGGCTCATCGGTGACGAGGACGAGCAGCCGTCGGTCGCCTGGGTGCGCGGCCCCGAACACCCTCTGCCGGACCCGCTGAACCTCCTGGAGACCCTCACCGACGCCTGCGCCCGCCACGCGGCCGCCCGCGGCGACCAGCTCGCCGAACCCGAGGTCGCCTGGCCGCTGGGCCGCCGCTGAGCCTCGGCCGGACTCTCGGACTCGGACCACGAGCCGTCGCGGCCGGGAGGCCACGGGCCGTCACCGCCGGGAGGCCACGAGTCGTTCGCGGCCCGGCCACGATCCTTCGCGCGCTCTCGTGACCGCGCGTACGCGCGCCCCGGCTACGAGCCCTTCGCGCCCGTGACGCCCTGGAGGCGGCCCGTGACCGTGACGCCGTCCCGTTCCGTGCCCGCCGGCTTCACCAGGACCGCCTGGCTCGACACCCACTCCTTCGTGACGGTGTTCTTCACCTCGCCCGTCATCAGCGCCTTCACGTCGTCGCCGACCTTCGGCCGGTATCCCTGGGCCGCCGTCTGCTGCTCGAAGTAGCGCGTGGCGAAGAAGACCAGCGCCCCGCCGTCCTCGGTCGCGAGGGCCAGCGGCGTGAAGTCCCCGGTGTCGGTGGGCTGGTCGACGTACTGCGTCGCCATGCCGACCCGCTTCGCGCCCTTCTGCCGCTGCTCCCGCCACCCGGTGGTGTGCGGCCCCGCCGCGAACGCGCCGAGCTCCCCGCCCCCGAGGAACGAGACGTACTCCTTGCCCAGGTCCTTGGGCGCGACCGCGAGGGCGGCCGAGTCCGTCGCGACCGGCACCGCGAACCCGCCGTCGGACTTGAACGCGGGGATCTCGTCCGGGCTCAGGATCGCCAGATACGCGGCTTCCCACAGCTGGTCCGGGCCGTTGCGCACGAAGGCCAGGAGCCAGCGGTTGTCGTCGGAGCCCTGATCGGTGTCCCGGTTGGAGTCGGTGTCCGCGACGAACCAGCGCGGCCAGCCCGCCTTCTTGGGGAGGACGAACGTCGCGTCGGTGAGCTCCAGCGGCTGATGGTTCTGGTTGCCCTCGGGCGCGGTGATCGAACGGGACTTCAGACCGGCCTGGTTGATCGCCCCGAGCGGCCCGGTCACCCTGTTCGCGTCGAGGGCCGGGTCGTGGGCCTTGTCGGCCCTGTTGTAGGCGTCGGTGAAGTCCTTGAGGGCCTGCGCGGCCTCGGCCTTCGTCGCCGCCGGAATCAGCTCCCGCTCCCCGTGCACCGTCACGCAGCCGCTCGCCGTCAGCGCGAGCACGCTCGCCGCGGCCGTCGCCACGAACACCCTCGACGGTCGCTTCAGCTCAGTGAGTGCCCTCGACGGGCGCCTCGGCCTTCTCATCGGTCGCCTTCTGCTTCTCCACCGGCACGGACGGACCCGACCCTACCGGGGCCGGGAGCGGTGCGACCGCCGGGACCGGGCAGCGCGTCCACACCGTGACCTGAAGGACCGTCGGGCGGGCGGCTGTTCAGGGCGTTCTCACAGGCAGGGCCGCGCCACCGGCAACGGCGGTGCGGCCCTGCCGCGTGCCCGGCTCCGTGAGCCCCGGTGCCCGGCCGATTCCCGGTGGACCGGCGGAGTGGGACGCCTGGATGCTTGAATTCCGCCATGACCACGACCGTGACTCCCGCGTCGAGCAGCGCGACCGACATCGACGTCCTGCGCGTCTTCTGCGCCGGCGACGGCCGGTACGGCAACGCGCTGGGTGTCGTCAGAGACGGGCGGGACCACCCCGACGAGGCGTCCAGGCAGGCGCTGGCCAAGGAACTCGGGTTCAGCGAGACCGTGTTCGTCGACGACCCCGAGCGCGGGATCGTCGACATCTACACGCCTGGTGTGCGGCTGCCGTTCGCCGGTCACCCCCTGGTCGGGACCGCCTGGCTGCTCGACCTGGAGGTCGTCCAGCCGCCCGCCGGCGAGGTATGGGTGCGCGGCGACGGCGAGTTCACCTGGATCGAGGCCCGCGCCGACTGGGCCCCGCCGCGGACCCTGCGGCGGTACGGCTCGGCCGCCGAGGTCGACGCGCTGGAAGTGCCCGAGCCGGGCGAGTGGATCTACGCCTGGGCCTGGGAGGACGAGGCCGCCGGGCGGATCAGGGCGCGGGGCTTCCCCGGCCGCGGGGACGGCATCGACGAGGACGAGGCGACCGGCGCGGCGGCCCTGCTGCTCACGGCCGAGCTGGGCAGGGCCCTGAACATCACGCAGGGCCGGGGGTCGCAGATCCTGACGGCCCCCGGCCCTGACGGTGTGATCGAACTCGGCGGACGGGTCCGCCTGGAGCGCACTCTCACGCTCACGGGCTGACCGACGTCACCCCGCCCAACTCGACGGCTCACGCCCCGAGTCGTGGCCGAGTCGTACGCTCACGCGCTCAGCGGGAACTCGTTGCCCAGCTCCCGGAACACCGCGCCGTTGAAGTCGAAGGCGCGCTTGCACTCGTCGATGATCCGCTGCTTCTCCAGGTCGTCCGCGTTCACCCCGTCGAGCAGCTCCCGGTACCCCCGCTTGAAGGCCGCCGGGTTCGAGATCTCCTCGAAGACGTAGAAGCGGACGCCGTCGCCCTTGCGCGCGAAGCCCCACGTGCGCTCCGCCTTGTCGCGGATGATCTGGCCGCCCGAGAGGTCGCCGAGGTAGCGCGTGTAGTGGTGCGCCACATAGCCGGCCGGCCACTCCCGCGCGCACTCGGCCACACGGGCGGCGTACACGGCGGTGGCCGGCAGCGGGGAGATCCCGGCACGCCAGTCCGCTCCCCGCAGATGGGCGAGGTCCTGCTCCAGGGCGGTCGTGCGGAACAGCTCCGGCTGTATGAACGGCCCGGCCACCGGGTCGTTCTTCAGGGCCTCGGCGCCGTCTTCCAGGGCGCGGTACACGAACCAGAGCTGCTCCGTGTACCGCGTGTACGCCTCGACGGCGAGCCGGCCGCCGAGGAGGTCGCTCATGAAGGTCGACGTCTCGGCCTCGGTGTGCTGCGCGTGAGAGGCCGTGCGGATGAGCGTCGAGAAGGGCGTGTCCAAGGCGTGCCTCCGGAGCCGATGGGGACGGGAACCTGCTGCGATACTGCTACTTAGGCTTACCTAAGTCAACGGGTTCCCGACGACCTGTCGGTAAAAACGGTACCCCCCGGAGGGGTCAGGGCAACGTGAGAATCTCGGCCCCGGTCTCCGTCACCACGAGCGTGTGCTCGAACTGCGCCGTCCGCTTGCGGTCCTTGGTCACGACCGTCCAGCCGTCGTCCCACATGTCGTACTCGTGCGTGCCCAGCGTCAGCATCGGCTCGATGGTGAAGGTCATGCCGGGCTGGATGACCGTGGTGGCGTGCGGGGAGTCGTAGTGCGGGATGATCAGACCGGAATGGAACGACGAGTTGATGCCGTGTCCGGTGAAGTCGCGTACGACGCCGTAGCCGAAGCGCTTGGCGTACGACTCGATGACCCGGCCGATGATGTTGATCTGCCGGCCCGGCTTGACCGCCTTGATGGCCCGGTCGAGGGACTCACGGGTGCGCTCCACGAGCAGCCGGGACTCCTCGTCCACGTCGCCGCAGAGGTAGGTGGCGTTGTTGTCGCCGTGGACCCCGTTGATGTACGCCGTGACGTCGAGGTTCACGATGTCGCCGTCCTTGAGGACGGTGGAGTCGGGGATCCCGTGGCAGATGACCTCGTTGACCGAGGAACAGAGCGACTTCGGGAAGCCCCGGTAGCCGAGGGTGGAGGGGTACGCGCCGTGGTCGCACATGAACTCGTGCGCGACCCGGTCCAGCTCGTCCGTGGTGACCCCCGGAGCGATGTGCTTGGCGGCCTCCTCCATCGCCTGCGCGGCGATGCGGCCGGCGATCCGCATCCGCTCGACGGTGTCGGAATCCTGCACCTCGGGCCCCGTGTACGGGGTGGGGGCGGGCTTCCCGACGTATTCGGGACGGCGGATGGCTCCCGGAACGGAGCGGTGGGGGGAGAGCTCCCCCGGTACGAGCAGCGACTGGCCAGACATGTCAGCGAGTCTAACGACCGTGACTGGGGCAGCATGGCCTCAGAGGAAGGAGCCGACGATGGCCCTGTTCAAGAAGCGCACGGTGGGCAAACCGGGCGAGTGGTTCTACTGCCTGGAGCACAAGAAGGTCGAGGAGGGCCCGGACTGCCCGGCGAAGAATCGCTTCGGCCCCTACGCCAGCCGTGAGGAGGCGTCCCGCGCGATGGACACCGCGCGGGAGCGCAACCTGGAGTGGGAGACCGACCCGAAGTGGCATGACGCCCCCAAGTCGGACGAGACGCCCGACTAGTCGGCAGGACCCCGCCTGACCAGGGGGTGTCAGGCCGGGGCCCCGGTGGTCCCGGCCTCCTTCGTCTCACGTGCCTCCTGCGCCGCCTTGTGACGCCGCGCGTCCTCGTCCGTGTCCGCGTCGTACGTGATCAGCTTCGGCAGCGTCAGGCACAGCAGCCCCACCGCCGCCACGCACGCGACGCCTCCGCTCCAGACCGCCGCCCGCGTGCCCGTCCAGCCCGCCATGGCTCCCGCCCGGACCTGGCCGAGCTGCGGGCCGACGCTGTACGAAAGCACCTCGATCCCGGCCAGCCGGCCCCGTAGCTCCTCCGGGATCGTCTGGTTCCAGATCGTGGAGCGGCCCAGGCCGCTGAGCATGTCGCCCGCACCCGCGAAGGCCAGACAGAGCAGCACGAGCCACACGTTCTCGAACCAGCCGGCCGCCGCGATCGCGAGCCCCCAGCCCGCCGCCCCGCACACCACCAGCAGCCCGTGCCTGCGGATCTTCGAGGTCCAGCCGCTGGTCAGGCCCAGGACGAGCGAGCCGACCGAGCCCGCCGCGTACATGAGCCCCAGCGACCACTGCGCCTCCAGCTCCGCCGCCAGGAACGGGAAGATCGCGTTCGGGAAGGCGAAGAACATCGCCGCCAGATCGACCGCGTACGTACCGAGGAGCACCGGCCGCGACCAGGCGTACCGCGCGCCCTCCGCGATGCCGCGCAGCGACGGCTTCTCGGCGTCGTGCGCGGGCGGCGCGGGGGAGAGCCGACGGCACAGCAGGACGGAGAGGGCGAAACCGGCCACGGTCACGCCGTACGCCGTCCCGTGCCCGGCGTACGCCACGACCAGGCCCGCGAGCGCGGGGCCCGCGATCGCGCCCATCTGCCAGCGCAGCGAGTTGAGCGCGGCGGCCGCGGTCATCTGGTCGTGCGGGACGATCCGGGCCATGAGCGAGTCGAGCGCGGGCCGCTGAAGCCCGGACAGGGCGGAGACCACGGCGGCGACGACGTACAGCGGCCACAGCAGCGGCTCCGGGAGCAGAGCGTTGACCAGCAGGATCAGGGCGAGCAGCCCGAGCCCCGCCTCCGTCGCGACGATCACCTTCCGCCGGTCCACGGCGTCCGCGAGCGCGCCGCCGTACAGCCCGAAGACGACCAGCGGGACCAGTTCGACGGCCCCCATCAGCCCCACCGCGAGCGGCGAACCGGTCAGCTCCATGATCTGCAGCGGCAGGGCGATCAGCGCCATGAAACTGGCGAAGTAGGTCACCAGACCCTGGACCCAGAGGAGCCGGAAGTCGGGGGAGGAACGCCAGGGCGCGAGATCGGGGAGTACGGAGGAGAGCTTCGAGGCCACGAGGCGCCATGCTCCGTCCGCCGCGCCGCCTCCGGCAACCGAATTACGAGGCCGGGGGTGCGGGCCCGGGGCGGGGTGCGGGGGCCGGGCACGGCGGGACCGTCAGCGGGGGCCGGGGGGCCTACCAGCCCGTCGGCGGCGGGGAGGTCAGATGGTCCGCCAGGAGGGAGAGGCGGTCACGGAGGCGGCGCCGGCCGCGCGGGGGCGGGAGGCTGTTCTCGCCGGCCGCCGCGCTCACCAGGTGCTGGACCGTGTCCAGGTCCACCTCCGCGCCCGCCCGCACCGCCAGCGCCTCGTGCGCCAGGCCGTGCACCTCCGGGTCGCCGTCGTCGAGCGAGAGCACCGTCGCGCCCGCCCGGCGCGCGTCGTGGACCCGCTCCAGGAGCCCCGCGTCGGGCCGCTCCGGCGCCACGACCAGCAGCGTCGCCCCACGCCGCGCCGACTCCAGGCGCCCGAGGCCGACGGCCAGATGGGCCGGATCACCCGGCCGCACCCGGTGCCGTACCAGCGTCGGTGCCAGCTCCGGCTGCCCCGACCAGGCGGCCTCGTCCACCAGGTGCGCCGCCAGGTGCCAGGGCTCGTACCCCGCCGTCCCCACCAGGAGCAGGCCGCCTCCGCGCGGGACGACCGAGGACCGGAGCGAACCGGCGAACCGGCGGGCCGCCCTCGGCCACTCCGTCCCGGCGAGCACCTCACGCAGCAACGCGACCCTCACGGCATCCATGGCGCCGCATCCTGCCCCAGCCGGGCAGGGTGCGCGGGGCGCTTGCCGAGGTTCCACCCGTACGGGAACGGAAGGGGCGACCGGCCAGTAATGTCGAGGCCATGACTACGACTGACAGCAAGCCCGCCCCCAAGGACCCCTGGGACCTCCCCGACGTGTCCGGCCTCGTCGTCGGCGTCCTCGGCGGCACCGGCGACCAGGGCCGCGGCCTCGCCTACCGCCTCGCCAAGGCCGGTCAGAAGGTGATCATCGGCTCCCGCGCCGCCGAGCGCGCCCGGACCGCCGCCGACGAGCTGGGCCTCGGCGTCGAGGGCGCCGACAACGCCGAGTGCGCCCGCCGCAGCGACATCGTGATCGTCGCCGTGCCGTGGGACGGGCACGCCAAGACCCTGGAGTCGCTGCGCTCCGAACTCGCGGGCAAGCTCGTCGTCGACTGCGTCAACCCGCTCGGCTTCGACAAGAAGGGCGCCTACGCCCTCAAGCCCGAGGAGGGATCCGCCGCCGAGCAGGCCGCGGCCCTGCTGCCCGACTCCCGGGTCGCCGCCGCCTTCCACCACCTCTCCGCCGTGCTGCTCCAGGACCCGGCGATCGACGAGATCGACACGGACGTGATGGTCCTCGGCGAGGAGCGCGCCGACGTCGAGATCGTCCAGGCACTGGCCGGCCGCATCCCCGGCATGCGCGGAGTCTTCGCCGGCCGGCTGCGGAACGCCCACCAGGTCGAGGCGCTCGTCGCCAACCTGATCTCGGTCAACCGCCGCTACAAGGCCCACGCCGGGCTGCGGGTCACCGACGTCTGACCCGGTCGGCCGACCGCGTGACCGGACGAGGCGGGGCATGGGGGACACTGGACGGGCACCGTCAGCCGTACCCGGACAGGAGCCGACCCCCATGCCCCGCCTCGCTCTGTACGCCCTCGCCGTCTGCGTCCTCGCCGTCGTCGCGGCCGTCGTCTCGTTCGCCGCGGGCATGTGGCTGGGGATCGTGTGGGTCCTCCTCGCCGGCCTCTCCTCCAACATGGCCTGGTACTACTTCCGCCGTGCGAAGGCCGACGCGGCGAACGCCGCCTGAGCGCGCGCGGCTCAGACCTCGCAGAGCTCCGGCGTCTCCTGCCAGAAGCGGTACAGGTTCGAGCCGCAGTAGCGGGACTCCTCCGACACCCCGAGCGACCGCATCAGCGCGTCGATCGTGTCGAAGAACGCCCCGTTGATCGCCGGGACGAAGAGCAGCGCGATCACCACGAAGAAGCCGTACGGCGCGTACGGCTCGATCTGCCGCTTGATCTTGTACGACAGCCAGGGCTCGATCACCCCGTAGCCGTCAAGGCCGGGCACCGGCAGGAAGTTCAGGAGCGCCGCCGTCACCTGGAGGAACGCCAGGAACGCGAGCGCGTACTGGAAGGCGAGCGGCACGCCGTCCAGCGCGTCCAGCCAGAACGGCGCCGTGCAGACGATCGCGAACAGCACGTTCGCCAGCGGGCCCGCGGCCGAGATGAGGCTGTGCTTCCAGCGGCCCCGGATCCGGCCCTGCTCGATGAAGACCGCGCCGCCCGGCAGACCGATGCCGCCCATGATCACGAAGAGCACCGGCAGGATGATGCTGAGGACCGCGTGCGTGTAGGCGAGCGGGTTGAGCGTGAGGTACCCCTTGGCGCCGACCGTGATGTCCCCGCCGTGGAGCGCGGTGCGGGCGTGCGCGTACTCGTGGAGACAGAGCGAGACGATCCACGCCGAGGTCACGAAGAGGAATATCGCCAGGCCGGTGGAGGCCGCGAAGTCGCTCCACACCGCCCAGCCGGTGACCGCCATGACGGCGAGGATCGCCAGGAAGACCGGGCTGATCCTGCGCTCGTGGCTGCGGGTGGTGGCCGTCGTCATCGGTGGGACTCCCTGGGGCGCGGCGGGCTGTGTGCGGGAAACGTGCCGGGGGCGGGGGTGAGTTCCTGCGAAGATCCCCGGCTCACGGAGAATAGGGCCTGTGCGCTATTCCGTCCTCGGTCCTGCTCAGGTCCACACCGCCGACGGCAGCCCCGTCGCCCTCGGCGGCGCGCGGCTGCGGGCGCTGCTGACCGCGCTCGCCCTCCGCGTGGACCGGACGGTCCTGGTCGGGGCCCTGGTCGCCGAGGTCTGGCCCGACGACCCGCCGGCCGACGAGGTCGCCGCGCTCCAGGCCCTGGTCGGCCGGCTGCGCCGGGTGCTGGGCCGGGAGGCGGTCGTGTCCGGGCCCGGCGGCTACCGCCTGGCGGCGACCTCCGACGACGTGGACGCGCTTCGCTTCGAGCGGCTCGCGGGGGAGGGCGTACGGGCGCTGGACGCGGGCGACCCGGCGGGTGCGGCACGGCTCCTGGACGAGGCGCTCGGCCTCTGGCGCGGGCCCGCGCTCGCGGACCTGCCGGACCGTACGGTCGAGGCGGCCCGCTGGGAGGCACGGCGCCTCGATGCCCGACGGGCCCGCTTCGGGGCGGCCCTCGCGCTGGGGGAGGCCGCGTCGGTCCTCCCCGAACTGGCCGCCCTCTGCGAGGCCCATGTTCTGGACGAACCGCTCCAGGCCCTGCGGATCCGCGCCCTGCGCGCCACGGGCCGTGAGGCGGAGGCGCTCGCCTCGTACGAGTCCTTCCGCCGCGCGCTCGCCGACAGCCTCGGCGCCGACCCCTCCCCGGAACTGCGCGCTCTCCACGCGGAGCTGCTCGCCCAGGAACCGGAAGCCCGGGCCCCGGTCCGTGCGCGAGCCCATGCCCCGGCGCAGGCTCACGCCCTGACGCGAGCCCGTGCCCAGGCGCACGCCCCCGCCGAGGCGCACGCTCCGGCCGTGCCCGCGCCCGCCCGCGTCCGTCGCGGCAACGTGCGCGCACGGCTGACCAGTTTCGTCGGACGGGACCAGGACATCGCCCGCCTCCAGGAGGACCTGCGCGGCAGCCGGCTCGTCACGCTCCTCGGGCCCGGCGGGGCCGGGAAGACCCGGCTCTCGCAGGAGGCGGCCGAACAGGCCGCCGACGCCGACGCCGGGGCCTGGCCCGACGGGCTGTGGCTGGCCGAACTGGCGCCCGTCACCGACCCCGAGGCCGTCGCCGAGACCGTGCTCGGGGCCGTAGGGGCGCGCGAGACCGTGCTGCGCGGCGCGGGCGCCGAGGGGCTTCGGACCACGGACGAGCCGCTCGGGCGGCTGGTCGAACACTGCGGCACCCGCCGGCTGCTGCTGATCCTGGACAACTGCGAGCACGTGATCGGCGCGGCGGCCCAGCTGGCGGAGGTGCTGCTGGCCCGCTGTCCGGGGGTGTCGGTCCTGGCGACGAGC
>NZ_JBSGWV010000077.1:0-20255 GCF_053609105.1 Streptomyces sp. NPDC054975
CCGCCACCCCGTTCGGGGCGGCGGGCCGCTTCGTGGAGGGTCAGCCTTCGCAGTTGACCGGCGGGGTGCCCGTGCCGACCCGGCAGAAGTCGAAGCCGGGGCCGCCGTCGACGGTGCCGGCGTTGCTGCCGACCCGCAGGAAGTCGCTGCCGGTGTTGCCGCTCACCGTGGCACCGCTGGACACGAGGCCGTCGACGACGATGTAGTCGTTGCCGCCGAGCCCGTCGACCGAGTGGCCGGTGGGGACCGACGCGCAGCGGATGAAGTCGCTGCCGGGCGTGCCGGTCAGGTTGTCCGCGGTCCGGGGGAACCCGTTGACCGTGCAGGTCACCGCCTGGGCGGGGGAGCTGAGGGCGAGTGGGGCGACGATGAGGGAGGCGGCGCAGAGCGCTCGCGCTATGTGTCGGATCATGTCTTCGAGTTAACCCACGGTCATCGCAACATCGCAATTCGTCACCACCGGTCACTGCTCCGCCTGGATCAGCTCGCCTTGCGGACCGCCGCCACCGCCTTGCGCGCCGCGACCAGCACCGGGTCCCACACGGGCGAGAACGGCGGCGCGTACCCGAGGTCGAGCATCGTCATCTGCTCCACCGTCATCCCGGCCGTCAGCGCCACCGCCGCGATGTCCACCCGCTTGGCGGCCCCCTCGCGGCCCACGATCTGCACCCCGAGCAGCCGGCCCGTACGGCGCTCCGCGAGCATCTTCACCGCCATCGGCGCCGCGCCCGGGTAGTAGCCCGCCCGGCTGGTCGACTCGATCGTCACCGTCACGTACCGCAGGCCCACCTCCCGGGCCTCCTTCTCGCGCAGCCCCGTCCGGGCGATCTCCAGGTCGCACACCTTCGACACCGCCGTGCCCACCACCCCCGGGAACGTGGCGTAACCGCCGCCCACGTTCGCGCCGATGACCTGACCGTGCTTGTTGGCGTGCGTGCCGAGCGCGATGTGCCGCTCGCGGCCCGAGACCAGGTCGAGGACCTCCACGCAGTCACCGCCCGCCCAGATGTTCTGATGGCCCCGCACCCGCATCGCGAGGTCGGTGAGCAGGCCGCCGTACGTCCCCAGCGGCAGCCCGGCCGCCTCGGCGAGAGTCGTCTCCGGCGCCACGCCCATCCCCAGGACCACCACGTCCGCCGGGTACTCGGCGTCCTCCGTCGCCACCGCCCTGACCCGACCCTCCTCGCCCGTCAGGATCTTGGTGACCGGTGCGGAGCCGACCGTCGTGATCCCGAGGCCGTCCATCGCCTCGTGGACCAGGCGTCCCATGTCCGGGTCGAGCGTCGCCATCGGCTGCTCGCTCCGGTTGAGGACCGTCACCTCGTAGCCCCGCTTCAGCAGCGCCTCGGCCATCTCCACGCCGATGTACCCGGCGCCCACGACGACCGCCCGCCGGCCCTCCGTACGCGTCAGCGAGTCGAGCAGCGCCTGCCCGTCGTCCAGGGTCTGCACGCCGTGCACCCCCGGCGCGTCGATCCCCGGCAGCGGCGGCCGCATCGGCCGCGCCCCGGTCGCGATCACCAGCTTGTCGAAGCCCGTCCACGCCTCGGTCCCGGACTCCAGGTCCCGGGTGCGCACCCGCTGCCCGGGCACGTCGATCCCCACGACCTCCGTGCGCATCCGCAGGTCGATGTCCCGCGCCCGGTGCTCCCGCGGGGTCCGCGCGACCAGCTCGTCGCGCTCGTCGACGTCTCCGCCCACCCAGTACGGGATGCCGCAGGCCGAGTACGAGGTGAAGTGCCCGCGCTCGAAGGCGACGATCTCCAGCTCCTCGGGGCCCTTGAGCCTGCGTGCCTGCGACGCGGCGGACATGCCCGCCGCGTCGCCACCGATGACCACCAGTCGTTCGCTCATACGAACACGCTACGTCGGCGCGGCCGTTCGGGCGGTCAGTCCGTGGATACCCCGCGCTCCTCCGTCGCCGCGGAAACGCCCACGGGCCCGGCCGGACCGGCCGAGGCGGCCCGTGCCGCGCGGCGCGGGCGGAGCCACAGCCGCCACAGGAGGTAGCCGACGAGGGCCACCGCGAGCCACGGCGCCAGCGCCGCCAGGACGATCCCGACCCAGGCCAGCGACGCCACCAGTGCGTTCCAGCCGCCCGCGAGGGCGTCCAGGAAGCCCGGTCGGTCCTCGCTCTCCGCCGGCTTCGCCGTCTCCTTCTCGGTGAGTTCGAGGGTGATCGTCGCCATCGACGTACGGTCCTTCAGCGAGGCCTGCTGCGCGAGCAGCGACTCCAGGTCGGCCTGACGGCGACTCAGCTCGCCCTCCAGGGTGACCACGTCGCTGAGCTGTGTCGCCCGCTCCATCAGCTTGCGGACCCGGTCGACGCTCGCCCGCTGGGTCGCGATCCGGCTCTCCACGTCCACCACCTGCTCGGTGACGTCCTTGGCGTCCGCCTTCCGGGAGAGCAGCTTTCCGGTGCCCGCCAGCTCCCCCAGCACCGCGTCGTACGCGTCCTGCGGCACGCGCAGCACGACCCGCGAGGTCACGTGCGTGTCGTCGATCCGCTCGGTCGACTCGTTGGCGACATGACCGCCCGCGTCCTCGGTGACCCGCCGGGCGGTGGCCAGTGCCTTCGCCGCGTCCCCGACCTCGACGGCCAGCTCGGCGGTACGGATGACGTGCTGCTGCTGGGGCGCGGCGGCCGGCTTCTTCGCGCCCGGGGCCCCGTCGGCCGCCCCCTGGTCCGACTCGTACCCCCGGTCGGCGGCGCCCTCGGCCCCCTCTGCCGGCTTCGCCGCGCTCAGCCCTTTCTGCTCGGTACCGCTGTCGGACGCGCCGCCGGCGCAGCCCGTCAGTGCCAGCGAGACCGTCAGCAGCGTCACGGCCGCCCTTCGCGCTCCTCGCACGGGAACCCCCCTGAGGTGTGGTGAGTGATGCCGGTTCGACGTTCCGGGTGGCCTGGGGGGTTGCCCTCGGGCGGTCGCGAAGCGGTCACGTTCTGGCCTCGGAACGGGTTTGAGAGAGTGGAGCCATGAACGCGGACACCAGGGACAGCAGGGCACGGGCGCATGTGGTCGTCGTCGGGGGCGGAATCGCCGGTCTCGCGGCGGCCCACCGACTGGTCTCGGCCGGGCTCCGGGTGACGCTCCTCGAAGGCGGCGACCGGATCGGCGGCAAGCTGCTCGCCGGGGAGGTCGCCGGCGCCCCCGTGGATCTCGGCGCCGAGTCCCTTCTCGCCCGCCGCCCCGAGGCGATCGCGCTCGCCCGCGCCGTGGGACTGGGGGACCGGCTCCGGCCGCCCGCCACGACGACCGCGTCCGTCTGGAGCCGGGGCACGCTGCGCCCGATGCCCAAGGGGCACGTCATGGGCGTCCCCGGTGACGCGGCGGCCCTCGCCGAGCTGCTCTCCGCGGAGGGGCTGCGCCGGGTCGAGCGCGACCGTGAACTGCCTCCCGCCGAGATCGGCGAGGACATCGCCATCGGCGCGTACGTCGCCGAGCGGATGGGCCACGAGGTCGTCGACCGGCTCGTGGAGCCGCTGCTGGGCGGGGTGTACGCCGGTGACGCCTACCGCATCTCCCTGCGGGCCGCCGTGCCCGCGCTCTTCGCCGCCGCCCGCACCCACCCGACGCTCACCGACGCCGTCCACGCCGTCCAGCGGGCGGGCGCCGCGACCCCGTCCGACGTCGCGGGCGCCGCCACCGGACTCGGCGGCTCCGCCTTCGCGGGCATCGAGGGCGGCATCGGCACCCTCCCCGAGGCCGTCGCCACGGCGATCCGCGCGGCGGGCGGCGAGATCCTGACGCTCACGCCGGTGACCGGGCTGCGCCGGGTTCCCGGGCAGGGCCCCGCGGGCGGGGCCTCCGAGAGCGGCACGCGCTGGCGGGTCGTCGCCGGAGGCCGGGAGTTCCTCGCCGACGCCGTCGTCGTCGCCGCGCCCGCCTGGGCCGCCGCCGAGCTCCTCGCCGCCGAGGCGCCCGTCGCCGCCGACGAGCTCGGGACCGTCGAGTACGCCTCGATGGCGCTGGTCACCCTCGCCTTCCGGCGCCAGGACGTGCACGGGCTGCCCGGCTCCGGGTTCCTCGTGCCGCCCGTCGACGGGCACACCATCAAGGCGTCCACCTTCTCCAGCCAGAAGTGGCAGTGGGTCTCCGACGCGGCCCCCGACCTCTTCGTCCTGCGGACCTCCGTCGGCCGCTACGGCGAGGAGGAGCAGGTCCACCGCGACGACGCCGACCTCGTCGAGGCCTCTCTCAAGGACCTCGCCGCCGCCACCGGGCTCACCGCCCGGCCCGTCGCGACCACCGTGACGCGCTGGACCGACGGCCTCCCGCAGTATCCCGTGGGCCATCTCGCCCGGGTCGCCCGCGTCCGCGACGCCGTCGCCGAGGTCCCCGGACTGCGCCTCGCCGGGGCCGTGTACGAGGGCGTCGGCATCCCCGCCTGCATCGCCTCCGGCCATCGCGCGGCCGACGCGATCGTGGCGGAGATCGGGGACGAGATCATCGCCACGTCGGAAACCACCCACCCTGGTGCAGGGCACTGTCCGTGACGGGCGAGAATAGGCGTATGAGTGCGCCCGAAAAGATCCCGAACGCCGGTAAGAAGGCGAAGGACCTCAACGAGGTCATCCGCTACACCCTGTGGTCCGTGTTCAAGCTGCGCGACAACCTGCCCGAGGACCGCGCCGGCTACGCCGACGAGGTCCAGGAGCTGTTCGACCAGCTCGCCGCCAAGGACATCACCGTCCGCGGCACGTACGACCTCTCCGGCCTGCGCGCCGACGCGGACGTCATGATCTGGTGGCACGCCGAGACGAGCGACGAGCTCCAGGGGGCGTACAACCTCTTCCGCCGCACCAAGCTGGGCCGCGCTCTGGAGCCGGTCTGGTCGAACATGGCGCTGCACCGCCCCGCCGAGTTCAACAAGTCGCACATCCCGGCCTTCCTGGCCGACGAGACGCCCCGCGACTACGTGTCCGTCTACCCCTTCGTGCGCTCCTACGACTGGTACCTGCTGCCGGACGAGGACCGTCGGAGGATGCTCGCGGACCACGGCAAGATGGCCCGCGGCTTCCCGGACGTCCGTGCCAACACGGTCGCCTCGTTCTCGCTCGGCGACTACGAGTGGCTCCTCGCCTTCGAGGCCGACGAGCTGCACCGCATCGTCGATCTCATGCGCCACCTGCGCGCGTCCGAGGCGCGGATGCACGTCCGCGAGGAGGTCCCCTTCTACACCGGCCGCCGCCGTTCCGTGGCGGACCTGGTGGCGGGCCTGGCCTGACGGCCGCCCTACCGACTCGGTGACGGACCGGCGACCAGCCGGGCCGTCATCCCTCGACCCGGAAGATCAGACGGCGGACGGATGTCCGACCGCCGCTCCAGCGACACCGGGTCCGGCTCCGGGTGCGGCGCGCACGACGCGCGCCGCACCGGCGTCCTTCCGGGGGTCTGCGGCAGTACGGCGCTGCCTGGCACGGCTCCCGTCAGCAGGTAGCTCTCCAGGTACCCGTTGACGCAGGTGTTCGCGCCGCCCCCGATGCCGTGCGTCCCGGCGTCCCGCTCGGTCACCAGGGCCGACCCCGCCAGCCTGCGCTGGAGCTCCAGGGCCCCCTCGTACGGCGTGGCCGCGTCCCGCTCGGCGGCCAGGATCAGCACCGGTGGGAGCACCCCGGGACCGGTCCGCACGTCCAGCGGCTTCTGGCGGGGCGCCTTCCAGTACGCGCAGGGCAGGTTGGACCAGACGTTGTCCCAGGTCTCGAACGGGGCGATCGCCGCCAGCCGGGTGTTGTCCTGGTCCCAGACGGCGAAGTCCTCCGGCCACGGCGCGTCGTTGCACTCCACCGCCGAGTAGACGGCCGCCGCGTTGCCCGTGTCCTCCGTGATCTCCTCGCTCGGCGCCGCCTGTGCGATCAGCGGCTTCGCGTCGCCCTTCAGGTAGCGGGCGAGCGCCGTGGCCCGCAGCGGCCAGTAGCCGTCGTGGTACGCGGCCTGGAGCATCGCCCGGTGCAGCTGGTCCGGGCCGACGCGGCCGCCGGCCGGCTTCGCCGCGAGTTCGGCGCGGACCTTCTCGTAACTCTCCTGCACCTGCTGGGCCGTGGAGCCGAGGCCGTACACCGAGTGGTGCTTGGCGGCCCAGGTGCGGAAGTCGGCCCAGCGGCGCTCGAACGCCCGTGACTGGTCGAGGTTGTTGAGGTACCAGATCTTCTCGGGCGCGGGGTGGACGGGCGCGTCGAAGACCATCCTGCGCACCCGGTGCGGGAAGAGCGTGGCGTACAGCGCGCCGAAGTACGTGCCGTAGGAGGCGCCCATGTACGTCAGCCTCGGCTCGCCGAGCGCGGCGCGCAGCACCTCCAGGTCACGGGCGTTGTTGAGCGAGTGGTAGTGCCGCAGCGCCGTGCCGGTGCGGGTCGCGCAGCCCTGGGCGTACGTCTTCGCGCGGGCGATCCGCTCCCGCTTGAAGACCTCGGAGGGCTGGGTGGGCGCCGCGGTCGGGCCGGTGGCGCGGTCGGCGGGGTCCTGGCAGGAGACGGGGGCGGAGCGGCCCACGCCGCGCGGGGCGTAGCCGACGAGGTCGTACGCGGCGGCGATCCGCTTCCAGGCGGGAAGTCCGGCGACCAGGGGGAAGTACGTCGACGACGCGCCGGGGCCGCCCGGGTTGTAGAGGAGGGCGCCCTGACGGTCGGCGGCCGGGCCGGAGGCCTTGATCCGGCTGACGGTGAGCGGGATGCGGGTGCCGTCGGGGTCCGCGTAGTCGAGGGGGACCAGGAGGGTGCCGCACTGCACGGACGACGGCAGCTTCTCGTACGCCGGGCAGCCGCCGAAGTGGATGCCTTCGGCGGCCGCGCGACGGGCGGCGAGCAGGGTGCCGCCCGTCTCGGCGGGCGGGGCGTCCCGTGCGGGCAGGGCGGTGGGGGAGGACAGCAGCGAGGACAGCAGCAGCGACCCGACGGTTCCGGTCAGCGCGAGGGCTTTCACGGCAGGATCGTTGGAGCGGAGGGGCGCGGTGTAAAGGACCGTCGGGGCGTGTCGGCGGAAATGACCCGGTCAGCCGCTGGAACTGGAGCTTCCGCAGCTGGAACCGCTGCTGCTGGAGCAGGAACTGCCGCCACCACTGGACCCGCTGGAGCAGGAACTGCCGCCCCCGCCGGAGCAGGAACTGCCGCCGCTCGACCCGCTGGATCCTCCCGAGCAGGCGCCGGCCGAACATCCGCCTCCGAAGCCGGAGTCCGTCCCGCCGCCTGCGCCGGGGGAGCCTGAAGCACCGCCGCACGGGCCTGCGTTGCCGGGTGTCCCCGCGCACCAGTGCAGGGTCGCGAGCACGGCGGCGTCCGTCGTGGAGGAGGAGGTGCTGGTCGTGCGGGTGCCGGACACACGGGTGCCGGACGGACGGGTGACCGCGGGCATCCGGGCGGCCGTGATCAGCTGGGCGCGCAGCTCCGCGTCGGGTACGGCACGCAGTCCGCGCAGCGCGACCTGGTGCCCGGTGTCGGGTTCGTAGACGTGGTCCCGGTGGTACGCGGCGGCTGCCCGCCGGCCTGCGCGGTTGGTGCGGTTCGCGTTGTAGGACCCGCACAGGAGGGCCGTGATGAGGCCCGCGAAGAGGACGGGACCCACCTTGAAGAGCAACGGCAGCTCGAACGGGGCCCGTTCGACGCCCACACTCAGGGCGAGCGAGAGCACGAGCAGCCCGAGGCACCCCAGTCCGAGGGTGAGGCACTCGCGCCGGCCGGCGCGGCGGATCTCGGGGTCCACCATCAGGCCGCGGGCCGCGAGGCCGTCGCCGATCTCCTGGACGGCGGGGCTGCGCATCACGGCCAGGCGCAGATCGTGCAGGGCCCCGTGGGGCGCGGCGGCGAGCTCCTGGAGGACGGCCCGTTCGACGTGGCTGCGGGGGGCGGCCCCGGGGCGCGGGACGACGATGCCGGGGCCGCCGACCGCGATCCGGCCGTCGGACTGCAGGGCGGCGAGCGCGGCGTCGACGACGCGGGGCGGGCCCCCGAGGAGGAACGCGGCCTCGAAGAGGTCGTGGACAAAACCCCCGCGGTCCGCGCGGGCGGCACGGAGGCGGGAGATGAGCAGGGCGGAGCCGGTGATCACGGCGGCCCAGACGAGCAGGGCGAACAGGTTCATGGGGGCGTCACCTCCGTACGAGTGCGGTGCGGGCGGCGCGGGCCGCGCGGACGAGTCGGCCGGCCGGGCCGGGCGGGCGGGTTCCGGCGCGCTCCTGCCACCAGCGGGTGAGCCGGCGCCGGGCGTCCGGGTCCTCGGGGAGTCCGGCGACCAGCAGGTGCGCGACGAAGTCGAGGGCGTCGCGGCGGTACCCGCCGGACATCCGGCGGGTCCGGGCGTACGCGCGGAACGCGGGACGGTAGCCCTCGCCGAGGATCTCGGGCAGCTCGGGCGCGATCTTGGCGATCACGTCGGTCCGCTTCCCGACGAGGGCCCGGCTCTGCACCCCGATCCGCCGTGAGTCGAACCCCTCGGGCACGGGCGTCCCGGCGACGAGCGCGGACAACAACGCGGCCTGCGCCACGGCCACCCGCTCCCGTGCGGCTCCTCCGGAGCGGGGACGGACCCCGACGGGTTCTCGCGGCGCGACCGTCGTGTGCCCGGAACGCGGCATCGGGCCGCCCGAGACCCGGGCGCCCGCGCCGATCAGCAGGGAGTCGTCGACGCGCGCTCCCGCGTCGACGACGCCGTGCCCGCCGCCCCCGGCGGCGGTCCGGGTCGGCGGGCTCAGGCGTCCCCTGATCGTCGCCAGTTCCGAGGCGAGTTCCTCCGTCGGCGGGAAGTTGTCGTCCCGTTCCAGCAGGACGCCCGGCGGGGAGACGCGGGAGGCCAGGTCCGACAGGATGTCCAGGACCGGCTCCGGGACCGGGTGGGCGTGGGTGTCGTGCCAGACGCCGTCGCGGGCGAGGCCGCCTGCCACGTGGACGTAGGCGATCGCCTCGACCGGCAGTTCGGCGAGGGCCTTCGACGGGGACTCGCCCCGGTTGACGTGGTTCGTGTGCAGGTTGGCGACGTCGATCAGGAGCCGTACCCCCGTACGCTCCACCAGCTCCGCGAGGAACTGGCCCTCCGTCAGCTCCTCGCCCGGCCAGGCGATCAGCGCCGCGATGTTCTCCAGGGCCAGCGGCACGGGCAGCGCGTCCTGGGCGATCCGTACGTTCTCGCAGAGCACGTCCAGGGCGTCCCAGGTGCGCGGCACGGGCAGCAGGTGACCCGCTTCGAGGGTCGGGGTCGCCGTCAGGGCGCCCCCGGCCCGGACGAAGGCGATGTGCTCCGACACCAGCGGCGCCCCGAGCGCGGTCGCCGTCGCCGCCAGGTCCGCGAGCCGTCCCGCGTCCGGCCGGTCGGCGCCGCCGAGGCCCAGGGACACCCCGTGCGGGACGACCGTGACCCCCCGCTCGCGCAGCCGCGTCAGCGAGTCCGGCAGGTGGCCCGTGCACACGTTCTCCGCGACGACCTCCACCCAGTCGACGCCCGGCAGCGCCTCCACCGCCCCCGCGATCTCCGGCCGCCACCCGATACCAACGCCGAGTTTCGTCATGTCCCCCTCCTTCGGTCCCTCACCTGATGGCCCCGCGGGATCCGTTCGAATCCCGACAGGGGGACGTTCAGAGGTTGATTTGAGGTTCCGGCGACGCAGGGGCGCCCGGGACGCGGTGCTACGGCATCGAGTGCGGTGTCACGATCCCCGCCTCCGGCACCGGACGCGACGTGAACGACTGGTCGGTCCCCGTCGGCCGCACCGGCGAGGGCGAGAGGGGCGACGGAACGACCGGCGGCCCGGTCGGCGGCGCCGTCTTCCGCCCCGCCGCCTCGTTCGCCAGCGCGTCGAAGTCGACCATCCCGGTCGCCTCCAGCATCGTGATGTGGTCGAGCACCGTCTGGTTCGCGTCACTCGCCAGCTGCCGGATCAGTGAGTTGCGCGTGGTGTGCCGGACCTCGGCGATCAGCGCGAACACCTTGCCGTGCGCGCTGCGCAGCAGGTTCGCGAACTTCCGCTCGTACTCCTCCCCGCTCGCCGCCGTCAGCTCCCGCAGCCATCCCTGCTGCTGCTCGGTCGGCTGGTTCGGCAGCTCCACGCCCAGCTTCGCCGCCACGGACCGGGCCCGCCGGTCCAGGTCGGTGTGGCCGACCACGAGATGGTCGCCGCACTCCACGACCGCCCGGCTCGGCGCGCGCTCGATGGCCTGCTGGCCGGCGGGCAGCTCCCACAGTCCGGCCAGCCGTACCTTCACCAGGAAGTCCCGGTCCGTGGCGGACAGCGGCCCCCACTGCGTGGGCACGCTCGAAGCATTCAGCTGGGCCTGACCGGTTCCCGAGCGGTCGGCGTAGGACCAGACCGGGAAGGCGAGCGCACCGACCGTGGCGACGAGCGCCGCGATGATGAGGGCCGTGCCGTTGACGCGTAGCGACAAGGTGTCTCCCGTACGTTCTCTTCGGTGCCGGTGTGGGTCACCGGTGTGGGTCACCGCAGACTGAACCGCCAACCAGGCGGTCGTTCAACCCGCTTGGCGTTATCGGGAGATACGTGCGACAGGGCGGCCGTGTTCAGTCACCGAGCGACCGGCCGCCGCGGAACACGAGCAGACACGAACCGGGCGCGATCACCCCTGTCCGAGGCGGACGTGGGAACCGAAGCGGTCACTGCCCTCGGAGACGAAGGTGGGGCCGGGGGCGATCTCGGTGAAGCCCGCGTCGCGGACCACCGGGAGGCCGCTCGCCGTCAGCTTCGCCCAGTGGTCAGGGGTGGCCGGGCGCACGGCCAGGGGGAAGCCGGCCTCGCGCCAGGCCTTGCGGTCCGTCTGCGACAACTCCCACCACAGCAGCTGCGCCGCGTGCCCCGCCTGAGCCATCGTCTTGCCCGCGGACATGTCCAGGTGCGGGTTGAGCCAGAGCATCGCCGCCCCGGGGACGGGCGCACCGGGGGCCTCCGGATCCTCCAGGTCCGTGCCGGACACCTGGAGCTTCGCCAGCTCCTTGGGCCAGCCGTCCAGCGGGATCGGCGGGAACACCCGCACCTCCGCCGACCCACCCGTCACCGAGATCCCCGGGAGCGCCTCCGCGCGCCGCCACTCCGCGCCGCGCGCCCGGCGCACGACCTTGCGGATCCGGGCGTCCTGCCAGTCCGTCATCGCCTGCGCCCATTCCCCGTCGCCCGAGGAGCGCTCGTCGGCGAGGATCTCCAGGACCGCGCGTGCGGCGGTCTCCAGCGCGTCGGTCCGCGCCGGGGGCTCGGCCCGTTCGATCCGTACGACGAGGGGCAGGACGAACTGGGGCTTCTCGTCGCGGACATCGGCGCGGATCTGGGTCTCGTTGCTGCTCACCTGGCAAGTCTGCCACTGCTCGCACAGGTGTTTCTTGTCGGATTGACCGGTTCCGCGTAAGGATGCCTCTCATGAAGAGTGATCTTTTTTCCGGTGAACACCTTGCCGAGGCCGCCGCGTTCCCGGGCATGAGCCTGCAGAACGCCAAGTGCGTGAAGTACGTCGTCAACGGAGAGATGCACGCCCGCCAGGGGTCGATGATCGCCTTCCGCGGCGACCTCCAGTTCGAGCGCAAGGGCCAGGGCATCGGCGGCATGCTCAAGCGCGCCGTGACGGGTGAGGGTCTCGCGCTGATGGCCGTCCGCGGCCAGGGCGAGGCCTGGTTCGCGCAGGAGGCGCAGAACTGTTTCATCGTCGAGATGGAGCCGAACGACGCGCTCACGGTCAACGGCCGCAACGTGCTCTGCTTCGATGCCACCCTCTCGTACGAGATCAAGACGGTGAAGGGCGCCGGGATGACCGGCGGCGGTCTCTTCAACAGCGTCTTCACCGGTCACGGCAAGATAGCCCTGGCCTGCGAGGGCACCCCGATCGTCATCCCGGTCACCCCGCAGGCCCCGGTCTTCGTCGACACCGACGCCGTCGTCGGCTGGAGCGAGCAGCTGCAGACCTCGCTCCACCGCTCGCAGTCCGTCGGTTCGATGATCCGCGGCGGCTCCGGCGAGGCGGTCCAGCTCCGTCTCGACGGCCAGGGCTTCGTCATCGTCCGGCCGAGCGAGGCCACCCCGCAGAAGGCGTCGTCCCACTGAACCTGGAGCGGGTGGGGCGCCGTTACGGCCGGCGCGGTCCGTGGGTGCTGCGCGGCGCCGACCTCGTCCTGCCCCCCGGCGCCCTCCTCCGGATCGCGGGCAAGAACGGCAGCGGCAAGTCGACGCTGCTGCGGGTCGTGGCGGGCATCGACGCGCCGTCGGAGGGCCGGATCGTGGGCCGGCCGCCGCGCACGGCGTACGTCCCGGAACGCTTTCCGGTCGCCCTGCCGTTCACCGCGACCGGCTACCTCAGGCACCTCGGACGCGTCCAGGGCCTCGGCAGGGCCGAGGCCGGCGCGCGGGCCCGGGAGTGGCTGGAGCGCTTCGGCGCGGACGCCTTCGCGGACGCCCCGCTCGCCGAACTCTCCAAGGGCAGCAGCCAGAAGGTCGCCGTCGCCCAGGCCCTGCTCGCGGACCCGGAACTGCTCGTCCTGGACGAGGCGTGGACCGGCCTGGACACCGTCGCGCGGCACGAACTCGACCGCGCGGTCCGCGAACGGGTCGCGGCCGGAGGCACGGTCGTCTTCGTCGACCACGACCCGCGCAGGCTGGCGGGGGAGGCCGACGCCGCGTACGCGGTGGAGGCGGGCGGGGTACGGGCGGTCCGCCCGAGCCCGCGTTCCGGACCGGCCGGGGATCCGCCGCCCCGCGCGCGGATCGTGGCGTCCGGCGGGCGGCCGCTCCCCGAGGGGCTGCCGGGCTCACCCTCGTACGAGCCCGGGCCCGACCCCACGACGGCGGTGTACGCGGTCGACGCGGCGCACTCCGACGCGCTGCTCCGGGAGCTGCTCGACGCCGCCTGGCACATCCACGAGCTGAACACCGAGGGCGCCCGGACATGACGACCGCACTGCTGCGCTACCAGACCGACCTGCTGCTGCGCTCCCAGCGCTGGCTCGCACCGCTCCTCCTCCACGCGGTCCTCCTGGCCATCGGCGTGCGCGCCGGGGAGCCCGTGCTCGGCGCCCTCGGCTACGCGGCCGCCACCCTCCTACCCGTCACCGCCTGGGTGGTACGGATCTGCCTCGGCCAGGAACCCGCCGCCGCCCGGAACGTCGTGTCCGCCGCGGCCGGGCGGCAGCGCGCGCACGTGGCGGCGGTCCTGGCCGCCGTCGCCTGCGCGGCCCCGCTCGGCGCCGTCGCCGTGCTCGGCGTGACCGCGGTCGGCGACCTGCGCGGCGTCGACCCCGTCGCGGCCGTGGCCTCGGGGCTCCTCGCCACCACAACCTGCGTCCTGACGGGCGCCGCCGTGGGCACCCTCACCACCCGGCCGCTCCTGCGCTCCCGGGGCTGGTCCCTCGCGGCCCTGGTGCTCGGCTCGCTCCTCGCCCTCGTGACGAGCGGTTCCCCGGCGAAGTACGCCGTGACGGGCCTGGTCACCGGCGCCCGTACCGCCACGGTCACGATGCCGTGGGCCGCCCTCCTGGGCGCCCTGGCCCTCGCCGCCGTCGCCGTGGCGGTCAGCGTCAGAGCCACCGCCTGGCGGGAGTGAGCACGAGTTTCTAGGGGGTGGCCGCACGCTGCCCGGAACTCGTCCCCGCCATCAGCTCCGACACCTTCACGAAGCGATAGCCCCTGGCCCTCAGCTCGGGCACGATCTTCCGGATCGCCTGCTCCGTGACGGGCGCGGCGCTGCGCGTGCAGTGCATGACGACGAGGGAGCCGGGCTTCACGCCGTCGAGGACCTGTCGGGCGACCGCGTCGCCGTCCTTGGCGAAGGCGTCGCCGCTGACCACGTCCCACTGCACCGCCGTGACCTTCGCGGGCGCGAGTGCGCGCAGGGCCTGGTCGTCGTAGCAGCCGCCGGGGAACCGGAAGTAGGGCACGACATTGCGCGCCCCCGCCTTCCGGAACGCGTCGAAGGCCCGCCGCACGTCGGCGGCCATGTCCTGCTTCTCGACCGTCGGCAGGCCGTAGCAGGGCGAGGCGAAGGCGTAGTGGCTGTACGAGTGGTTGGCGATCTCGAAGCGGGGGTCGGTGCCGATGGAACGGGCCTGGTCCGGGTACTCCTCGGCCCACCGGCCGGTCATGAAGACGGTCGAGTCGACCTTCAGCCGCCGCAGGGTCTCGATCAGCGCCGGATTGTCGAAACGCTCGCCGCTCGCGGCCCGACGCCCCTGGTCGGCCGTCATGTCGGCGTCGAAGGTGAGCGCGACGACCTTGTCGCCGCCCTTGCGCGCGCGCTCGAACACCGGAGTGAGCCCACCCGGCCCCGGGGCCATGGTCGGCGGCCCCTTGCGCGCGACGTCGGGGCCGGGCGCGGCACTCGCGCTGGCCTCGGCGCCCGGGGTGGGGCGCGACGGCTGGGCGGACGGGCCGTCAGGTGTCGTGTCGGCCGCGCCCCCGCCGCAGCCGACAAGTACGGCACCCAGAAGAGCAAGTGCCGACAACTTTCGTACAGAAATGGTCACTCACGGAAACTAGCCGATCAGGTGGCGAGCAACCGCTTCCGGCACTCCGCCACGTCGAAGTCACCGGGCGGGTACTGCGGCTCCAGGGCGGAGAGGTGTTCCAGGAGGAGCTTGCTGATCGCCCAGTTGCGGTACCACTTGCGGTCGGCAGGGACCAGGTACCAGGGGGACTCCTCCGTCGAGCAGCGTTCGAGGGCGAGGGCGTACGCCTGCTGGTACGCGGGCCACAGCGCCCGCTCCTCGATGTCGCCCGCATTGAACTTCCAGTGCTTGTCCGGGTTGTCCAGGCGCTCCAGGAGCCGGGTGCGCTGCTCTTCGTACGAGATGTGGAGGAAGACCTTGACGATCGTCACGCCGTCCTCGACCAGCGACTCCTCCCAGCGGTTGATCTGGCCGTAGCGGCGGCCGATGTCACGGTGGGGGACCAGTTCGCGGACGCGGGCGATGAGGACGTCCTCGTAGTGCGAGCGGTCGAAGATGCCGATCTCGCCGGGCACCGGCAGGGCCCGGGAGATCCGCCAGAGAAACGGGTGGCTGCGCTCCTCGGCCGTGGGGGCCTTGAAGGCGCGGATCCGGCAGCCGGAGGGGTTGAAGTAGCCGATCACGTGCTTGACCGTGCCGCCCTTGCCGCTGGTGTCCATGCCCTGGAGGACGAGCAGCAGCCGGCGGCGGTCGCCGGCCGTGCTCGCCGCGTACAGGCGCTCCTGGAGGTCGGCGAGGTCAGGGCCGAGCAGCTCCGTCGCCTTGACCCCGTCCATCTTGGTCGCCGGCCCTGCCGGGATCGCCGAGGCGGAGTACGTGGACAGGTCGACCGGCTTGCCGACGGGCAGGCGCAGCACGTCCCGGAGGGCCGGCTCCTTCGGCTCCTGGGGCCCGTCCTTCCGCCGGCCGTCCTTCTCCTGCTCCGGCCCCTGCCGCTTCTTCTCCTGCTGCCTCTGCCTGTCCTCTTTGTGCTGCCTCTGCTGCTTCTCCTGCTTCTGCTTGTCCTTCTTCGCCACCTCGCGACCCTTCCCGTCCGCCCCGCGCCTTCCCCCGATCCTGCGACGGAAGGCGCGGCTTCGCGACCGGGCGCCGGGCGGCTACGTCACCGCCACGGCCCCCGCACGGCGAACGTCGTCCCGGGCGTATAGCAGTTGACGTACATGGTCGTCCCGTCCGGGGAGAACGTCACGCCCGCGAACTCGCCCCACTCCGGGGCCTGTGGCGTGCCGATGTTCTGCGCCCCGCGGGCCACCGCGTACACCTCGCCCTTCCGGGTCAGCCCGTACACGTGCTGCGCCCCGTCGCCGTCCTCGCAGACCATCAGGCCGCCGCTCGGGGCGAGGCAGATGTTGTCCGGCGACTCGCCGGGCAGCTGGATGTCGGTGCTCGGGCCGAAGACGACGACAAGGGTCAGGCGGCGGCGGTGCGGCTCGTACCTCCACACCTGGCCGAAGTGGGTCGCACCCGAGCCGTCGGCGGTCCGGGCGAAGGACGAGACGAAGTAGACCGACCGGCCGCCCCAGTAGCAGCCCTCCAGCTTCTGCGCGTGCGTGATGCCGCGCGGCCCGAAGTCCTGGAGCCTGATGGGGGTCTCGGCCGCCTGCGGGTCCGGTACGGGAACCCACTCGACGCCCTCGAAGCTCGCCCCGGTCTCCTGGACCACCGAGAGGTCGGGCACGCCCGGCACCCGCATCGCCTCCAAGGCCCCGCCCGCGCGCAGCGAACCGTGGCCGCCCAGGGGCTTCTCGGGCAGGAAGCGGTAGAAGAGCCCGAACGGCTTCTGGAACGCGTCCTCCGTCTCGTACACGATCCCGCTGCGCGGGTCGACGGCGATCGCCTCGTGCTGGAAGCGGCCCATGGCCGTGAGCGGTACGGCTCCGGTGCGGTGGGGATCGGCGCCGTCGACCTCGAAGATGAAGCCGTGGTCCTTCTCGTAGCCGTTGGTCCCCGCTCGGTCCTCGGTTTCCTCACAGGTGAGCCACGTGCCCCACGGGGTCGGCCCGCCCGCGCAGTTGACGGCGGTGCCGGCGATGGCGACGCGCTCGCCGAGGACCTCGCCCCGGCCGTCCAGGGTGAGCGCCGTACAGCCGCCCTTGGCGGCCGGGTCGTACGTCAGGCCCTCGACCGTCGGGACGCCGATTCTGCCGGTGGCGCGGTTCTCGTGGTTGCGGACCAGGTGGACGCGTCCCCGGCGGCCGGCGAAGGCGCCCATGCCGTCGAAGTTGCTGGGGACGCGGCCCTCGCCGGAGCGCAGGGGGTCCCCCTCGCGGGAGAGGACCGTGTAGCGGAAGCCCTTGGGGAGGTCGAGGAGGCCGGCGGGGTCGGGGAGGAGAGGGCCGTAGCCGGCGTGGCCCCGGGCGGCGGCCGTACCGGCGAAGAGCTCGCCGAGGGCGCCCGAGAAGGCGATACCGGCGACGGACGCGCCGGTGCGGGAGAGGATCTGACGTCGTGTCGCGGACATGCGGAGGCAACCCACTTCTGTTGGCGGACAGAGAGGTGTGACGTGTGACCCGCACGTGTGTATCACGCAGTCTGGTGACACGTGAACCCATGCGGGTCACACGGCCTCACTCGGCTTCAGGGTCCGTACGGATCAGACCAGTTCGGCGGTGAGGGTGATCGTCGTGCCCGTGAGCGCCTGGCTGACCGGACAGTTCTTCTTGGCGTCCTCGGCCAGGGCGAGGAAGGTGTCCTTGTCCACGCCCGGCACCTCGCCGCGCACGGTGATGTGGCTGCCCGTGATGCCCTTGCCCGGCACGAAGGTGACGTCGGCCTTGGTCTCCAGGCGGGTCGGCGGGGTCTCGTTCTTGGCCAGGACGTTGGAGAAGGCCATCGAGAAGCACGACGAGTGCGCGGCGGCGATCAGCTCCTCCGGGCTGGTCCTGCCGTTCGCCGCCTCGTCGGTGCGGGCCGGCCAGGAGACGTCGTACGTGCCGAGGCCGGAGGAGTCGAAGGAGACGACGCCCTTGCCCTTGAGGAGGTCGCCCTCCCAGACGGTGTGGGCGGTACGGGTTGCGGCCATGGTGTATCCCTTTCGATCGGGTATGGCCTCCAACCTACTGCTCGACCAAGCCCTTCGCGTCCCGCGCCAGCGCGGTGAGCCGGGAGATCGCCCGGAAGTACTTCTTGCGGTACCCGCCCTTCAGCATCTCCTCACTGAACAGCTGGTCGAAGGGGAGTCCGGAGGCCAGCACCGGGACCTCCCGGTCGTACAGCCGGTCCGCGAGGACGACGAGCCGCAGCGCCGTCGACTGGTCCGGGACCGCGGTGACGTCCGTGAGACAGACCGCCGACAGGTCGTCGGTGAGCGCGCCGTACCGGCTGGGGTGGACCTTGGCCAGGTGGTCGAGCAGACGGGGGAAGTCGTCGAGCGAGGCGCCGGGGGTGGCGTACGCCGCCTTCGTCACCTGTTCGTCGGAGTACGGGGCGGGGGCCTCGGGCAGCCCGCGGTGGCGGTAGTCCTCGCCGTCGATCCGCAGCGGACGGAAGTGGGCGGAGAGGCCCTGGATCTCGCGGAGGAAGTCGGCGGCGGCGAAGCGGCCCTCGCCCAGCTTGCCCGGCAGCGTGTTGGAGGTGGCGGCGAGCGCCACGCCCGACTCGACCAGCCGGCTGAGGAGGGAGGAGACGAGGACGGTGTCGCCCGGGTCGTCCAGTTCGAACTCGTCGATGCAGAGCAGCCGGTGTCCGCTCAGGGTCCGCACGGTCTGCTGGAAGCCGAGCGCGCCGACCAGGTTCGTCAGCTCCACGAAGGTGCCGAAGGCCTTGAGCCCCGGCTCGGCGGGCGTCGCGTGCCAGAGGGAGGCCAGCAGGTGGGTCTTGCCGACGCCGTAACCGCCGTCGAGGTAGACACCGCGCGGGCCGCTGGGGGCGGCGGGCTTCTTCGCGAACCAGCGGCTGAGGGCCGGCCGCTTGCCGGCGCCGGAGGCGTGGGCGCCGCCGAGCCCCTCGGCGAAGGAGCTCAGGACCTTGACCGCGTCGGTCTGGCTGGGCTGGTTCGGGTCCGGGATGTAGGTGTCGAAGCGCACCGAGTCGAAGCGCGGCGGCGGGACCATCTCCGCGACGAGGCGGTCGGCGGGGACATGGGGCTCCCGGGCGCACAGGGAGGCCGGAGCCGCTTCGGTGGAAGCCGCTTCGGTCATGGCGCGGGGGGCGTGGGAGGCACGGGTCGACACAGTTCCCCACTCTAAGCGCCGTGTCAGACTGCGAGGATGCGACGCCTGTTCCCTGTGACGGACATGACAGCCATCGACGCCCCGGGCCGGGAGGAGGCCGGGCGGGATGCCACCGGAAGTGACGCCGTCGGCGGTGGTTCCGGCGGCGGTGAACTCGCTGGTGGTTCCGGCGGCGGTGAATTCGCTGGTGGTGCGGCCTCCGGCGCCGTCGACCCTGACGTTCTGCGGGACCGGGAGTGGTCCCTCGGTGAGCTCGCCGATGCCTACGCGTACCCGGATCTCGGCTCCGGCGAGAGCTGGCTGCGGGCCAACATGGTCTCCTCGCTCGACGGCGCCGGGCAGCACGACGGCCGCTCGCAGCCGCTCTCCTCGGACGGCGACATGCGGATCTTCGGCACCTTGCGCGGCCTCGCCGACGTGATCGTCGTCGGCGCGCAGACCGTGCGCCAGGAGGGGTACCGCCCGGCACGCGCGCGTGAGGCCTTCGCGGCCCGCCGGGCCGCCGCCGGGCAGGGGCCCGCGCCGGTGATCGCCGTGGCCAGCGCCTCCCTCGACCTCGACTTCACGCTGCCGCTCTTCACCGAGCCCCTGGTCCCGACCCTCCTCCTGACCGGCGCCGCCGCGCCCGCCGACCGCGTGGCGGAGGCCCGGGCGGCCGGGGCGGAGGTGGTGATCGCGGGCGACGGGCCCGGCGTCGAGCCGGCCCGCGCCGTGGCGGCGCTCGCCGAGCGGGGGCTCCGGCGGCAGCTGACCGAGGGCGGTCCGCGGCTGCTGGGGCAGTTCGTGGCGGCCGGGGTGCTCGACGAGCTGTGCCTGACGGTCTCCCCGACGATGACGGCGGGCGGCGCGCAGCGCATCGCCGGAGGGCCGTCGGTGGCCGTCCCGCACCGGTTCGCCCTGGCGTCGGTGCTGGAGGAGGCCGGCTTCCTTTTCACCCGCTACCGTCGGATCTGACACGAAGCGGAATTTGTCGTTCCGGTTAGCTTCCGCTGGGCACACTTACCCCCGTAGACCCCGTGCGGGCACGGGGAAGGATGGTTTCCGCAGAAGGGCTCCTGAGGTGTTCACAAGCGTTCTGATGATCGAGAAGCCCCTCACGTCCGTCGACGTGGAATTCGTCACCACCCTGCACGGCGACGAGGACGTGTCCTTCATCGTGCTGATGCAGCCCCGTGGTGACCAGGCCGATGTACTGCTGCGCGCCATCGACGACGTCGCCATGGGCGAACTGAAGGAAGCGGCCCGCGAGGGAGAGGAACCGGAGGGCAAGGCGGCCCGTGTCCCGGCCGAGCAGGCCCTGGAGTACTCGCTCCAGGGGCTTCGGAACGCGGGCTGCGAGGCGGTCGGACAAGTGGTCGAGGACCACCCCCTGGACAAGATGAAGGCCGTGGTCGACGAGTCCGGTGCCGACGAGGTCATCGTCCTGACGGCGCCGCACTACGTGGAGGAGTTCTTCCACCGGGACTGGGCGTCCCGGGCCCGTCACAAGGTCGGCGTACCGGTCCTGAAGCTGTTCGCGCACAGTGAGGCGGAGAGCGCCTAGGGTCTTTCGTTTGGATCAGGCCGGTTCAGGGAGCGGGGTCTGGTGCCGTGGATCGCAAGGCGGAGGAGGGCGCCATGGCGGAGCCATGGCAACCGACGACAACGCGGCGAGGCGCGGTGC